>CACGUE010000001.1 GCA_902576115.1 uncultured Pelagibacteraceae bacterium
CGTCTATTTCTAGGCGGATGATTAACTCAAAATACTTTTTTAAAGGAATTCTTTGTGCAAAAGAATTCGATAGCCCTGCAATTGCTCTTGGATTAAGTTTTTTAGCAATTGGAGCTTTATTAAAAAATTTAGGTTTTTCAATTCAAGAAAGTATTTTTTCTACCTTTTTAACTTATGCATTACCTGGCTCACTTGTGATGGCAGAATCGATATTGATAGGAGTTTCATTACTTAATTTATTTTTTGCTGTTTGGTTGGTGAATGCAAGGTTGTATCCGATGACTGTATCTTTAATGCCATTATTAAAGCATCAAAGCCAACCGAGGTGGAAGTATTATCTTTCATGCCATTTTGTTGCGGTATCTTCGTGGTTAATCCTTAAAAATAATTATAAAGAAATTGAAAAAAAATATAGAGTTGACTTTTGGATTGGAATTGGAACTGCAACTTGGTTGATAGCAATTTTTTCAACGATCTTAGGTTATTACTCAGCTGATTTCTTAAATAGAGAGATGATGATTGGACTCGCTATAATTAATCCAATTTATTTTACTTGCACAATGATAGGTGTAATGAAGTCTATACAATTAAATGTTTCAATAATTTTAGGAGCTATCTTAGGACCTTTATTTTATCTTATTAGCCCTGATTGGTGTGTTTTGATCGGTGGGTTTATAGCTGGAACTGTTGCTTTTGTAATAGGAGAGAAAAATGTCAGCTAATATAGTTTTAATTATAGTTATTACTTCTTTAGCTACTTATATTTCAAGGTTTTTAGGAGCTTTTACATCTGAAATAATAGATGAAAATACTAAAATATATAGGTGGTTTAATTATTTAGCCTATTCGACATTGGCTGCTCTAATTTCTAGAATGATAATATTTCCAGCTGGTGCACTTTCTGACAGTAATTATTTGTATAGATTTATTGTTGTGCTTTTAGCTATAATAATTTTTAGATTAACTAGAAATAATTTAGTTTACCCAACTTTATTCTCTGCTATCATTATGTTTTTATTAAGTAGCTTTACGATATAAATGAAAAAAATTATTTTACTATTCTTCTTGGTTTTAATACCAGTTATATCACACGCAGCATGTGATGATCCTTTAACCGATGGTGTTGATTATACTAACTGTAGATTTTCAGATGGACAAGATTTACAAGGCAGCTATTTGCCTAACTCAAATTTATCATTTGCAAGTTTTATACAAGTAAATTTTGATAAAAGTATTATGATGACATCAAATTTGTCATTTGGAACTTTTCCAGAGTCATCATTTGTAAGAGCTAACTTATATGAATCAACTCTCGTAGGCGGAAATTTTGAAAAAGCTAATTTTACAGGAGCAAATATGACAAGGGTTGATTTTATGGGTTCAACGTTAATTGAAGCAAATTTTCAAAATGCAAATCTAATGGAAGCTAATTTTACCTCATCAAATATGACCAATGCTAACTTTGATGGAGCAAATTTAATCGGAGCTACATGGACCAATGGTGAAACATGTGGACCAAATTCAATTGGAGTTTGTAATAAATAATTATAATGGATAGCTTAGATACTATTCAAGGGTTTGATATTTCATTTAGTGACTATTCCAAAAGAATAATAAATATTAAAATTGAAGATGAAATTATAGATAAATTAATATTTCCTTTTAAAAAATTTGATATTACAGCTCTTGAATATAAACCTTTTACTAGATTTACACTTGCAAAATCTTTAGATGATTCTACGGGGGGAAAGCTAGGAAAATTTATAAACTCTGTTTTAAGAGATAGAGATACTGGCTGTTTTATTATAGGACCTAAAAATAAATCCAAAAAAATTGATAATAATTTTCTTATCAAACTATCAACAGCTGTAACACACTTACTTGGTAATCCAAATTTTGACTCAATGGCTGGAAAATATTATGCGAGATTTCACGTTAAACATGAGGACAATAGCGACTCATATCTTAGAAAAGCGTATACCAATATGGATCTTCATACTGATGGAACTTACGTCAAAGAAAAAACTGATTGGTTATTAATGTTAAAAATGGAGGAAGAAAATGTTCAAGGAGGTGAAACTGCAATGTTACATCTTGATGATTGGGAACATTTAGATAGCTTAACTAATGATAAAGTTGGAAAACAAAACTTTTTATGGGGTTCTCCAAAAAGTAAAAATGTTGATTACAAGGTGGAACATCCTGTTTTTTCAGAAGACGAAAATGGAAAACCACAAATTTCTTACATAGACCAATTTCCGGAACCCAAAAATATGGAACAAGGACTATTTCTACAAAAATTATCAGACTCTTTAGAAGGAAGTCAAAAAAAGATTGTAATGCCTTTACCAGTTGGCTTTTCAGTAGTTGCAAATAACTATTTCTGGCTTCATGGTAGAAAACCATTTGTAGAAAATAAAAAATTATCAAGAGAATTACTAAGAATTAGAGGTTCTTTTTTTACTAATTAATTAATTTTAGTGATAATAATCACTTAGTTTATCATGAAAATCGGATTTATTGGTACAGGACATATTTCAAAATCAGTAATCAATGGAATACTGGGGTCAAGATTAAAAATTAATAAAATAATTATTTCAAAGAGAAATTCAAAAATTTCAAGTGAACTTAAAAGAAAAAGTAAAAAGATAAAAATATCTACTGATAATCAGGATATTATAAATCAATCAAATTGGGTTTTTTTAGCCGTAACACCAACGATTGGAAAAATTATTCTTCCAAAACTAAAATTTAAAAAAGGTCAAACGATAGTAAGTTTTATATCAACTATAAAAATGGCTGAATTAAAAAAATATATTAAAGTTAAAACTAAGATTATTAGAGCAATTCCATTACCTCCAATTTCCATAAGAAAAGGACCGGTGCCAATTTTTCCACCAGATAAACAAGTTAGAAATTTTTTTAATAAGCTTGGCACATCTATTGAAATAAAAAATGAAAACCTATCACTAAATTTTTGGTCAACTTCATCAATGATGGCGCCATTTTATGAATTACTACAAACTCTGAGTGAATGGTTAGTAAAAAAGGGAATTAATAGAAGTGACTCTCAAAAGTATATTACTTCTTTATTTATTGCTTTATCTGAGGATGCAAAAATTAATTCAAATAAAGATTTAAAAATACTTGTTAAAAATTCACAAACCCCAAAAGGTTTAAATGAACAAGCTGTTAAAGAATTAAGAAAACTTGGGTTTTACAAATTACTAAATAAAACAGCAAACAGCGTTTTAAATAGATTAAAAAAAAGTAAGTAAAATGTCTGATAATATCCTACAGGTAAATAATCTTACAAAGTTATTTGGAGGACTCGCCGCAGTATCAAATTGCTCATTAAATATTAGATCAGGCTCAATCACTGGAATAATTGGACCAAACGGTTCAGGAAAAACAACATTATTTAATTTAATAGCTGGAAATTTAAAATCTAATGATGGAGAGGTAATATTTAATGATGAAAATATTACTGATGTACCATCGCATGAGTTGTTTGGCAGAGGATTATTGAGGACATTTCAAATTGCACATGAATTTTCAAACTTAACAGTATTAGAAAACTTAATGATGGTGCCTTCAAATCAAAGTGGAGAAAATTTATTAAATGCACTTATTAAGCCTGGACTAGTTAAAAAAGAGGAAAAAGTTATTAGAGAAAAAGCCTATGAGGTTGTAGATTTTCTTAATTTAACACATTTAGCTAATGAAAGAGCTGGAAACCTTTCGGGTGGACAAAAAAAATTATTAGAATTAGGACGAACCATGATGGTTGATGCAAAATTAGTTTTACTTGATGAAGTGGGAGCTGGAGTTAATCGAACACTTTTAAAAGATTTAGGAACTGCAATATTAAAATTGAATAAAGAAAAAAATTATACTTTTTGTATGATAGAGCATGATATAGATTTTATAAGCAGAATGTGTGATCCGGTAATAGTAATGGCAGATGGTTCAGTTTTATTTGAAGGAACATCTGAAGAAGTGAAAAAAAACGAAAAAGTAATTGAGAGTTATTTAGGAAAGTCAAACTTAACAAAAAAAGAAAATTAATGGCATACTTTGAAGGAGTAAAAATGACTGCAGGTTATGGGGATGGCCCTGATATTATTAGTTCATGTTCCATAACTGCCAATAGGGGAGAGATAGTTGCTATTCTAGGTCCAAATGGAGCTGGTAAATCAACAGCTATGAAAGCAATGCTAGGATTATTAAAATTAAAATCAGGATCTGTAACTTTGGATAGTGAAGATATTTCAAATATTAATCCTCAAGATAGAGTAAAAAAGGGAATTTCATTTGTTCCACAAACAAGAAATGTATTTGCAGAATTAACTGTTAGAGAAAATTTAGAGATTGGTGGCTTTTTGACAGAAGGTAGTTTAGAAAACAAAATTGAGAGTATTTATAGTTTATTTCCAATCTTAAGTGAAAAAAAATCCCAAGTCGTTGGACAATTATCTGGTGGACAACGTCAGCAAGTGGCGCTTGGAAGAGCTTTAATGAGTGATCCATCAGTTCTTATGTTAGATGAGCCCACAGCTGGAGTTTCTCCAATTGTAATGGATGAATTGTTTGAACATATAATCAAAGTTAAAAAAACAAATGTTGCCGTTATTATGGTTGAGCAAAACGCAAAGCAAGCATTAAGTATTTCAGATCGAGGCTATGTATTGGTAACTGGTCAAAATAAATTTGAGGGGTCCGGTAACGATTTACTTGAGGATCCCGAGGTTCGTAGATCATTTTTGGGAGCATAATGGATTTCTTAAATGCAATAATTGTACTTCTTAATTTTACGGTAATACCGGCGTTAGCTTATGGTTCACAATTAGCTTTAGGCGCTATTTTTGTTACTTTAATTTATGCAGTTTTAAGATTCGCTAATTTTGCAACTGGAGACATGATGTCATTTGGAACAATGTTCGCAGTTATTCTTACATATTATTTTCAATCTTTAGGTATTGGATTAGGTGTTTTACCAACAGCACTTTTAACAATTCCTTTTGCAATCTTAATGATGATTTTATACATGTTAATCATAGACAAATTTGTTTTCAGTTATTATAGGATAAAAAAAAGTCCTCCAGTTCAGTTTGCAATGGTTAGTGTAGGGGTAATGTTTGTCACTCAAGCCTTAATTAGAATAATCATTGGACCATCTGATAGAATATTTTTAGATGGTGAAAAATTTATACTTAAAGCAACAGAATTTAAAGAAATGACAGGTCTTGCTGAAGGTATAACTTTAAAATCAACACAAGCAATAACAATCATTGTAACGTTAATTGTTGTTTCAATAATGTTTTGGTTTTTAAATAGAACAAAAACAGGCACAAGTATGAGAGCTTATTCAGACAATGAAGATTTAGCATTATTGTCTGGTATAGATCCTAAAAGAGTTGTTTTGATAACTTGGGTGATTGCAGGAATTTTGGCTACTATTGGTGGAGTATTATATGGTTTAGATAAAAGTTATAGACCTTTCGTTTATTTTAATAATATGCTTCCAATATTTGCAGCGGCAATTGTTGGAGGAATAGGAAATCCGTTTGGAGCTTTCTTAGGTGGATATGTCATAGCTTTTGCAGAAATATTTGTAACTTATGCTTACAAAAGATTTATTTCATATCTATTACCCGAACATCTCGAACCAGATACTTTACTTCAATTATTATCTACAGATTATAAATTTGCTGTTTCATTCTCAATTTTAGTAATTGTTTTGTTAATAAGGCCGTCAGGTATCTTTAAAGGAAAAGTTATATGAAGAATTATAAAAACGTCATAGCCGCATATTCTATCATGTTATTTTTAATAATTATGGTAGGGATATTTCAATCCTGGTCTATTGCATTAACTATTTTAAATTATTGTTTAATTTCTGCAGTTATGACAATTGGAGCAAATATACAATGGGGTTATGCTGGATTAATTAATTTTGGTATAATGGGATATACAGCATTAGGAGGATTAGCTGTAGTCTTGGTTTCGGTTGAACCAGTCAAAAAAGCTTGGCAAGTTGGAGGCTTAAATATTTTAGCTTGTATATGGATAATTATTGCAATTATCTTTGTAGTTAAATTTATACTAAATAGATTTGATAAGTCTAAATTAAGAAATTACTCAGTAGTTTCTGTAATTCTAGGTGGAATAATTCTGTTAAGAATAACTGCGGCACCAGGCATTGAAGCCATCGAGGCAATAGATCCAGCAAAGACAGGTTTTTTAGGAGGAATGGGATTACCAGTTTTATTATCTTGGATATTTGGAGCATTACTAGCAGGAGGACTTGCTTTTATAATTGGAAAAATTGCCCTTGGTCTCCGAGCTGACTATTTAGCAATTGCAACATTATTAATTGCAGAAATTATAGTTTCAATAATTAAGCATGAGGAGTGGCTTGCAAGAGGAGTTAAAAATGTTACAGGTTTAAAAAGACCAGCGCCATACGAGATTGATCTGCAAGCCTCAGAATGGTTTGTTAATTTAGTTGCAAAATTTCATTCAACAAAATTAAATTTAATAAATTCAGCCTCTGAAAAGCAAGAGGCTTTAACTCAAATGGTAATTGAAGCCTCATCTATCTACGTAAAACTTTGCTTTTCTGGTTTATTTTTTACGGTTGTTATTATTTTATTAATACTGACACAGAAGGCTCTATATTCCCCTTGGGGTAGAAAAATGAGAGCTATAAGAGATAATGAGGTTGCAGCAAGTGCAATGGGTAAAAACGTTGTTAAAGAGCATCTACTTATTTTTATTTTAGGATCTGCAATTGTTGGTTTGGCTGGAGCTATGATGGTTACAAATGATGGATTATTTACACCAACTAGCTATAGGCCAATGAGATACACTTTTGTAATATGGGTAATGGTAATTGTTGGAGGAACAGGCAACAACTTTGGGGCAATTTTAGGAGGATTTGTAGTTTGGTTTTTATGGGTTGAAGCTGCTCCTATAGCATTATTTTTAATAAATTTATTTACAGCACATCTGCCAGAAACTAATTCAGTTAAAGTTCATTTAATCGAAAGTGCACCATATTTCAGATTTTTAGTTATAGGAATTGGCTTATTACTAATTATGAGGTTTAGACCCCAAGGAATTATACCTGAAAAAATAGTTAAACAATAATGTATTATATATTGCTTGGTATTTTTATTGGTCTAGTCTTGTATTTAGGAGATAAATATTTATTTTAAGGCAAAAACCCCAACAATATTTTTGTTGGGGTTTTTTTTTAATTATCTTTGCTTTACATCCACAAACTTCCCACCTTTTACTTCAAACTCAAGGAATGATCCGTTTGCTTCACCAACGTCAGTAAGTTCTACGTCAGTAGCTCCTTCATAATTTACTGCTTTACCTTTAGCTAATAAATCAAGTGCTTTTTTTAATTCACCTGGATAAATTTTTGTTCCAGGAGCATTTGCAACTGACATCACATTTTTTTGAACCGTAGCTCTATCAGCTTTTCCACCTGCCTGCATTGATAACACTATAAGGGCTGCAGCGTCATAGGACTGACCTGTAAAAGGTCCAGCAGAGTCTATACCTGCATTTTTAGCATAATCTGTAAAAATATTTGCACCTTTGCTCATTGATCCAGGTCTAGAACCAAATGATTTATTTAAATCATTCCCAAATCTTTTTGTCAGAGATTCACCATACATTCCATCAGACAAAACAAATTTATCAAATGCGCCAGAGTCCAAAGAACCTTGAATTATACTTCCACCTGCTTGATCAAGATATCCTAGAACAGCCAATGCCTCTCCACCTGCAGCAGCTAGTGTAGCAACTTCAGCACCGTAATCTGCCTTACCTTCTTCGTGAGCAGTTACAGCTGTTACTTTAATGCCAAGTGATTTTACAAAAGACTCGTAAACATCTGCTAATCCTTTTCCATAATCATTATTTGTATAAGTTATAGCAACGCTCTTAACTTTTCTATCCTTTGTGATTTTTGCTAAGATTTCACCTCCTCTGGCATCAGACGGAGCTGTTCTAAAGAAATACCCATTATCATTTATTGATGTTAATGCTGGGGACGTTGCGGATGGAGATATCATTACTACTCCATTAGGAATCGCAGCGTTATCAGCTATTGCAGTTGTTACACCTGAACAATCTGCACCCATTATTGCAACTACACCACCATCAATTAAACCTTGAGCAGCAGTTGTTCCAGCAGCAGAGTCAGCACAAGTTGAGTCTCCTCTCATTGCCTTAATATATTTTCCACCTAGTAATGAGCCTGAATCTGAAGCTTCTTTAAAAGCAAGTTCTGCAGAAGCAGCCATTGCAGGTGTTAGGGTTTCAATTGGACCAGTAAATCCTAAAATAATACCCATTTTAATTCCATGCCCATCTGAAAAAGCTTTTGAAGTAAAGCTTAAGATAAACACGAATATACCTATTAATAATTTTTTCATATTTTCCCTTTAATTGTTAACAATTTATATATTTAAAATTAAATCTTATTGGATTATTTTTTCAATGACAATTTTGTCTAATATTTAAAGAATTATTAGTTTATTTTAATAATATTTTTATTTTTTCTTTAAAATTTAAAAGATCCTGTAAAAATAAAGTTTGTATCTAGCTTATCCTGTTTAAAATGTCCTAAATCGTCGGTTATTATCGTCTTAAATCCTAATCTTAATGAACTATCAAATTCTTTAACATAACTTAAAGTTATATCTTTTTGTCTACCCGATGGACTTAGCTCAATAATGTGATCTTCATAGGGTATTACACCATTTTTATCTGACAATCCTATAAATCTAAATTTCATATCACCTTTTTCAATCCGGTTAGGTTGTGAGTATATAAAATTAAAACTATCTTTTCCAAATATATTATTTAATTGGTAATCAACCTCAAAACTTGAACTTAAAATTTTTGATGAACCAATTATAAAGTTGTTATTTCCATTTTTTAATTGAGATATTCCAGTTGTATTATTAAATGATATCGAGCTATTACTATTAATACTTTTATTTAAATTAAAACCAAAAAAATTAGTTAAATTAATATTATTTAATCCAAAAGCTCCACTTGATTTAGAAAGTAAAAAACTTTCACTTTCTTTTATAATACCTGCTGTTAAAGAAAATTCTTCATAATTTTCATTATTTAGATTTAATGAAAAAGCCAAAGTTTCTATTGGTAAGACCACATCTTTATTTATATTTGTAAGAGGATTAATCATTGAATTATTGTAACTAATTAATAAATCACTACCATTTAAATATAATCTTTGATTTAAACCTATACCTGTATTTTCAGTTAAGAAAGGGTTTATATAAAAATTATTTTTCGGTAAAGCATTTTGAATTGCTAAAGTTGGGGTATCCAGTGTTATGCTTGTACCATAATTATATTTATTTTTAAAATTTATATATTCTCCTTCAAAGATGTCATTTGAAGTTTGACCACTTATTTCAATTTTTCTCAAGTTTTCTAATTCTTCATTTACAGATAATTTTATTTTTTGATCATTTTTATTTTCAGCATTAATAAAATCTAAAACATATATTTTAAAACCACCATGCAATGCATCATAAGCATATGTATATTTATTTTCTAATCCTTTAGATATTGCATTACCTAAAGATGAGGATGTAGATAAAGATGATAAAGAAACAGGATATTTTTTTAGTTGTGCAAACGGTATTTGGCCACCCCCCGATGATCCACCTCCACCACCACTTCCTCCACCTCCTCCAAATGAAAGAGGATTTGAGCTTGTTGTAATTGGTGATAAAGCGGCATACATGTCAGGCACACCATGACCCCAAGTATCATTATAACCGTGCTTTATAGACGCTCCATGAACTGTAAATGTTGTATTGCCACTTGGTGTGAACCAAGCATTATTAGCTGATGCCAAAAGTCTATCTGTTAGCTGCTCAGGTGTATGGTTAGGAAAAGCTTGTCCTAAAAGCGCGATCATACCGGAAACTTGAGGAGCACCCATTGATGATCCATTTAGAGTAGAATATTGACTTGTTCCTCCAGAATCTATGTACCCAGCCGCACCGATTTGTTTATCATCAACTACTAAACACCATTCTTTAGCTGCTCCACAGGGATTACCTAATCTATTAAAGTCTGATGTAGAGGCTCCAGATAAAGATGTTCCTGTAAATTCTGCATACATTACCGAAAGCCATGCATCGGTTAGATCAACCGAGTCATCTGTTCCATTAAAATAAGCTGGTAGCCCTGCCATTACACTTACATCAGTGTCATTTACATAATTTGAACTAGCCCAAACTATTACACCACTATTTTGAAAATTATCTAGTGCAGTTATATATGTAGATGTATGTGAGCCAAAAGCGTGCATAGTAGAATTATTTAATTCTTCTCTTATAGTTCTACCATTATTGCTAGCATCATTGACTAATTCAGACCACTCAACAGCACTAGTACAGCTATTACCAACACAACCTTGACTATATCCCCAACTATTATTCATTACAATTGCAGAATGTGTTGTTCTTGCCGTATCTATATCTGAGGCTTGAGCAGTCCCATTATCATCAAATGTTGAAAATACAATATCAGCATCTGGAGCTACACCATGAGTTGTTCCACTGATAACTCCAGCAGCAATACTTGCCACATGTGTACCATGTTGTGCTGAAGAATTTGATGTTGAGGGTGAATCTAGCATTGTTACTGTTTTACCTTGGAATGATGAATGATTATTATGCATAGCATCATCCATTACATAGATAGTTTGACTGTCACCAAGTAAATATTGATTACTACTATTCTTAAATGAATGAGCTTTATGTAAATTCACTAGTTCATATGGATGAACATTATTTGAAGATTGATCAACCAATGTCCATGAGGATCTACCAGTAATTGTGCTTTGAACACTTGTATCTTCAGAATAAGTTGTAGTATTACATTTTAATACATAATCATAAATTGTAATAGTTGTTTGAGTATTACCTGTTGTAGATACATCCGTCGTGCTTGCAGTGAGCACAACAGTTTCGGAAGTTTCATTTGTAGTATCATTTATAGGTGTAAGAGTTATTGAAGCACTTGTAGAACCTGAAACAATCGTTGATGATGAAGAAGATAAATTATAATCTGTTCCAGATGTAGCCGTACCTCCAGTACTATATGTAATATTTACATTAGAGGAGTGAGCTTTTGTCAAATTTCCTGTGATAGTTATTCCTGAATCACATTCACCCAAGCTGCTAGCTGAAACCGAAAAAGATAATGTGGCTGGACTTGATGAAGAACTACCACTTCCACCGCCACCACCTCCACCAGCAAGAGCAGCTACACCTACAGCAGCAATAATCCCAACTTGTGATCCAGCGAACCCAATATTTGATACATTTTTTGGTTTTATATATGAATTTAATATTAACGGATCAAATGAGTTGTAAATATTTAAAAGCAGCTCCTGTCTTTTAAATTCTGACATATAGTCAGTCCATTTTGATAAATAATTAATATCTTCTGTTAGAGCATATAAATCTTGAGGATTATTCTTTATATGGTTATTTAGTTTTTTAAAGTCTTTATTATTTAATGTAAAATTTTTAGCTTCATTATAATTTTCTGAAAAAACAGTTGGTTTGTTAAACAAGCTTTCTTCTTGAGACATTTTTTCTAGATCTGGATTTAAAAAATCTTTCATTATTTGTTTAAATCCCTTTTTTTTCTTAATAGTTTCGTCATTAGGCAAATTTAATTCAATAATGTTATTAATAATTCCATTTTTATTTTTAATTAGATTTATTTCTTCATCATTGATTTTAATATTTTGATCTAAAAAACATTTTTGTATTTTATTTTTATAGTCAACGTAAGAACTATAATTCTTTATACATTTATTTAATTCAGTAAAATTTTTAAATGTTGCAGAGTAAGAAAGATTATAATTAATTATGATAAAAAATATTGAAAAAAAAAATACTCTCATTGAACTTATCTATTAGGTGTATCTGTAGCTATCATCTGATTTTTTACCTTTTCTCTAAAATATATATAAACACCAGCAGCAATTATTATTGCCGCCCCAGCAAAAGTTTGAGTAGTTGGAATAGTTTCGAAAAGAATATATCCAGCGATCATAGCAAATATTATATAAGAATATTCAAATAATGAAATTATGGATGGTGACGCAATACTATAAGCAGAGAAAACACAAAAAAAAGATATTGAAGCTACAATTCCCATAACTAAAACATATGGCCATGAAGCTGAAGGGTTAGTAAACCATTCTCTAACAATAAATTGTAAAGTAGGATCAGAAAAATTATTAAATTTCCCATCTCCACTAACAAGATAAATAATTAAACTTACAGCGACAGCAAAAATATAAAGCAAGGTCATTTGAGTATAAATATTATCCTTATCAGAGGTATATTTTGTAATTGTCATGGAGCATGCATAACAAAGTGCACACCCAACAGGTGCTAATTTGAAAAAATTAAATTCTTCAAGTGTTGGATTAAGTACAATTAATACTCCTATAAAACCTACAACAATTGCACTCCATCTTCTAATTCCAATTTGTTCTTTTAAGAAAAATTTAGCAAACATAGACATAAAGAAAGGACATGAGAAAAACAAAGCACTAACCATCGCCAAAGACATAAAGGTTAGAGAAATATAAAAAAAAGCAAATCCAAAAAAGAAACAAACAACTCTGACTAAAGTTAAAAAAGGATAATGTGTTTTAAGAGTAATTTTTTTTTTTGTTATTAAAAAAAAGGATATGAGAATAGTCGCTTGTATTAAAGTTCTTCCCAAATATAACTCAAATAATGCAATATCTTCAAAAATAAATTTTATTAATGAATCTTGAATGGAAAAAAAAGCCATTCCAGTCATAATAAAAAAAATACCCTTTGTGTTATTGTTTGTTTGCATATCGCAGCTATATCAAAAAAAACTTTAACCTTCATAATTAATAAGATACTCTAAAAAGTATTTATGGAAGATTTTGAACCAATTTATGGTGGATGTATTTGTGGAAGTATAAAATATTCAATTAATAGCAAGCCTCTTTTTACCCAAGTCTGCCATTGTTTGGATTGCAAAAAATTAACTGGGTCATCTTATGTGATGAATACTAGCATTTTTGATAATTCTTTAGAAATAAGTGGTGGACTATTAAAAGCCGAATTGATAGCAGGGAGTGGGAAAAAATGTACTCATTATTTTTGTAAAAAATGTGGAGTTTATATTTATGCTGATTATGAGTTTGCAGTTGGAAGATTGACAGTTAGAACAAAGACTCTTTTGAAACCAAAAAACTTTCCACCCCAAGCACATATATTTGTAAAGGATAAGGATCCATGGATAAATATTGCAGACAAAAATATTTGCTATGATGAAATGTATGATCCAAAAATAGCTTGGCCTAAAGAAAGTTTAGATAGATATAAAGAATATCTCGAGTCTAATTAAGAATAAAGTCAGCTGCTCTTTCACCTATCATTAAAGTTGGTGCATTTAAATTACCACTTGTAATCTCCGGCATAACAGAAGCATCTGCAACTCTTAAATTTTCTAAACCATGAACTTTCAATTTTTCGTCAACTACTGCCATTTTGTCGACTCCCATTTTTAATGTACAGGATGGATGATAAGCTGTTTCGGCCTTTGATCTAATATACTCGGTAATTTGTTCATCATCAGTTGCACTTTCGCCTGGACCTACTTCTTTTCCAGCGTAAGGTTTCATTGAGTCTTGATTTAAAATATTTCTAGCTACACGAACACACTTAATTGTTTCTTTTAAATCATATTCATCTTCTAAATAATTAAATTGAATTTTAGGGTAATCGTATGGATTTGAACTATTTAATTTAATATGTCCTCTACTTTTAGGTTGATTCAAACTTGCGTGTAATTGATAACCATGTCTGTCTGGATCAACTAATCCATGATCGATTACAAATGCCGGAAAAAAATGAAATTGAATATTTGGATAGCTTTTGTCTTCTGAAGATTTGCAGAAACCACCCGCTTCTAAAAATGAAGTAGAACATGGACCACTTTTTGAAAGAAACCATTGAATACCAATTTTAAGCATATTTATTTTATTAACATAAGAATAAAGTGTATCTTTAGTCTTACATTCTTGCTGAATGTAGGTTTCTAAATGATCTTGTAAATTTTGACCTACTCCCTCTAAAGAATGTACGACATTAATTCCTTTATCTTTTAAATCTTTTTCAGGCCCTACACCTGATAACATTAATAGTTGTGGTGAATTGATTGAACCTCCACTTAAAACAACTTCTTTATTAGCATAAACTCTTGTGACTTTATTTTTGATATTTACCTCTATTCCAACTGCTTTTTTTCCATCAAAAATAATCTTTTCAGCAAAAGAATTGGTAAAGACTTTTAAATTTTTTCTTTTTTTTGCAGGTTCTAGATAATATTTCGAAGCGCTAGCCCTTTGACCTTTATGAATTGTAATATCATACATTCCAAATCCTTCTTGATCTTCTCCGTTCATGTCATTATTTTTTTTATACCCCGCTTCAACAGAAGCGTTAATAAAAGCATTAAATAATGGATTTTTGTTTTTGGATTGATTTACTGGTAAAATTCCTTTTCCACCTCTAAATTCATTCTCTCCTTCAGACCATGTCTCAATTTTTTTAAAAAAAGGTAAAACATTTTCGTAAGACCATGATTTCAAACCAAATGATGCCCATCTATCATAGTCATTTTTATTTCCTCGAACATAAACCATCCCATTATGAGCAGAGCATCCGCCTACCATTTTACCTCTGGGACAAAATAATCTTCTGTTATTTAAATTAGGTTCTGGTTCTGAATAATATTTATAATTATATTTGGGATCGTGCATTGCATATAGAATTGCCAAAGGCATATTAACTTTCCAAATATCACTAGATCCACCAGCTTCAAACAAGGCTACATTAAATTTCCCATTTTCACTTAATCTATTCGCGAGAACACATCCTGCTGTACCAGCTCCAACAATTACGTAGTCAAAATTCATTTATTTCTTAAGTTTATCTGCGAGTACTAATTTATCAGTTTTAAAACTATTTTTATTTTCGGTAATAAAATCATCCATAATTTTTACTTTGTCTTCTTCAAATTCTGTAACTTTCCTTTTTTCAAGATCAATATAAAGAGATATACTTTCTGTAGTTGCAGCAAGTTTTCCTGTTTTTTTTTCGATCATCTCACATTTTAAATGTAATCTTTTCTTATCATGATCAAAGAAAGTGCAATAAACATCAACTTCTTCGTTTTCTTTAACTTCATTGTCATAAGTTGTTCTTGTTTCAACCACCATTGTACTTCTTTTATTTATTTGCGCTTTAGCTCCGCCCATCTCAAATTTATTAAGCATTGTTTCCCATGCTTCATCAAAAATTAAAACATAATAAGCCATGTTCATATGCTCATTATAATCAGTCCAATCTTTTATTATTTTTCTCGAAGCTAAATGAAATGTCATTTTATTAGCTTTTGTTTATTTTATTCGCTACTAACAATTTTCTTTGCATCTCTCTTAAAACAGGTCTTTCTATCAATTTACCATCTATTACAACTAAACCTGTATTAGCCTTTTTAAATTGATCCATAATTTTTTTAGCTTTACTTATTTCCTCTTCAGACGGAGTAAAAATCTCATTTAAAATACTTATTTGTTTTGGATGAATTGATCCTTTTCCAGTGAAACCTAAATTTTTAACAAACTGTGCTTCTTTTTTCATTCCTTCCATATCTTCTAAATTTAAATAAGGAACATCAATAACATCAACTCCTTTACTAGCACCAGCATGAACTAACCTTGATCTTGCATAAACTAAATTTTCTAATTTGTTTTCAACTCTTAATTCTGCTGCCATATCTTCTCCGCCAAAATATAAAGCTACTATTCTGTCACTAGAATGAGCAATATCATAAATACTTTCAAGAGCTTGATTAGTTTCCATTATAACGTGAAGATCAGTATCTAAACCGCAATCAGTAAGCATGTCATCAATAAAAATAATTTCGTCAGGTGTTTTAACTTTAGGCAACATGATAGCTTTAACCTTTAGTTTATTTGATGCAATAGCTTCTAAGTCTAAAAGACCATTTTTAGTTCTTTGACAATTTAATCTAACAACTAATTCAATATCATTTTTTACTTCTAGTGACTTTAATGCTTCAATAGTATTTTTCCTTGCCTCGTCTTTATCTTTCATGGCAATTCCATCTTCTAATTCTATACAAACCATATCAGCTCCTGAAGCCAAGGCTTTTGGAAACATCTCTGGTTGAAGACCTGGTGTAAATATAAAGCTACGTCTAACCCTTAGTTTATTTAAGTCCATTCAATTTTTATTTCTTATAATTGTTAATGATATGATATTATATTTTACTAGAAATAAAAATGAACAATAAGGTCTTCATCTCATGTGCAGTTACAGGATCTGGTGATACAGCAAGTAAACATCCTGATTTACCTAAAACTCCAGAGCAAATTGCAAAAGCAGCAATAGAGTCTGCTAAAGCTGGTGCTGCAATTGCCCATATCCATGTCAGAGAAGAAGATGGAACCCCAAGTAGACGACTTGAGCTTTATAAAGAAGTGGTTGACAGAGTGAGATCATCTGAAACTGATGTAATTCTTAATCTCACGACAGGCATGGGTGGTGATTTAGATATCGGCCAAGGCAAGAACCCTTTAGACTTTGGTCCAATGACAGACATGGCAAATGTAATGGAGAGAATTGCTAATGCAGAACAATTTCTTCCAGAAATATGCACACTTGATTGTGGAACCTTAAATTTTGGAGATAGTTCAGTTATCACAGTCAATACACCTAACGATTTAAGAAAAGCTGCAAAAAAACTTCAAGAAATAAAAGTTAAACCTGAAATAGAAGCTTTCGATTTAGGAAATATGTGGTTTGGCGCTCAATTATATAAAGAGGGATTATTAAGTGACCCACCTCTTTTTCAAATGTGTTTAGGAATTCCATGGGGAGCACCGGCAACACCATTAGCTATGCAAGCGATGAAAGATATAATGCCCAAAGAAGGTATATGGTCAGGTTTTGCAATATCTAAAAACGAAATGCCATATGTTGCTCAAACTGTAGTAATGGGAGGTAACCCAAGAGTTGGTTTAGAGGATAATTTATATTTATCCAAAGGTAAATTGGCAACAAATCCTCAATTAGTTGAGAAAGCTATAAGGATCGTCACAGATCTTGGTGTAGAGATTATGTCACCTTCAGAAACAAGAGAAAAATTAAAGCTTGTAAAACACAAGTAATGTCAAAAATTAAAACTGTAGGAATAGTTGGAACTGGCGTCATAGGGACCGGCTGGATAATAAGAAATTTAGCTCACAACAAAATTGTTCATGCATATGATCAAAACAAAAATCTCAAAAAATATGTTTTAAAAGAAATAAAAAGAACTTCAAAAAGTATAAAAAAACTTTTTGGAAAAAAAATTTTAATTAAAAATTTAAAATTCTTTAATTCTTTAGAAAAGGCTCTTTCAAATGTGGATTTTGTTCAAGAAAGTGTATTAGAGAATTACAAAGTTAAAACCGATTTAATCAAAAAAATCTCTAAATATGTAAAATCAAATGTAATTATTTCTTCAAGTTCTTCAGGACTTTTGCCCTCTAAAATTTTTTCTAAGAGTAAAAATCCTCAAAGAGGCATAATTGGACATCCATTTAACCCAGCATATTTATTGCCAGCAGTTGAAGTAGTTCCTGGAAAAAAAACTACAAGAAAGTTTCTTTCCGATGCAAACAAATATTACAAATCAATCTCAATGAAGCCAATTATGCTTAAAAAAGAATTACCAGGTTATTTATCGGATAGACTTCAAGAGGCATTGTGGAGAGAGGGTTTACATATTATTAATGAAAATTATGCAACAACACAGGAATTAGATCGTGCAATAGAAGATGGACCAGGTCTTAGATACTCAATAATGGGCACCTTTTTAACCTTTCATCTTGCTGGAGGTAACGCAGGAATGAAACATATGTTAAAGCAATTTGGTCCAGCTTTAAAATTACCTTGGACAAAATTGAAAGCTCCAAAGTTAACAAATAAATTATCCGATAAACTTATATCAGGTACAAAAAAACAAGCTAAAGGTAAATCAATTAATATGCTTTCAAATATTAGGGACCAATATTTAGTTGATGTATTAAAAATTAGAAAAAAATATGAGAATAAAATTAGAAATTGATGAAAGAAAAAATTTTTATAAATAAAACTGGCGGATGTATCTGTGGAGATATAACTTTTAAGGTTAAGCTTGATGAGGTCCCTTTGGTTTTCAATTGTCATTGTATTGATTGTAGAAAAAAAATAGGAGGAATAATGACAATTATACTACTTAGAGATGGAGCAATAGATATAGATAAGTCTAAATTAAAAATTTTTGAACATGAGGGTGGCAGTGGTAATAAAATTAAAAAACATTTTTGTGGGAAATGTGCTGCTCCTATTTTAACTTATGTAGAAAAGTATAAAAAATACTATTTATATGCAGGCTTGCTAGACGATATTAGTTTTTTAAATAAAGCAGAGAACATACACTATAAAGAGTCTCATTTTCCATTTATGGAAATAAGCGAAAAAAATATTAAAGTTTAAATACTAATGCATTCTTAAAGTATTGCCGTCTACAGCAATTACTTGTCCTGATATCCTTGGTGCATCATTCGAAATTAAAAAGCTACAAATTCTCCCAATATCATCTTCATAAACCCAGGTATTCATTGAAGTCATTGAAACAAATTCTTTTTCTATTAATTTTTTTGAAACATTTAAAAACTTCGATTTATCCCTTATCACTCTACCCATTCTATCTCCTTTAATTGTTCCAGGAGAAATAGCGTTTACTCTAATTTTAAATTTTCCTAGTTCCATTGCCAGTGTTTTGGTTATGCCAATAACTGCCCACTTACTTGCACAGTAAGGAGATCTTAATGGAAATCCAAATATACCAGCAGTTGATGATAAATTTATTATAGCTCCACCTTTATTTTTTTTTAGCATTGGAATTGAATATTTTGAAAAATAAAAATGACTAATAACGTTTACCTTTAATGTATTTTCCCAATCCTTACTATTTAATTTTTCAAGTGTCCCAGTTGGCCCAGCAATTCCAACGTTATTTATAAGAGCATCAATTTTATTTGTTTTTTTTAATATTTTGCTAAAGAAATTTTTTACTTGGTTCTCATCCGAGGCATCGCACTGAAACACAAATAATTTTTTGTTATTAAGCTTGTGCTTCTTGCATTTATTTAGAAAAGTTGAATTGATATCACAAAGATATACTGTTGCACCTTTATCTAAAAATATTTTTGCCGAACTCCATCCAATACCCGAACCTCCTGCAGATATGATTATTTTTTTATTTTTTAAGGTTATGCTCATTTTTAATTTTAAAAGATAAATCAAACTAACAAATCTTCCAACTATTAATATGTCAACTAATAATTGAATTGAGCATTAAATTATTTTATATTGATATTGATTATGCACTCAATTTCAAAAATCTCAAAAAATGGTACTTATCTCCAAGTAATTTGGGATGATGGGAAAGAGAGTAAATTTAATTATATGTGGCTGAGAGATAATTGCCCTACAGCACACGACAAAGATTCTAGGCATCGAATGTTTAATATTTTAGATGTATCAGAAAATATAAATCCAAAAAAATATAATCTTAATAGTGATGGTAAATTAGAAATAGAGTGGAGTGAGGGAAATCATGTAAGCCATTATGATATTAATTGGCTTAGAGAAAATTGCTACACAATAAAAAATAACGAAGAATACAAATCACCTTATCAATTGTGGGATGGCAGTTTAGAAAAAAATATTGATAGTATATACATAGACCATAATGAAATAATATCTTCCGAACAGGGATTAATAAAATGGTTAGAACTTCTTCATTATAAAGGAATAGCCATAGTTTATAATGCCCCAGTAGAAAAAAATTCTGCATTTCCTGTTTTAAATAGAATTAGCCACACAAGAGAAACATTTTTTAAAACACCTTTTGAAGTTATAAATATACCAAAACCGAATAACTCAGCTTATACAGCTCATGCACTTCAAAATCATATGGATTTACCGTGGTTTGAAAATCCTCCTGGGTATCAATTTTTGCATTGTTTAGTTAATTCAGCAAAAGGAGGCGACTCATCAGCAGTAGATGCATTCGCTGTTGCAGAATATTTAAAGAATAACGATAGAGATACTTTTGATACGCTAACAAAAATTCCCTTAAAGTTTAGAGACAAAGATTATACACAAGAAGCTCATAGAAGCTTTTATGGTACTGCAATAAGTCTAACAAAAGATGGCGATTATAATGATGTTAGATTTAGCACTGCAACAATGGATGCTTTAGATTGTCATCCAGATCAAATGGATAAAGTTTATAAATCACATTATAAATTTGGAAAACTTTTACACGATGACAAATTTCAAATAAAATTTAGACTAAGACCTGGAGATATATATACATTCAATAATAGAAGAGTGCTTCATGGAAGAACTGAATTTGATCCAAATTCTGGACACAGACACCTGCAAGGTTATTACATGGATAGAGATGAAATTGTGGGTAGATTAAATTATCTTAAGAAATAAAAAAAAGGGCTTTGAAAATATCAAAGCCCTTTTATCTAATTTATTTTAAGTTATTATGGAAGCCAACTTTTCCATTTATCTGGATTATTGTCTAACCACTCATTAACAACTTCTTTAACATCTCTTCCATTTTGATCAACTTCAACTAACATTTTAGCTTGGTCGATATTTTGTAAAGACATTTTTTCAAAGAACTTCTTAGCATCAGCATGTTCAGCGCTAGCAAAAGTAGCTGGGTTTCCATAGTTCATCGTGTAATCTTTAGCCCAACCAGTTGCTGGCCATGCAGCAGTTCCACAATCTTTCCAGTTATTTGCTTCAGTGAAGCTGTCACAAACTTTGTGATCTGGAAGTTGTACACCAACCATATCATAAGCACCAAAAAACCAATGTGGCGACCATAGATAAAGCAGGAATGGTTCTTTTCGCATGTAAGCAGCTTTTGCTTCTGCGATAGCAGCAGCTTCTGTTCCAAGTTCATCAGCTTGGAAGTCTATTCCTAAAAGATCAAGTCTTTTTTGGTCATGACAGTTCCAACCTGCAACCGGACATCCAATAAGTCTACCTCTATTACCACTTTCAATTGTTGCAAATTTTGCTTTGTGTTTATTTAAGTCTTTCCAAGTTTTAATACCTAGTTCTTCAGCAGCGTATCTTGGTATCCAGTAGTCTGACATACCGATTATTCCTGCTGTTCCAAGTAAGTCTACACTTCCATCACCACTGTATGTGCCAACGACTTTACCTTCGTATATTAAGTCCTCATTTAACATGACAGTGTCAGCTTCAGCGTAACTTGGCCAACTTTCGCAAGCGAAGTCTAGCTCACCTGCAGCGATTGCTTCCCATAAACCAGTTCCTGAAGGAAATACAGTTTGTTTAATTTTGTATCCCATTTCTCTTTCAAGAATTGCTACGGCAACTTCGCAAGTAATTATCCCACCAGTCCAATCTGCTATAGCTGCATGAAGCCTTTTGGCTGCATTGGCTTGACCAAAGCTTCCAATTAACAGAGCTACAGAAAGAATTAGTGCTGATATCTTTTTTGATAACTTCATTTATTTCCTCTCTTTTTAATTAATTAAAAATACATTTTAGATCAAAACGTATAAGTATGTAAACCACGCAAATAGTACTATTTGTCTTAACTTATTAAGCCTAAAGCCTCTCTTTGTTTCTTAGTCCACGCAAGTGTAATTCTATCAATAATAATAGCTAACAATACAATTCCAATACCAGCTGCCAATCCTCTTCCAGTGTCGGATCTCGCAAGACCATTAAATACCTCTAAACCCAAGCCCTTACCACCAATAAGCGGTGTAACTATTTGCATAGCAAAAGCCATAATTACAGTCTGATTAAATCCAATAACTAGACTTGGAATAGCTAATGGGAATTTAACTTTATTTAATGTTTGAATAAGTGTTCCACCAAATGATCTCGACACTTCAGAGTAAGTACCAGAAACCTGTGTTAATCCTAGTGATGTTAATCGAATTATTGGTGGAATTGAATATATTACTGTAGCAATGACAGCTGACACTGTTCCACCACCAAAAAACATTAAAACAGGAATTAAATAACAGAAATAAGGAAGTGTTTGCATTGCATCCAACACTACGTTCTGAATATTTCTAAATCTTTCATTATAAGATGCAATTATTCCAAGAGGAACTCCTATAACAAAACACAGCACAACAGACACAAGCACTGAAGATAAAGTTATCATTGATTGAGTCCATATTCCACATGCACCAATAAATAGAAGAAGAACTGCAGTAATTATTGCAAATCTTATTCCAACAGTTACATAACCTAAAGCTGAAAATACTGCTAATGTATACCACCAAGGTATTTGAGTTAGAAAAACATCTAAAGGTCTTAACAAATTTAGATAAACAAAAGCTCTTAAACCTTTTGCAAAAGAAATAAATCCAGGATTTACAGTCAAGCTTTCCACTGCGTTACTAATTGGTTGTCTTATTGATAATTTCCATTCCTTTGGAAATGTTCCTATTTCTAAAAAGTAATTATCTATAAATGCAATTAGAAATAAAACTAGAAAATAAGGAATAACATAATATCTTTTGCTAATGAATTCACCAATGTTTTCTCCCGTAGATTTATTAAAAATTGAAACTAAGACTCTAAATACTGTTGCTATAGCAGATGTAACTGTTTGACATATGATTTTTAAAATCTTATTTCCAAAACTTAATGGAGTTTCAAAAATTTTTGCGATTTGATATTTTTCCCAACTTTGAGGAAGTAAATAAAATCTTTGAACATCTGAAGGAAGTCTTTCTTTATCCTTACTAAACGCTAAACTAAATCTATCAAACATTATCGCCATGAATAAAATACATAGCCCACCTTCCATTGCCCAGCCAACATCCAATCTTCTTATTGCTTGCCAAACTTGGCCACCAATACCTTCAGCACCTATAAAACATGCAAGAACCACTAATGCCAATGCCATCATTATTACTTGGTTAATACCCATCATTATACTTGGTAAAGATAATGGAATTTTAATTTTAAATAACAACTGAAGTTTACTTGAACCAAAGGAAGTGGCAGACTCTATAGTTTGAGCTGGCACTTGTCTTATACCAGTATTCGTCAACCTTATTATTGGAGGCATCGCATATATCATGGTAGCCAATATTGCTGGCGCACCTCCTATCCCAAAAAAAAATAATGCTGGGAACAAATATACAAATGCTGGCATGACTTGCATAGTATCTAAGACTGGCTTCATGA
Source organism: uncultured Pelagibacteraceae bacterium (assembly GCA_902576115.1). GTDB lineage: Bacteria > Pseudomonadota > Alphaproteobacteria > Pelagibacterales > Pelagibacteraceae > Pelagibacter. Next base: position 23,457 of record CACGUE010000001.1, read on the forward strand.
AATTTTCAAATCTATTACTTTGTGAACACAAGACACCCAGTATAAATCCAAAAAATACACATAATAAAACTGACAAACCCATCAATGCTACTGTTTGCAAGGATGGTTCCCACATTCCTGTTGCTCCCCAAAAATAAACTACAAAAGATGAGTAAATTCCCAATCGCAAACCACCTGCAATTATGCAGGGTATTACAATTATTGCTGCAATTAAAATCCAAGGAGATTCAAGCAAAAAGTCTTCTAAAAAATAATAAGTTTCTTTTATATAGCTTGCTATAATTTTAGTGACCCATCTATAATTTTTTTTTAAATAATCTTCTCCGTCATTCACCCAAGCTGTAAATGTAAATTTATCAGTGACTTCTTTAGGAAATTTTGAAGGCCCTTCACTTTGAGTAGATAGCCAAAGTGCTACAAAAAAAACAACTCCAATAATTACATAAGTTATTATGTTTTTTGATTGATTTGATTTATCTATTAAATCAGTTCTAGTAGCCATGTTCGCAAGTTAAAATAAATAATTTTACATTTAAAGTAAAATATTGTCTATTTTTAGGGTAATATTATTTATTAAAAATGGCTGTAGAACAAAAAATCACTTGTACAAATATATGGAAATTATTTGGATCAGACGAAAAAAGAATTATTAAAAACCTTGATAAAAATTTAAGTATTAAGGAAGTTCAAGAAAAGACTGGACATGTAGTTGCTGTTAAAGATGTCAGTTTCTCAATTCAAAAAGGTGAAACATTTGTAGTAATGGGATTATCTGGTAGTGGAAAATCAACACTAGTCAGATGTATTTCGAGATTGATTGAACCAACAGCTGGCATTGTGAAAATGGATGATGTTGAAGTTACAAAAATGAGCGCAAGTGAATTATTAGAATTAAGAAGAAATAAAATGAGCATGGTTTTCCAACATTTTGGTTTATTTCCTCATAGAACAGTCTTAGAAAATATTGGTTATGGATTAGAAGTAAGGGGAACAAAAAAAGATATAAGAACAGAAAAGTCAATGGAAGTTTTAAAAATGGTTGGCTTAGATGGTTGGCATAATAATTATCCAAGAGAATTATCTGGAGGTATGCAGCAAAGGGTAGGACTTGCAAGAGCGCTAGCTGTGGATCCTGAAATATTAATTTTTGATGAACCTTTTTCAGCTTTGGATCCTTTGATTAGAAGAGAAATGCAAGATGAGCTTTTAAAGATCCAAGAAAAGCTTCAAAAAACTATGGTATTTATTACACACGACTTTTTAGAGGCAATTAAAATGGGAGACCACATTGCAATCATGAAAGATGGAGAAGTTTCTCAAGTTGGTACACCTGAAGAAATTGTATCTAATCCAAAAGATCAATATGTTAAAGATTTTTGCGAAGATGTTCCTAAATATAAAGTATTGAGTGCTGGCAAAGTCATGAGAACAGAATGCTGCAATGAAACAAAAAATTTATTTGAGAATGGAAAAGATAATATTTTAGATAATTCTAAAATTGAAAATTTAATAGATAGGCTTATTGATAATGATAAAACTTATCCAGTAGTTTGTAACGAAAGTGGAAAGCTATTAGGTGAAATAGATAGAGTAATAGTCATGAAATCTATGAGATCAAATCAATAAATTTGCTTATTACCTTCTATCGATTTATTCTTAATATTATCTCTCCATATAATAATCATACCAGCAAAAATAATTACAATTACTCCAGGAAATAATTGGCTCCATGGAGCTTCATTAAAGAAAATCCAACCAAGAATAAAAGATGACGGTATACCAAGATACTCAAATGAAGCAATTTTACTTGCTGAAATTAAACGATAAGAATAAATAAACAATATTGCTGCTGTACCACCCAAAACTCCAGTCATTGTCATCAAAATAAAATCTTTAAAATTTTTAATTTCAACATGTCCTGTAGTTACAAAAAATAAAAGTAAACCACCAATGACATTAAATATTAATGTATATAACTGAATTTTAGCAGTTGAATGATTGCCTTGAATGAATTTTAAAATTATGACAGTGAAAGCCCATGCTATAGCGGTTAGAATTGGAAAAATTGAGTACAAACTAAAAATTTCACTTGTTGGTTTCATTATCATAACTACACCAACAAAACCAATTATAACTGCTGACCATCTATAAATACCAATTTTTTCACTCAATAAAATTATTGATAGTATTACTATGAAGAAAGGTGATGAGAAGGTTAACGTCATAGCAGTTGCAAATTCCAGATTTACTACTGAGATAAAAATGAATACATTCATAGAAAGAAAACATATTCCTCTCAAGCAACTCAATATCAAAAACTTATTTCCTAAGTTTTTAAATATTGTTGAAAATTCATTTGTGAATAAGATCAATAATAACAAAGGTATAATTGCTGCTACATTTCTAAATAAAGTTAATTGAATTATTGAGTATTCATCACCTAAAAATTTAATAATAACCATGTAAAGATCTATACACAAAATTGCTAAGAGCATTGTAGCAATAGCTAAATATGTTTTTTTTAGATCTGTTTTTTCATATGAAATTTTCATTTAATAATATTGAAATTAGTATAAGTTTTTAAAATATTATGCAAAATTTTAAGCTTAATGAAGAATTTTTATTAAATAATCAGGATTGGACATTCCCAACATTTACAGCTTATGGACCTGGAAGATTTAAAGAAATTGGAAAGTTTTGCAAAAATTTTAAAATAAATAATGCATTAATTGTTACTGATAGTGGTAGTGTAAACTTACCATTTATAAGTGATTTACAAAATTTACTTAATGATTCAAAAATCAAATCAGATATTTATTCAAATATATCACCAAACCCTAGAGATGATGAAATAGATTCTGGATGTAAAAAATTTCGTGAAGGTAATCATGATGCGATAATTGCAATAGGTGGTGGAAGTGCAATGGATGGAGGAAAAGCAATTTCTCTTACAGTTGATAGCGGTGTACCGTTATGGGATTTTGAATTTGAAAAAGAGCCGCCAAAATTAACTATGGAAAATCCTTTTCCAAAAATAATTACTATTCCAACTACAGCAGGAACAGGTGCTGAAACAGAAGTTACTGCCATGGTCACTCATCTTGAAAAAGGAATGAAATTTTGTTTATGGCATCCAGATGCCCGACCATGTTTAGCTTTAGTAGATCCAGAGCTAACTTTAAAATTACCAGCAAATCTTACTGCTTGGACCGGTATAGATGCAATGATACATGCAATTGAAGGTTATAGTGTTCCTATGTTTCATCCACTTTGTGATGGTTCTGCATTAGAAAGTTTAAATTTAATTTCAAAATCACTTTATGCAGCTGTCGAAGAACCTGATAATCTTTTAGCGAGAGGAGGAATGATTATTGGATCTTATTTGGGTGGAATAGCTTTCTTAAAAGGCCTAGGTTTAGTTCATGCAATTTCGCACATGGTTGGTGCTGAATATAATACTCATCATGGATTGACTAATGCAATTATACTTCCTGCAGTCATGAAATATAATTTACCTGGATTAGAAGAAAAAGTAAAAAGAATGTCAGAGGCTATGCAATTTGAAAACCATTCAATTGAAAGTTTTCAAGACAACTTAAATATAATTCTAGATAGATTAAAAATCCCTAAAGGATTAAATGAATTAGGAGTACCAGAAGATTGCCAAGAGAGAATAGCAAAGAAATCAATGTTAGACCAAGCTTATGGACAAAATCCTAAAAAGGCTTCATTAGATGAGGTCAAGTCTTTAGTTTTAGAGAGTATTAGACAAGCAAGATAGGTTTAATTAAGTGCTTGAGAATTTTTCTGTCCATCAAATAATTTCAAAAATAAAAAAAAGAGAAATTAAAATAGTAGAGGTACTAAATTTCTATTTAGATAGAATAAAAAAATTCAATCCAAAATTAAATGCTATTATTTCACATATAGATGAAACAAAAATTACTGAAGAAGCAAAATTAAAAGATGAAAATTTTAATAGTGATAATGATAAAAGTGATATTTATGGTCTTCCAATTGCTGTTAAAGAATTATTTGATATTAAAAATGAGGTAACTTGTTATGGATATAAAGAGTTATTAAAAAATATCCCGAAACAGAACTCTTTATTAGTAGATAATTATAAAAAAAACGCAATTTTAATTGGTAAAACAAATCTTTCTGAATTTGCTGTTGGTTGTCATACTAATAACAGAGTTTATGGAGCCACCTCCAATGTTTATGATTATATTAAGTCAGCGGGAGGGTCTTCTGGTGGTGCAGCAGCAGCTGTTGCGGCAAATTTAATTCCATTTGCAGATGGTACAGATATGATGGGATCTTGTAGAAACCCAGCAGCATTTGCAAATATTTATGGATTAAGACCAACACCTGGTGCGATTGCAGAAGATAGATTTGAAATTAAAAATTTAAAAGATTTTCCTTTATTATCTACAACTGGATGTTTTGCTAGGACTCCCAATGACATGGAATTTTTATTTAACTATATAAAAGGGAAGAATGTAAAGGATAAATTATCTTTCGATCTTAAAGATATAAATAATAAAAAACTTTCAGATTTAAAAATTGGATGGTGCATTGATCTAAACGAACAATATGAGTATGAAGATGGAATTGTAGACTTATGTGAAAATATTTTAAAAAAATTACAGTCAAATAATTTAAGTGTTGAAAATTTAAAAACTGAAATTAACTCAGGAGAATTATGGTATTCTTGGACAACATTAAGAGCCAAAACATTATATGAAAACTTTTTGTTATATAATTTAAAAAATTTAAATGAATTACCTTCCCAAGCATATTGGGAATATAAAAAAGGGAAAAGCATTGAAACAAACGATGTTTTAAAAGCAATAGAAATTAGAAATAAATATATGGATAAAATTCAAAACCTATTTAAACATTATGATTTTTTAGCATTACCTTCGGCTCAATTATTTCCGTTTGAAAAGAACCTAAATAATCCTGAATTTATCAATAATAATAAAATTGACACTTATCATAGATATATGGAAGTCTATACATTATCAAGCTTGCTTGGTTTGCCAACTATATCTATTCCAGTAGGTTTTAATAATAAAGGGCTACCAATGGGAATGCAGATTATAGCAAATGTAAAAGAAGATAATAAAGTAATTAACTTCGCCAATTCTTATGAAGAAATATTTAACTTTTCAAAATTTAAACCAAAATTAATGCAATAATAATGACCAGACACCCTCATCATTTTAAAATTTCATTTGCATTAGCTATTGCCGCTGGTTCATGGGGAATTTATTGGTTGCCTCAAAGAATACTAGAAGATGGAGGTTTGACTGGTGGCTGGGGAACAATATCCCAAATGGCAGTTGGAATATTAATATTATCACCAGTCGCAATTTGGAGAGTTATAAAAGGAAAGTCTATTGGATTGGAGTTTCCTCTCACTGGTTTTTTTGTTGGAAGTGGATTTGTTTGTTATGCTCTTAGCTTTCTTCTTACTGATGTAGTTAAAGCATTAATCATGTTTTACATGATACCTGTTTGGACAACAATATTTGAAATTATATTTTTAAAAAAGAAATTTGGTTGGAAGAGGGTAATCACATTAGGTTTAGCATTAGGAGGTTTATGGATTGTATTCAGTCAAGAGAATATAATTCCGTTACCTCAAAATGCAGGGGATTGGTTGGCCCTTGCTGGAGGTGCACTATTTGGTGCTGGTCTAATTAGAATGGAAATAATTAAAACTGATGGCGTCTTTCCAATTATATTCACATTCTTTTTTTATGGAGGTTTAGCCAGTATACCTATTGGGTTATTCTTAGTAGATTATTTAGGACCAGTTCCATCAGTGGAGGTTATCATGTCAATGTCCACTTTTTTATTACTTATTTCGATATTTTATTTTATTCCTACAGGGGTAATAATCTTTTGGGCTCCAAGTAAATTAGGAGCAGGCTTATCATCTATTTTATTTTTAGCTGAAATAATTGTTGGTGTTATTAGTGCTAGTTTTTTAACAAATGAACCTTTTGGTTGGAGAGAAACCCTGGGAAGTATTCTGATAATTCTTGGTGGTGTAATTGAAGTTGTATATGCTCCAAAGTCAGAGAAGAAATTAGCATAATGGATATTAATGAATTATTGAAATCAAAAAAAAAAGTCTTCTTAGATGGCGGAACAGGTTCAGAAATTCAGAGATTTGGTGGAAAAATGGGACCAGCTTTTTCTGGTTTAGCAAATGTTTTCTCACCAGAAATAGTAATCAAAGTACACGAAAGTCATATAAACGCTGGATGTGATATGATAACAACCAATACTTTTGGAACTGCAAGACATTGTCTTGAGCCTTCAAATTTAGGAGATCAGACTATAAAAATTAACATTGATACAGTTAAGTTAGCAAGACAAGCAATCAAAAATTCTGGAAAAAAAATTAAAATTGCTGGAAGCATGTCAACATATTTAGCTTTAGCTGAAAATGAATTTAGACCTGACACAAAATTTGTACCATCATTTGCAAAAGAAGAAAAAAATTATAAAGAACAAGCTAAAGTATTAAAAGAAGAGGGAGTCGAAGTGCTTATTCTTGAAATGCTTTTAGATATTGATCACGCTAAAATTTTGTTAAATGCTGCTTTAGAAACAGGTTTACCTGTCTGGGTTGGATTAAGTTGCTGCATAAGTAAATTTGATGAAACCGTAGTAGGTAGAAATTTTAGAGCTGAAAAAGAGAGATCAATTATATATGACCCTTTAAAATATCCTGATGAACCAAAATTCCTTCCTGAAGATAAAATTATAAATTTTGCTGAAATAATTAATTCACTCAAATCTATTGGTGGAGATGTTTATGGAATAATGCATAGTTGGTTTATTGATACAAAAGAGGGAATGAAAGTTTTAAAATCAAATTGGAATGGGCCAATTATGTTCTATCCAGAGATCCATAAATTTGACACTAGTACTATGCAGGCATTAATAACTGAAAATGAAATTGAATTTGTTGATAAGTGTTCCGAGCTAATAGACGATCAGGTAAAAATTATTGGGGGTTGTTGTGGCGTCACAGATAAACATTTAAAATCCTTGATAACAAAATTTTCTTAATTTAGTAATCTTTACTAATTATTTGGTCTATCATATTTACCATATCTTTTTTATATTTTTCATTTGTTGCAGATTTAGTCTCTAATACAGAAAAAAACGCAGCAACAACTTTTGTTTTCAAATTTATTCCTAAAAATTGGCCCCCATACCCAGAGTGACCAATCCAGTTACCGCATTTCATTAATGAATTAACATAACAGACAAATTTATCTTTAGATAATTGAATGTATTTGGGTCCCTCACTATTAATAGTTTTACTCAAAAAGATTTTAGAACCAATATTTTTTCCATTTATACCTTTTCCAAACCTAGAAAAAAGCAAACCCATTCTTAAAAAATCTCTTGTAATTAAACTTCCACCTCCAGACATCCACGGTGTTCCAAATCTATCTGTACCTATATACAATCCTTCTTCAAATCCTATTGCTTCAACCGTTTCCAACAGCCATTGTCTTAAACTTTTTTTACTTACTTTTTCTACAATTAGCCCAATAACATCGGTATTAGCTGATTTATAATGCGCCAGATCGGTATAATTTTTTAAATCTCTGCTATTTAAAGATTTAATTGAATTTAAATATTGTTCCTGGCTTTGAATGTTTTTACCTTTAATCGGCAGTCTCCATCCTCCCACAGGCTCATGTAAAAATGAAGACGAATAAGCTTTTGTATAATCTTCACTATATAGATTTACAATGTTCATGTCTAAAACGTCTTTTACTTTTGCATTTGCATAACCACTACCAATTTTTGGCAAATAAAATGAAATTTTCTTATTCAAGTTAATTAGTTTTCTGTCTATCAGCTCTCCCACAAATAAATGTATAAACATTTTTGTAATTGACATAATTGTTTGAGGCTGATTTGTAGAAAAGTCCTTTGCGTACTGCTCGAATAAAATATCCTGATCTTTACCAACTATTAAAGAGCAAAAAGCTTTATTTTTAGTTAACTTTTTTACAGAAGATAATTTGCCAATTTTCCTATTAATTTTTTTTTTTAATTTTAGAACAAAATCTGATCTAAGGTATATTCCATATCTATTAATTTTATATAAATTTCTAAAACCCAACCTCCTTTTATTTGGGAGATTCCATTGAGCTTTATTATCTTTTCTTGTAACTAATTCTGGATTTTTTTCTGAAATAATTTTTTTCAAATTAGTACTTTTTATCCAAACTTAAGAGATTTATTTTTCTCGTACTTTTGATGATAGCCTTCTGCTTTACAATAGTTTTTTTCTTTGGAAATCTTTGTAGTAACTTTTCCATCTAATTTCTCATTCATTTCTTGTAAAATTTTCTCTGCTGTATTTTTTTCATTGTCATTATTATAAAATATCTCAGAGCGATATTGAATTCCTACATAAGTTCCTTGTCTATTCTTTTGAGTTGAGTCATGGAGTTTAAAAAATAATCTGACCATGTCTTCATAGCTTAAAATATTTTCATCATATTGAACTTTAACTACTTCTATGTGACCTGTATCCCCACCACAAACTGCTTTGTAAGTAACATTAGGATCATCACCTCCGCAGTAACCACATTCGGTAGATAATATTCCTTTTATACCATCGTATTTAGTTTCGTCCCAAAAACAACCAATACCACCAATAAAAGTTTTCATAATCTTACAATATATTATTACTTCAAAATTGAAACAGCTTTTATCTCTTCAACTCCTATACCACAACAACCACCAACAATTTTTACACCTTTGCTAAACCATTTTTTTGCAACTTCCAAATAATCATTGGGTGAAAAATCATCCACAAACTTCCAATTTGGTTTTTCGTAATAGCCTTTGTTAGGGTATGCACCAATAACTCCATTATAATTATTTAATGCAGTCTCTAAAGCTGCACTCGTTGTTTTAATATCTGAGTGAGCAATTAAAATTGGCCCCTTATGCAATTTACTAAAATTTTTTAACGATTCTTCTAAATCCTCGTAAATTTCAGTTTTATTCTTCACATCATCATAACCAAGTGTAATATTTTTTGTATTCTGATCTATTACACAGGAAATAGAAAGCCAAACAGGTAACTTTATATTTGAAGAACACTCAAGCATAGTCTCCACGATTTCTGCTTGAGATGTCATTGCTTCTAAAATTATTAAATCAACACCCTCATTTGATAAAATTTTAATATGTTCATTAAAACATGGTTTCATGTTCTTTGTTCCAAGTTTAAGAAAACTTCCATAACTCGAAACACTTCCTGCTAAACAGATGTTTTTTTTTGAATTATTAATTGCTTGTTTTGCAATTTGAACTGCTTGTTTATTAAATAATTCAATTGAGTCTTCATATCCGTGTTTTCTAAGAGAAATTGGAGTTGTAGCATAAGTATTTGTTGTAATAACATCAGCACCTGCATCAATATAATTTTCATGAACTTCTTTTAGAAATTCTGGGCTATCTACCGAACATTTTCCACACCATAGGTTTTGATCCATTTTAGCTCCCTTTTTTTCAAGCTCGGCACCTATACCTCCATCAAGTAAAATAATTTTTCCTTGATCAATTTTCTCTTGAATGAAAGTGTAAGACATTAATTGTTTGTGAAAGCACAAATTTTATTATTATCAAGATCTCGAATATAAGAATAGTAAACTCCAGAACCTTCTGGTCTTTCACCTCCAGCTCCTTCACTTTTTCCACCTGCCTTAAGTCCAATCTCATGAAACTTATCAACTATATCTCTAGATGATGTAATAAATGAAACTTGCGTTCCATTTCCATTAGTTGCCTCTTTCATATTGACAGGTTTGGTCACATAAAACTCTATAGTTCCATCGCCATTTTTTTCTGTGTAACCAGCGCAAACTTCATCTTTATAATTTCTTTCTAGATTTAAAACTTTTAAGACTTCATCATAAAAAATTATTGCTTTTTCTAAGTTATTGGTTCCTACCATTACATAACCAAGCATTTTAATTTTTCCATTCAGTAATAGTTTTTACCTCAAGATATTCATGCAATCCCCAAGTTCCACCTTCACGTCCATTTCCAGATTGCCTATAACCACCAAAAGGAGTTCCAGAATCCGCTGCTTTATGATTTACATAAACAATTCCAGACCTTAATTTTTTTGAAACTCTTTTTGCCTTTTCTTTATCATCTGTTTGTAAATAGTTTCCTAATCCATATTCTGTGTCATTTGTAATTTGGATAGCTTCCTCTTCATTTTCAAAAGGAATAATTGACAATACTGGTCCAAATATTTCCTCTTTAGCAATTCTCATATTATTATTAACATCAGTGAATACTGTTGGTTTAATAAAATAACCTTTCTTTAGATCTTCAGGTTTCTCAGGACCACCTGCTACTAAAGTAGCACCTTCTTCAATTCCACTATTTATTAAACTTTGAATTTTATCAAATTGAGTTTTTGAAATTACAGGCCCAATATGGTCACCAGCTTTTGAAGCAAGATCAACTTTAATTTTATTTGCTTCATCTGCAGCTTCTTCAACAGCTCTTTTATAAATTGATTTTTCAACAAGCATTCTAGTTGGAGCATCACAGGATTGACCCGAATTACTCATTACGTTTCTAATGCCATCTCTAACTGCTTCAGGATATGCATCAGCAAAAACAATATTTCCACCTTTACCACCAAGTTCAAGACAAACTCTTTTTATAGTTTCAGCAGCATTCTTTGTAATTAATTTTCCAGCTCTAGTAGATCCTGTAAATGAGACCATATCAACATCAGGATGTCCTGACAGGTCAGTTCCAACACCAGGCCCATCACCATTCACTAGATTAAACACTCCAGCTGGAAATCCAGCCTCATCTATCATCTCTGCAAATAACATTCCTGACAATGGTGCAATTTCAGATGGCTTAAGTACCATTGTACATCCAGTAGCAAAAGCTGGAATTACTTTTAAAGCAATTTGATTTATAGGCCAATTCCAAGGAGTAATTAATCCGCAAACTCCAATTGGCTCATATACAATATGATTAGTAGATCCTTTATCAAAACCTGGCTCGAATTCGAAATCTTTTAATCTTTTTATAAAGTCTTCTATGTGACCTGCGCCAGAAGATGTTTGATTAGCTGAACACCAATCTTTAGGACAACCAAGCTCTGTAGTAATAGCATCAGTCATATCATCCCATCTAGAATTATAAATTTTTAATAATTTTTCTAATAAATTTAACCTTTCTTCTTTTGAAGTTTCTTTCCAAGTCTCAAATGCAGATTTTGCTGCTTTGACTGCAGCATTTGTATCATCAGAGCTTCCAAGACTTATAATTGCACAAACTTCTTCTGTTGATGGATTAATAACTTCACATTCATTCTTGTTTACTGGCTCAACCCATTTGCCATTGATATAAAACTTTTTTTTATCTAACATTTTTATTTCAAAATTAATTTTTCTTATTATACGTTTATTTACTCTTACCATTCAAGAAATTAGATGCAGTTTTTAAATTTTAATGATTAATCAATATGTGGTGGTATATTGTATTTATGAAATCACAAAAAATAGAACCAAAGTTTGAAAATAACCAAAATCCACGTATTGGACTTATCGCTTTAGCAACCGATCTAGTGATTGAAAAAGATTTTATAAGTGTAATTAAAGATAAAAAAATAGATTTTTTTGTAAATAGAATAGAATGTTACAACCCCTTAACCAAAGAGAATTTGATCAAAATGTCAGAGAATATTACTCAAGTAACAAAAGATATCTTGCCAGAGCAAAAATTAGATTGTGTTGTATATGCTTGCACATCAGGAACTATAGCAGCAGGATATGATAATATTAAAAATAAAATACAAGCAGCAAAACCTGAGGCAAAACTTTCAACACCAAGTACAGCCGCTTTGAAAGCATTGAAAAAATTAAATATTAAAAAACTTTCTATATTCACACCTTATAGTAAAAAAGTTAACGATGATGTTGTTGATTACTTTAAATCATCTGGTTTTGAAATCACCTCAAATTCATACTTTGATATTCATTCTGACATGGAGATTGGTAAAGTAGATCAAAATTATCTGTTTGATGTTCTTATAAACTTAGATGTAAGTGAGTCAGATGCTTTATTCGTATCTTGTACTGCTTTACCAGTTCTACCTTTGATACAAAAATTAGAAGATAAACTTGGAATACCAGTTCTTTCAAGCAACCAAGCATTAATATGGGAGTCTTTGGAAAACATAGGTGAAAATAAATCTGTAAAAGGATTTGGAAGACTGTTTGATTAATTTATGTCTTTTTCAAAAGATGAATACAAACAAAGATTACTAAAAGTTCAATCTCTGATGAGAGAGAAAAAAATTGATTTAATTATTTCTCACGACACAAATAACATGAATTATCTTACAGGCTACGATGCTTGGTCTTTTTATTATGCACAATGTGTATTAGTGCATGTTGATTCAAAAGAACCAATTTGTTTTGTCAGAGATCAAGATGCAGGTGGGGCCTACTTAAAGACCTATTTAAATAAAGATAATATTATAGTTTATGATGAGAGTTACATTCATACTTGGCCAAAACATCCCTATGATTACTTGACCAAAGTAATTAAAGAAAAAAAATGGGATAAACTGTCTATTGGAGTTGAAATGGATGCTCATTATTTTACAGCTTTTTGTTATGAAAAGATTAAACAGGGATTACCTAATGCAAACATTATTGATTCTGATCGACTAGTTAACTGGGCTAGATTAATTAAATCTAATGCAGAGATAAATTATATGAAGTCTGCTGCTTTAATTTCTCAAAAAGGAATGCAAACAGCAATGGAAGTAATTAAACCAGGTATAAGACAATGCGATGCTGTTGGAGAAATTCAAAAGTCTTTATTTTATGGTACAGAAGAATTTGGTGGTGAATATTCTAGTATCGCAACACTTCTTCCAACTGGAAAAGGCACATCTGCTTCTCATTTAACAGCAACCCAAGATAAATTTGTTGAAGGTGAAGCAACTATAATTGAACTTTCAGGTGTTTATAAAAGATATCACGCACCTATGGCTCGAACAATTTTATTAGGTAAACCTGATCAATTAAAAATAGATACAATGAATAAAACCATAGAAGCTTTACAAGCTGGAATTGATGCTACAAAACCCGGAAATACAGCAAATGATGTTGCCCAAGCTTTTTGGAAAATTTTAGATAAATATGGTATCGAGAAAAAATCAAGAACGGGTTATTCAATAGGAATTGGATACCCACCAGATTGGGGAGAGCATACATTAAATATATATAAAGGTGATATGACAGTGCTTGAACCAAATGTTTGTTTTCATATGATTGCAGTCATGCAGTTTGGTGATTGGGGAGTAGAAGCATCAGAAGCAATCCGAGTTACCGACAAAGGTTGTGAATTATTCTGTAACTTTCCAAAAGAGCTACATATTAAGAACTATTAGCTATTGATAATTAACTTCTTAAATGTTTTAAACACTTAATGTCTAAAAATACAGAATTCGTTAAGTTCGATAAAGTTGATAAAAGTTACGATGGTAAAGTCTTAGTAGTAAAAGATTTAAATCTTAATATCTCAGAGGGCGAGTTCATTACTATGCTTGGTCCATCTGGTTCAGGAAAAACAACTTGTCTGATGATGTTGGCTGGATTTGAAACCCCAACTAATGGCGAAATTTATTTAGACTCTAATCCTATCTCAAATATTCCTCCTCACAAAAGAGGAATTGGAATGGTTTTTCAAAATTATGCATTGTTTCCTCATATGACAGTTTATGAAAATTTAGCATTTCCCTTGAGAGTAAGAAAAGTTCAAAAAGATGAGATTGATAAAAAAGTAGATAAAGCTTTGTCAATGGTTTCTCTTTCAGGATTTGAAAGCAGAATGCCTGCACAATTGTCGGGGGGACAACAACAAAGAGTAGCCGTTGCAAGAGCTCTCGTATTTGATCCAGCAGTAGTTTTAATGGATGAGCCCCTTGGAGCTTTAGATAAAAACTTAAGAGAAAGTATGCAATACGAAATTAAACATATCCATGAAAATATTGGTGTTACTGTCGTTTACGTTACACACGATCAAGGAGAAGCATTAACAATGTCAAATAGAATTGCGGTGTTTAATGATGGTAAGGTTCAACAATTATCAAGTCCTGATAAATTATATGAAGAGCCAGTTAATTCGTTTGTGGCAGAGTTTATTGGAGAAAATAATACTTTCGGTGGAGAGGTAACAGATATTTCAAAAGATGTTTGCAAAGTTAAACTTCAAAATGGAGAAATTTTAGCAAATCCAATTTCAGTTAAATCCAAAGGTGATAAAACAACTGTTTCAATAAGACCTGAGAGAGCATTGATTAATCCAAAAGATAAAATGGATAATAATCAAACTGGAAAAATTGAAGAAGTCATTTACCATGGTGACCACACTAGAGTAAGATTGGATCTTTTAGGCAATAAAGAATTTATTTTAAAAGTTCCAAACAGCTCAAATGAGCTAGACTTAAAATTGGGCAATGAGATTAAAGTAGGATGGAACAGTCAAGACGCAAGAGCTCTAGACCCTAAATAATTTCTTAAATATCCCAGTATTCCTATAACAAAATGGCCTGTTGACTCTGAATTTCGTTTTTGTTGTACTTAACTTATATAAATTAATTTATATTAAACGTTTAAACGGAGGATAAATGAAAAAATTAAGTAAATTATTACTTGCTCTTTCTTTTGCTCTTTCAATAACTTCATCTGCATTTGCGGTTACAGTAGCATCTTGGGGTGGAGCTTATACAGAGTCTCAAAAGCTAGGGTATGGTGATCCAACTGCAAAAGCTCTTGGTGTTGATATCAACTGGGTAGACTATTCAGGTGGATTATCTGAGATCAAAGCTCAAAAAGAAGCAGGTGCAATTACTTGGGATATTATCGATGTATTCGCATTCGATACTATCAACGGATGTGACGAAGGAATTTTCGTTGAATTCGATTTTGACAAAGACTTCCCTGCAGCTCCAGATGGAACTCCTGCAAGTGAAGATTTCTTTGCTCCAATGCCGAGTAAATGTGCTGTAGGAAACATTTTATATTCATGGAATTACGCATACGATAATAGAGCGTTCGATGGAAAAGCACCTTCAACTATTAAGGACTTTTTCAACACTAAAAAATTTCCAGGAAAAAGAGCAATTTATAAATCTGCTCTTACAAACCTAGAAATCGCTTTAGCAGGTGACGGTGTTTACATGGGTAAAGGTGGATCTGAGATCTACAAATTACTAGAAACTGAAGCTGGTGTTAACAGAGCAATGAATAAAATCAAAGAGCTTTGCACAGATCCAAATGGTGGATGTGTATTCTGGTCAGCTGGTGCTCAACCACCAGAATTATTAGTTGCTGGTGAAGTTGTAATGGCAACTGGTTGGAATGGAAGATTTTTCAATGCTGAAATCGGTGAAGGTGCTCCAATTACGCAAGTATGGGATGGACAAGGTCTTGACTATGAATATTTCGCACTTGTTAAAGGTGGACCAGATGAAGCAAATGCTAAAAAAGCTTTAGCAATGATGACTAACACTGAAATGTTAGCTGGAAGTGCTAAATATATTGCATATGCTCCATACAGATTATCATCTTTAGAAATTATCAAAGCAAATGAGCCTTGGTACAAAGATGGTAAAACTGAAATGATGCCACAAATGCCAACTGCTCCTGCAAACACTAAAAAATACTTTTTAGTTGATCCATTTTTCTGGGCTGATAACGGTACAGAACTTGGCGAGAAGTGGGAAGCTATGAAAGCTGGTCTATAAAAGAGTATAAAAGACTAGAATAATATAATATATATAGGGCGACTTTTTTAAGTCGCCCTTTTTATTTATGAGCAGCGAAACAAAACAAATACTTACAACTGATGGAATTCCTTTAGAGATAAGCTTAAAAAAAGCTGAAAGAAAAAACAAAATTAAAGCATTTTTACTAGTAGCTCCTTTACTATTATTTTTGATTATTACTTATATTTTTCCAATTGGAGAAATGTTTACAAGAAGTATTGATGATAAAATGATTACAAATATGCTTCCAAAAACATTTAAGTCTATGGAAACATGGGACGGTAAAGAGCTTCCATCCGAGGAAGTATTTGCTTCATTTTTATCTGATTTTAAAATTCTTGTAGAAAAAAAAGAACACGGAAAATTAGCTCAAAGACTTAACAAAGAGAAAAATGGGTTTAACACCATTACAAAAAAATTATTCAGACAGGTAAAAAGAAATAAAATTGACGAGACGCAAAATATTAAAGAACAAATAATGAAAGTTCATAAGAGATGGAGAAATGTAGAATACTGGCAAGCAATTAAAAGAACTGCACCTCCTTATACCTCAGCTAAATATTTAAAAGCTATGGATATGTATTTAAATGAAGATAACAAAATTACTCAAGTTAGTGAGGACAGAAGAATACATAGAATTCTATGGTTGAGAACAGTAGAGGTTGCTTTCTTTGTTACTGTTTTTTGTTTTTTAATGGGTTACCCAATAGCCCATTTACTAGCAACACTCCCAATGAAGTACAGTAATTTATTAATGATTTGTGTTCTTCTTCCATTTTGGACATCATTATTAGTTAGAACAGCTAGCTGGATGATTTTACTTCAACAACAAGGAGTAGTTAATGATTTCTTTGTGATGATTGGCCTTGTGTCAGACGATAATAGGCCAGAAATGATGTACAATAAAGTTGGAACTTATGTTGCAATGACGCAGATTTTATTACCATTTATGGTTTTACCACTTTACAGTGTAATGAAAACTATCTCGCCAAGTTTAATGAGAGCAGGCAAATCTCTTGGTGGAACACCTTTTGTAGCTTTTTGGAAAGTATATTTTCCATTAACAATACCAGGTATTGGGGCAGGTTGTCTTTTAGTTTTTATTTTAGCAATAGGATATTACATTACACCTGCATTAGTTGGAGGAGCATCGGGAACCTTAATTAGTAACCAAATTGCATATCATATGAAAACCACTTTAGATTGGAGTTTTGCTTCAGCGATGGGACTTATGTTGCTTGGAGGAGTTTTGGTTATCTATTGGCTTTATAATAAATTAGTTGGAGTTGATAATATTAAGTTAGGTTAGTATGGCATTACCAAAGTATACAGAAACTAGATATAGAATTTGGCACTACTTTTACATTGCTATATGCACTTTTGTATTTATTTTTTTAATAGCACCTTTATTTGTAATATTTCCATTATCATTTAATGCTGAAGAGTTTCTTGTTTTTTCAGAAGGGATGAAGAATTTAGACCCAGATGCTTTTTCTTTAAGATGGTACAAAGATATGGTCTACGGCACAAAGAATCCATGGGGTCTTGCTGCAAAGAATAGTTTTATTATTGCTATTTTTGCAACTTTAGGCTCAGTAATTTTAGGAACAGTTGCTGCATTAGGTTTGAGTAGCAGACACATGCCTTTTAAAGGAATAATAATGGCAACTTTAATTTCACCCATGATAGTTCCACTTATTATATCTGGTGTTGCAATATTCTTTTTTATGGCAAAGGCAGGTTTAGCGGCAACTCATACAGGAATAGTTTTAGCTCATATAATTTTAGGAACACCTTTCGTTGTAATAACTGTTACTGCAACATTATCAGGTTTTGATCATAGTGTGACGAGAGCAGCAGCCAGTTTAGGCAGTAATCCAGTAAACACATTTATGAAAGTAACCCTTCCATTAATTTTACCAGGTGTAATATCAGGAGGTTTATTTGCTTTTGTAACTTCTTTTGATGAAGTTGTAGTCGTTTTATTTTTAGCGGGTCTTGAAAACACAACAATTCCAATCCAAATGTGGACAGGTTTAAGAGAACAATTAAGCCCTACAATTCTAGCAGTTGCTACATGTTTAATCGTTTTATCAACCTTAATATTAATTAGTGCTGAATTATTAAGAAGAAGATCGGAACGTTTAAGAGGAATTAATAGATAATTAATTTACAGACTCGATTACTGTTGCAATACCCATACCTAAACCAATACATTGAGTAGATAAAGCATATTTCTTATTTTCACGTCTAAGTAAATCTGCAGCTTTGCCAGTTATTCTAGCTCCTGTTGCTCCTAGAGGGTGTCCCAGTGCTAAAGCTCCACCATCTAAATTAGCTTTTTTTTGATCGATACCAAGATCTTTTAAGCATGCTATTGATTGAGAAGCAAAAGCTTCATTAATCTCTACAATATCGATATCATTAATTGATAAATTTGCTCTCTCTAATGCTTTCTTAGTTGCTCCTATAGGTCCAAGTCCCATTACATCTGGTTCACATCCTTTAACTCCAGTTGAAACAATTCTAGCTAAAATCTCTAAACCATTTTCTTTTGCATAGCTTTCTTCACATATCAATGTTGCTGCTGCTCCATCGGTAAGAGGTGATGATGTTGCTGCAGTAACAGTTCCTTCTTGATCAAATGCAAGTTTTAAACCATCTAAAGTTTCTTGATTACTTTTTGGACGTATGTTTCCATCTTTTGTACAACCAGCGATTTCAACGATTTCATTTTTAAATTTACCATTAACTTCAGCTTCATTGGCTTTTTGATGACTTTGAATTGCAAACTCTTGTTGTTCAGTTCTTGAAATTTTATATCTCTTGGCAACATTTTCAGCGGTTATTCCCATTGAAAAATAGACATTTGGATTTTCTTTATCTGTGTAAGGATAAGGTATTGGTTCAAAGCCAGTTGTAACCCTAGTCATACTTTCAACACCTCCACATACGAAAACTTTTCCTGCGCCCATTGCTATTTTACCTGCTGCAACATGAATAGCTTCCATAGATGAACCACACCATCTATCGACAGTCATTCCAGACGTATGTATTTCCATTCCAGATAAAAATGTTGTGAGTTTCCCAATATTAAAACTCTGCTCTCCAACCTGGAAAGCACACCCAACAACAATATCTTCTATATCAGCAGGATTTACTTTAGTTTTAGATACAAGATTTTTAACAACTTCTGCAAACATATTTACAGGCTTAACATCAATTAATTCACCTTTTCTTGCCATTGTAAAAGGTGATCTTGAATATCCTGCTATAACTGCTCTTTTCATATAAGACTTATACCTACAAATTATTATTTTGAAAATGGTAAAGAGGACACAATTCCTTTTCTTAATTTATTATCAGGAGTGTGTACTAAAACTTCTGATCCTGTTTTGCAAAATTCATTTAAAATCATGGATAAACCAATATTTTTTTTGAATTTTGGAGAGTAAATCCCTGAGGTAATTTTACCAATTAATTTTTTATCTTTTGAATATATTGGAAAAGGAATTGAACATGGTGGACAATCTACACCATCAAAAATTACTCCTTTTAATTTTTGTTTTACACCTTGTTTCTTAATATTATCTAAAGCATTTTTTCCAATGAAATCATGATCGCTTTTGTCACTACAATATTTTTCTAAGTTACATTCAATTGGATTATTTTCTTTCGTAAAATCATTTCCATATGACATTAATCCTGCTTCTATTCTGTCAATTAAATTTGGGCAACCTGGAGCAATGTTAAATTCTTTTCCCGCTTTCCATATTATATCCCAAATTTTTTCTCCCATTTCATTTTTGTCGAAGTAATCTTCAAAGCATTTAAAATAAATCTCAAATCCATCTTGTTTGCTATACCCCGATCTCGCAATAACTTGTTTTGTTCCCAAGAAATCGAATATTCTAAAATTAAAAAATTTTAATTTTCTAATATCTTCTCCGAATATTGATGCCATCAAATCTTCAGACTTTGGACCTTGTACTGCAAGAGGATATACATCTGGTTCTGTTATGCTCACATTTAGATTTAAACCAACAGCAATACCTTTTGCCCAAAGTAATACATCGGAATCTGCTATTGAAATCCAAAACATATCATCATCTAACTTTAACAACACTGGATCATTTATCATTCCAGCATCTTCATCTATCATAGGAATATAAAAACATTTTCCGGTCTCCATATTTTTTAATGATCTTGGCGTCAATTTTTGTACTAATAAACTAGCGTCTGGACCTGAAATCTGAACTTGTCTTTGACAAGAAACATCCCATAATTGAACATGTTCATTTAAATGCCAATAATCATCTTCAACAGATTTCTGAAATCTTTTTGGTAAGAGCATATGATTTACAACAGTAAAATCAGTTACACCACATTCTTCAACTCTCTTGGTGTAAGGAGTTCTTCTTATTCTCCTAGACATATTTAGTTTTGTGCTAATTTTGCTTTGTATCAACGATGTCATATATTATTTTGACCACCAAACTGTATAGCTGTTAGGAGAAATTATTATTGGCAAGTGATAATTTTTTTTATTATCAGTCATTTTAAATTTTACGACTATTTCACCCACAATTTTTTTCTTTTTAAAGTATCTTTTAATATCACAAATCATTTCATAATCACATTTACAATCTTTTTTGCTAAGATTGAAATGCTGATTAATCCTACCATTTCCATCAGTCTTTGTATTCAAAAAAAGCTTTTTTAATTTTGAGGATTGTATTTGATAAATCTTTACTTTGACGTTGCTTGCATGATTTCCATCAGAACCATTCAATAAATGTGAGCTAAATTTTGCCATTTTACTCTATTGAAGATTTCTCTCTCTTACTGGCCACAGCAGCAACAATTGGACTTAATACTGGTTTAGCTTTTACATTTACACAAGCAGTTTTACCGCTTGCAATAGCTCTTTTTAGTGCTGGACCCAATTCTTCTCTTTTCGTTACTAATTCACCATGACCCCCAAAGCCTTCAAATATACTGTGGAAAGGTATATCTCTAAAGTCTGTTGCAACTCTTTTTCCGCTTTCAAATAATCTTTCTTGTTGTTGTCCAATTGATGCTAAGCCACCATTATTATCAATTACAACAACGATTGGTTTCTTTTCAAAAAATGCAGTTTCTATAGACATGCCTCCAGATAAAAAGGCACCATCTCCACTAATTAAAATTACATTCGATTTAGGGTTATTATTTTTCGCAGATAATGCAAACGACACACCAACACCTAGCATACTAAATGTGCCTGGATGTAAAATTCCACCCAATTTTTTTCCTTGAGCTCCAGCTAAATTTATTGCGA
Organism: uncultured Pelagibacteraceae bacterium; assembly: GCA_902576115.1. Classification (GTDB taxonomy): domain Bacteria; phylum Pseudomonadota; class Alphaproteobacteria; order Pelagibacterales; family Pelagibacteraceae; genus Pelagibacter. The sequence goes on from CACGUE010000001.1 coordinate 44,651, forward strand.
TCTCTGACCAGAAATGAGTATTTCCTCCATCAATTACAAGCCAATCTTTCTCATCCATTGCGTCTTGAACATCTAACGCTAATTGCAGCGGATGAATTTTTCCTCCATTTTTTTTAGCTTTATCAGCTTCAATTTTTAATTCATTTAAAGATTTATCTACCCAATCTTTTTTTTTATTTTTATTATCTTGAAACCAACTGTTTCCTAAATTCCATTTATTATTTTTCTTTAAATTACATAAAGTATCTAAAAATACTCCTGGATCACATAAAAGGTTATGATCAGCTGCTCTATTAAACTCAATTTCTTCATGAGATCCGTTAATACAAACTAAAGTTGTTGTTTTTGGAATGAAAGGAGGGTTACCAAAATTCATTTGGTTATCTAACCTTGCACCAATCATTAAAACTAAGTCTGAGTTATGTAATGCAAATTCTGAGGGTGGATATTGGTGAATATCAGCTAAACCCATATATGCATTTGCTTCTTCTCCTAAAAGTTTTTGATGGTATGGCACATTAAAAACTGGGATATTTAAACTTTCACCTGCAGTCTCTAAATTTTTTTCAGAGTTTGACCACCAAACACCATGTCCTCCAATTATGACAGGTTTTTTTGCACTACATGCTAGCTCAAGTATTTTTGATATAGCATATGGATCTGGCCATGCTTTAGCAACTGGCTTTGCTTTATATGAAAATGGTCTTTCTTCAAGTCCAACATTTTCCTCAAATGAAGAAAACATTATATCCACTGGTAAACTTAGATGAACAGCCCCAGGATATCCGTTCGTTGCAATTCTGTAAGCTTTATCAACAAATTCTCTAATTCTTGTTCCATCTGTAATGCTTGCACTATATTTTGTAAGAGGAGCAGCTATTGAAACATCATCAATTTCTTTAAAGCCACCTGAGCCTTGTCTTTTTAAGCTACTTGATCCAGTTATATAAATTATCGGTGTTCTTTCTCCCCATGCTTCCATCATTGATGGTACTGCATTTGCAAAACCCTCTGGCCCGACTAAGCATACAGATGGTTTTCTTGTAATTCTCGTATGTCCATCTGCTAAGTGTCCAGCTATTTGTTCATGAGGACAATTAACTACATCAATTTGACACTCCATGAAACCTTCAATTGCAGGATTACAAAATCCACCTGATAGAGTAAAAACTTTATTAATACCTTTATCTTTTAATGCTCTTGCGATTAATGCCCCACCTCTTATTTTTTTTTCCATATTAGTAAGTTGTATTCATAAAAAGTTTCTGTTCGATTATATCAGAAGAAACCTCATTAATATCATTTAATCCAACCAAACCTAGTGTTGTGCTAGTTTCTTCTTTAATTATATCCACAATTCTTCTTAGCCCACTTGCTCCATCAGCTCCCATGGCATACATTACAGGCCTTCCAATCATTGAAAAATCTGCTCCTAAAGCTAATGATCTAACAATATCGCTCCCACTTCTTATTCCACTATCAAAAATAATTGGAAAATTATTTCCTACTGCCTCTCTAATAAAAGGTAAAATATTTATTGCTGCTGAAGCACTATCTAATTGTCTACCTCCATGATTTGAAACTTGGATAGCATCAGCTCCCATTTCTTTAATTTTAACTGCATCATCTGATGACATAATACCTTTTACAATTAATTTACCTTTCCATTTATTTCTTACTCTTTTTAAAGTTTCCCAATCTGTTTTTCCTCTACTTTCTTTTCTTTTAAAAATACCTTTTCCACTTTTTGAAGTTTCGTAATTCATTGGCTTTGGTATTCCATTGAGCAATGTAGATATTGACCAAACAGGATGAGTTGCAAAATCAAAAAATTGCTTAGGTCCAATTTTAAATGGATATGAAAATCCATTTTTATCATCCCTAGTTCTCCTAGATAAAACTGGAACATCAACAGTAAGTATAGCGACCTCATAACCAGTTTTTTCTGCTCTATCGAGCAATTCCATGACAAAAGCTTCATCCTGAAAAATATAAAGTTGAAGCCACGAATGACCTTCTGAAAGTTCATACATTTTTTCTAAGGTAGTTGTGGAAGCCATCGATACACAGGTTGGAATATTATTTCTTGCACTCTCTTTTGCCAGCATCGAGTCTGCACCTGGCCATGAAAGATTTGTCATACCCATTGGTGCAAAACCAAATGGATAGTCATAGTTAAATCCAAGAATATTTTTTTTTAGTTTTCTTTCCTCTACATTTCTTAGAACTCTTGGCTCAAGACGTATTTGATCTAAAGCAAAACTATTAATTTCTGATAACTTTTCATCTCCAGATGCACCGTCAATAAAATCGTAAACTATCTTTGGTAATCTTTTCTTTGATAGTTTTTTTGCATCTTCAATGCTAAAAATTTTGTTACTGGCTTTAATGTTATCCATTTATATTTTTTATATATGTTTTTAAACTTACTTTATCATGTTTAGTCACATAATAAGCGTCATGATTAATTCTTGAAGAATAAACCTCTGAAGGAACTCCGTCAATAAAAAGCACAGCTACACCATCATCAATAGCTATTCCATCTGGCAAATTTCCATCTTGAATTTCTGAAATAAATTGTCGAAGTCGATTATTATCAGAAGAATGTGGCGTGCAACTTCCATCTAAAAAATTTATTCCTTTTAATGGACTTAGCTCTTCATTGACTGAATCTGACAATATCCAATCAAACCAACAGACAGCACCTGCACTTATTCCACTCAGAATTATTCCTTTTTCATATGCATCTTTAAATACTTTGATGAGATCATGTCTCTTCCAAATATTAATCATTTCAGAGGTATTGCCACCCCCTACATAAATTATATCTTTGTTTAACATCCATTCATTAAAACCTTCCACACTTGAACAGAGATTAAAATGAGATAATTTTAATTTTTGTGATTTAAATCTTTTATAAAAAAGATCAGTCTTTTCTTGATTATCATTGCTAGCCGTAGGTAAAAAACCGATATTGATATTTGATTTATTAACTTGATTTATAACATATTCATCCAAGTCTTCATCAGAAGAATGTGTAAATCCACCACCACCAATGGCTATTATTTTTTTATTCCTGACCACGGAGATGGACCTGTTGGAATTTCGATTTTTAAACCTCTTACAATTTCATTTTTAAAGTCATACATTGGTAAGGTACATATCTCACCTTTATGAATTTTATTATCATTGCAATTAACATCCACTATTAATCCTGGTTTATGTTTTGTAGAATTCATTAAAACTATTCCAACACCACATTTTTGAAAAGGTGACCAAGTGCTTGATGTAATTTTTCCAATTATTTCATTATTAAATTTTATGTAAGTTCCTTTTAAACCTGTTCCATTTTCTACTCGTATTCCCCAACATCTTTTTTCTTTATCAGCGGTCATCAATGCTGATTTTCCAATAAAATAATTTTTTTTTAAATCGACATACTTACCTAAACCAACATCATATGGATTTGTTTCATGATTAAAGTCTTGCCCAGCTGATAACAAGCCAGACTCTATTCTTTTACATCTGAAACCAGGGGTGCCTGTGAGTATCATTCCCATTTTTTTTCCTTCTTCAAGAATATAATCCCCAACTTTTTCAGTATTATTATTTTTTCTAAAATAAATTTCCCAACCAAGCTCATTACTAAATCCCGATCTACTTATGATTAATTTTTCATTTAGTATAGTAATTTCTTTCCAATCAAAATATTTCCAATTCTCAGGAAAAGTCTCTTTACTTAAAACTTTTAAAAGATCCATAGATTTTGGTCCCTGAATTTGACTTACCCAAACGTCTGGGTCAGATATTTTTACATTAAGATTATCAATGTGCGCTTTATACCATGAAAAAAGATCACCATCAGCTTGAACAAACCAGAATTTATTTTCTTCAAGTTTTAGTAAAACTCCATCTGTAAGCATGCCTCCATCATTGTAACAAGCGAATTGATAAGAGCACCTTCCTACTTTTACTTTTGAGATATCTCTTGTGAATATTTTTTGTAAAAGTTTTTCTGCATCAGGACCAGATATTTCATATGGATGTTCTCCAGTATGACGAAATATTACTTCTTGTCTTACTTTCCAATACATTTCTTCAGCTGTTGCATGTGAAAGCACCTCTGGATTTAATCTTCCAGCATAAAAAGAATACTCTGGATCGTAAGGAAGTTCTTGATAAGCTAGAGGATGTATTCCTACAGTTCTTGCTAGTTCAACAACTTTATTATCATTGGATTTTAAAGGTTTTACCGAAAATCTGACTTTGTTTAATTCGTTTTGCATTTATAAATTTAGAAAAAGTGTATATTAATTAAAATATCTATTCAATTAGTAGATGAATCACTACATTTTGCATGTTGTTATCTAGTTCTGGAATTGTTATCTTTTTGATAATTTAAACAACTAAAGAAAAAGAGGGAACTTATGAAATACATACTTAAAGTTTTTTCAGTGACTTTTATGTCTCTGATATTATCTTTTTCTATTGCCAATGCATCAAGTGGAGTATTTAAAGTATCACATGATCTTGGATTTGGAAAAGATACTAACTTAGATGCCATAACAAAAGGGCGTTTATTTCAAGTTGTCATCAAAACACAAAATAGATTAGTAAGACCTGATATGAACGGTGTTCCATCACCTTCATTATCAACAGATTGGAGCGCTAATTCTGATGCAACTGAATGGACATTTAATTTAAGAAAAGGAATATATTTCCATGATGGATCAGCATTTGATGCTCCAGATGTAAAATATTCTCTAATGAGAGCTAAAGATCCTGATATTGGATCTCCGGTCAGAAAAAGTTTGAATGTAGTTGAAGATATTGAGGTGGTTGATCAGCATACTGTTAAAATGAAGCTATCAACTTCATTTGCTGACTTTCCACTATTATTAACTGACTATAGATTAAGAATGATACCTGAAGGATCAGGAGATACTATAGGACAAACTGGAGTTGGTACTGGACCATTCATGGTAGATAAATTTGATCCAGAAGGAACTACAATTCTAAAAGCTAACCCAGATTATTGGGAAGGTGCACCAGGAGTTGCGGAAGTTCATGTCATTGCGATTCCAGATGCTCAAGCAAGAATTCAAGCGCTTTTAACAGGTCAAATTGATATGAACAGATATGTTCCTTTCAATCAAAAAAAGATATTTGATAGTAATTCTAAATTTACAACAACTGTAATTCCAACTGGAAACTGGAGAGGTGTGGTTATGAGAACTGATACTGCTCCTTTTGATAATCCTAAAGTCAGAAAAGCTTTTAGGTTAGCAGTTGATAGACAAGAACTTGTAGATCTAGTTATGGGCGGCGCAGCAACTGTTTCTTGTGATACTCCTGTAATGCCATCTGATCAATACCGTTTACAAATGGATTGTCCTCAAAATATTAGTAAAGCAAAAAATTTACTAAGAGAAGCGGGATTTCCAAATGGAATTGAATTGACTGTTTACCCAGCAACTTTAGAACCAACTTGGCCTACAATTGCAGAAGTCGTTCAGCAGCAAGTAGCAAAAGCTGGAATTAAAGTTAATATTGAAATGGTACCATCTAAAGGTTATTGGAATGAAGTATGGATGAAAAAACCGGTTTCAATGACACGTTGGAATCAAAGACCAGCAGACACAATCTTGCATGAAGCTTATCATAGTGGAGCTAAATGGAATGAGTCTTACTTCAAAAATGCTGACTTTGATAAAAATTTAGCTAATGCTAGAAGTGAGTTGGATTTCAATAAAAGAAAGAAAGCATATCAAAATGCTCAAATGACTTTATGGGAACAAAGTGGAACAATGATCCCATACCACGTATCTAGACTTGTAGTTACTTCATCAAAAGTTAAAAACCTTGATGCTGTAGATCACTTTTCTATACAGTGGCATAAAGTTAAAGTTGACTAAAAGTATTTAGATAAAGGCCGCATATAAGCGGCCTTTATTTTATTTCTATTTAATTTATTTTTGTTAAAAAGTTCTGGTTAATCTTATGCTTTTATTAATTTTAAAAAGAATTGGACTAGGGCTTATCACTTTATTTATAGTATCATTAATTACATTTGTAGGTGTTGAAGTTTTACCTGGTGATGCATGCACAACATATTTAGAAAGAGAAGCTTATGGAGCAGCTCTTGATGCTTGCATAAAAAGACTTGGTCTAGATGTTCCTGCTTATGAAAGATACTTGGATTGGGCATCAAATGTTGTAAGAGGTGATTTTGGATACTCTTTAAGTGGAGAAATGCCAATTAATGAAGTACTAGGTCCAAGAGTTAAAAACTCCTTAGTTTTAGCCTCTGTTTCAATACTTATAGGAATTCCTTTAGCAATTGTACTAGGAATAATAACTGCTCTTTGGAGAGATAAGCTTCCAGATATTATGATCTCAACTATCACAATTTTTTCAATGACTATTCCTGAGTTTATTAGTGCTACTTTACTTATTTTAATTGTTGCAATTTGGCTTGGTTGGCTACCAGGCATCGTGATTATACCATCGGATGCGACTTTTTATGAATTACTCTCGAATATAATTTTACCTGTTGTTGCAATTTCAATGATTATGACCGCACACATGGCAAGAATGGTACGTTCAAGTGTAATTCAAGTTATGGCTAGTGATTATGTGCAAATGGCAATTTTAAAAGGTGTTCCATATTGGAAAATGATATTTAGACATGTATTACCAAACGCATTATTACCAGCAATAAATGTAGTGGCGTTAACAATTGCTTGGTTACTAGGTGGTGTTGTTGTTACAGAAGTTGTTTTTAATTATCCAGGCTTAGGCAGACTAGTAATTGAGTCTATATCAAATAGAGATTTACCTGTTGTTCAAGCATTAGCAATAATATTGGCATCAATCTATGTGGGAATAAATTTGATAGCAGATTTAATGACACTCATGCTTAATCCAAGATTAAAAAGTTTACAGATAAGAAAGTAAAATGGAGAGTAATTTAATTACAGAAGATAAACAAAAAAATAAACTAGAAAAGGCTTTTGAGATTTTAAAGACTATGGCCTCCAAGCCTTCTGGGTTGATTGGACTTACAATTGTATTATTTCATGTAATCTTAGCATTAATAAGCCCTTACATTGCACCATACGATTATAAAGCAATTAGCCCAAATACCATGTTACTTGCACCTTCAGCTGAACATTGGTTTGGAACAGATAGCTTGGGTAGAGATGTTTTTACAAGAACAATACTTGGAGGTCGAACAGCTCTTACGGTAACTTTCTTTGGATCACTTATAGCTCTTCTATGGGGAGGTTTACTTGGAATTTTTTGTGGTTTAGTCGGAGGTAAAATTGACGATGTTGTAATGAGAGTTGTTGATGCGTTTCTTTCTATCCCTTGGATACTAGCAATGTTATTAATTGTTTCTCTTTTAGGAACATCAACAGAAGTTTTAATTCCTGCACTAGGTTTTTTTTATGGTAAAGGAATAGTAAGAGTTGCTAGAGCTGCTACCCACGATGTTATTGCTAAAGACTTTATAGTTTCAGCCAGAGCTAGAGGTCATAGCAACATGTCTATTATTTGGAATGAAATTATTCCAAATGTTAGAGATGCTATATTAGTGGAAGGAGCAATGAGATGGTCTTGGATGTTATTAGGATTTAGCTCATTGTCATTCTTAGGTTTTGGTGTAAGTCCACCAACGCCTGATTGGGGTTTGATGATATCCAATGCTAGAGGATTGATGTCGTTTGCATACTGGTCTGTAATTGCTCCAATAGTAGGATTAAGTTCGTTAATTATTGGAATAAATTTAACTGCTGATGCATTTGCAAAAGCTTTAGGAATTGATCGTTCAACAAAGGCACCTGTTTAAATGAATGAAATAATTGAAAGTGTAAAAAATTTATCAATCGGATTTAACAGTCAGAAGGGCAAACAAATTTCAATACTTAGAAATGTTTCAACCAATATAAAAAAAGGAGAGACAGTAGGGATCGTAGGGGAGTCGGGTTCTGGAAAAAGCACATTAGCACTTGCTATGATGGGCTACATAAAACAAGGCTTATTTCCTCTTAAGGGTGAATGCCTCTTTAAATCTGAGGATTTATTGAAGATGAGCAGTAGACAGCTAGAAAAAATTAGAGGTAGAAAAATTGCCATGATACCTCAAAATGCAGGACAAGCATTAACACCAAATTTAAAAATTGGATACCAAATTGATGAAGCATTAAGATTACATACAGATCTAAACAAAACAGAGAGAGATAAAAAAATTTCAGAGTTACTAAATAAAGTTAGACTTCCTTCACCAGAAACTATGGCTTTTCGTTATCCTCACGAGCTTTCTGGAGGACAGCAACAAAGAGTGGCTGTTGCAATGGCATTAGCTGGCAAACCAGATTTACTTTTATTAGATGAGCCAACTACTGGATTAGATGTTACAACACAAGCGCATGTATTAGAACTATTAAGATTTATAGCTAAAGATACCGGAACATCTATGATCTATGTTAGTCATGACCTTGGAGCTATAGCACAAGTCAGTGATAGAATAGTTGTAATGTATGCGGGAGAAATTGTTTTAGAAGGACCAGCAAGAAAAATATTAAAGGAACCTATTCATCCTTATACTTATGGATTATTAAAATCGATACCTAAACTCTCACTAGCTGGACTTCCAGCTTCTATGCCGGGAAGCCAACCTCAGCCTGGAAGTATAAATGAAGGTTGTAGTTTTTATGATAGATGTAACTTAGCAACTGATCATTGTAAAAAAAATTCACCAGATCTGGAACATATTAAAGAATTAGATACCAATGTCAGATGTTTTAATCATAAAGAATTAATAAATCAAAATAATAATTTACAAACTTCAATAACAAAAAAATCAAATAATAGTGAAGCAAAAGAAGTTTTAAAATTAAAGGATGTTTCAATTAGTTATGCAAAGCAGAAATTTTTTGATCAATTATTAAATAAAATCTCTGATCAAAACCCAACAGTTAAAGATATAAATATAGATATAAAAAAAGGAGAGACTATTGCTTTGGTAGGGGAGTCTGGAAGTGGTAAATCTACTATCTTAAAATCAATTGCTGGTTTACTAAAAACAAAAGATGGTCAAATTAAATTTGAAAATGATCGTATATTATCTTCTGATTTAAAAATGAGAAATTCAAATGATCTGCGAGCAATACAACTTATATTTCAAAATCCAGACGAGTCATTAAATCCAAACCACACAGTTGAGCAAATACTTTCCCAACCTTTAAAGTTGTATTTTAATTTATCAGGAGAAGAATTAAAAAAAAATATAATCGATCTACTAAAAAAAGTAAGGTTAGGAGAATTTTATATGTCAAGATATCCTAGACAATTATCAGGTGGTGAGAAACAAAGAGTTGCAGTTGCAAGAGCATTTGCTGCTAAGCCAGATATAATTTTGTGTGATGAGGTTACATCAGCTTTAGATGTTTCGGTTCAAGCAGCTGTTTTAAACTTATTACAACAATTAAAAGAAGATCTAGGAACAACCTACGTATTTGTTTCTCATGATCTGGCTGTTGTTAGAGCAATTAGTGATAGAGTTGCAGTTTTATATCAAGGAAGATTATGTGAAATCGGTCCTTCTCAAAATGTCTACAAATTTCCATCACATCCATATACTGAAGTATTATTAGGTGCTGTTTTGGAACCAGATCCAGATATAAAACCAAAGTTAGTAGCTGAGGATATAGTAGAGGAAAAACCCCCTGAAAAAGGCTGTTCTTTTCAAGGAAGATGCCCTAGGAAAATAGGTAATATTTGTAATTCAGAGGTTCCACCGTGGCAAATAGGTGAAAATGGTAACGCTATTAGATGTCATATTAATATTGAAGAATTAGCAAGTTTACAGCAGTAGTTATGACATTTATTTTATTTCCTACTCAGTCTCAATTTAATATAAGAAATCTTCTTTATGAAAATAAATAATGTAGTTGTAATTGGATCTGGAACGATGGGGAGCGGTATAGCTGCACATTTGTGTAACGCAAATGTTCCTGTCACTTTATTGGATTTAACTACAGAAATTAGTCAAAAGGCTAAAGAGAGAATAGGAAAATCTAGACCTCCTTTGTTAATAGATAAGTCAAAATTAGATAATATCCACGTAGGAAACATTGAAGAAGACTTTGATGTGGTTTCGAATGCAGATTGGATTGTAGAAGCTGTTGTAGAAAGAATAGATATAAAACATGATATTTATGAAAAAATTTTTAAACATAGAAAAAAAGGATCTGTTGTTTCGTCTAATACTTCATCTATTCCAATAAGCGTTCTATCAGAAAAATTATCTGATCAAGACAAAAAGGATTTCTGCATAACTCACTTCTTTAATCCTGTTAGATACATGGATTTACTGGAAATAGTAAAAAGTAATGAAAGTGATTTAGATAAAGTTAAACTTTTAAAAGACTTTTGTGAAATAGACTTAGGTAAAGGCGCAATTATCTGTAATGACACTCCAGGATTTTTAGGTAATAGAATTGGAGTTTATGCAATGCAAATTGCAATGACAGAAGCATTTAATATGAAACTTAGTGTAGAGGAAGCCGACGCTGTCTTTGGCAGACCAATGGGTATACCTAAAACTGGAGTATTTGGATTGTATGACCTAATTGGTATTGATTTAATGGCAGATGTATTAAAAAGTTTTATTAAAGAATTACCTAAAAGCGATCCATTTCAACCCGTAGCAAGAGAAATGCCACTTGTAAAAAAATTAATAGATACTGGATATACTGGTAGAAAAGGAAAAGGTGGATTTTATAGAATGAATAAGGAGGGTGGTAAGAAAATTTTAGAGGCCATCAATCTTGAAACTGGGAAATATTCTCCCTCAAAAAAAATAGATATTAAATCTGAAAAAGTTGATTTAAAAAAATTGATTAATCGTGGAGATAAATATGGAGATTATGCTTGGTCAGTAATTTCTAAAATAATAAAATATTCTTCTTCATTAGTTCCAGGTATTACAGATAAGTTTAATGACATTGATGAAGCAATGAGACTTGGCTTCAATTGGTCTAGAGGGCCTTTTGAAATGTTAAAAGAAATTGGAGTAAATAATTTTTTTCAAAAAATTGATAATTTTGAGGGAAATAAATTTTTAGAAAATTTATCAAAATCCAAAGATGAAAATTTTTATGGTGAGAGACAACAATATACTGAAATTGAAACTTTAGGAAAAATTAAACCAAGAGCCCTTAAACTTGATAAAAATAATTCTGCTGAAATTTACAGATTTCCTGAATTTAACATTGTCGAATTTACAACTAAAGCAAACGCTTTGGATTACGATTCGATGGACTCATTAAAAAACGCTACAGACAAACCATTGATAATTATTAATGAAAGTATGCAGTTTTCTGCTGGTGTTAATTTAACATATACTATGAATTTTGCAGATAAAGGTGACTTTAAATCAATAGAAAAATTTGTAGGTTATTTTCAAGAAACATGTAAACACTTAAAATACTCAAAATTTCCAGTAGTTTCAGCACCATCAGGTCTTACACTTGGAGGGGGTTTTGAAGTTTTAGTACAAAGTAACTTTGTTGCTTCGCATACAAATATTGTTGTTGGATTAGTTGAAACATTGGTTGGTTTGGTTCCAGCCGGAGGAGGATGTAAAGAAATGTTATGGAGATGGTCTCAAACAGAAGAGGCAAAAAATGACCCAGATTTTGCACCTTTAAAAGTTTTTGACATCATTGGTTATGCAAAAACCGCAACATCTCCAGTAGAAGCCGAACCTCTAAAGTATTTAGTCCCTGAAAATAAAAAAATTATGAGCAGAAATAGTCTATTAAATGAAGCAAGAAAAATTTTGGATCAAAATAAAGAATTTACTCCTCCAAAAGAATGCACATTTAATTTATCTGGTAAATCTTTAAAAGACAAAATGGTTGGTATGTTAGAAAAACTGTATAATGATAAAATTATATTAGATCATGGAATGATGGTTGGATCAGAGCTAGCAAATGTTTTAAGTGGTGGTGATACAACTATAGATAAAACTCTTACAGAAGATCAGTTGTTTAAATTAGAGTTAGATGCTTTCATGAAATTAATTGAGACAAGTAAAACCCAAGATAGAATTAAACACACATTATCTACTGGAAAACCTCTAGTTAACTAATAACTTTAGATTTTTAATATAATCAGGTTTTAATACATAAGTTGATTTATTTCCCACTTTAATTTTTTTTAAAGAGTCCATCCCTGCAATTACTCTTCCAATTGGAGTGTACTCACCTTGATATATTGGTATATCTATTAATGTAATAAAAAATTCACTATCTTCTGTGTTGAATTGATCTTTCCTAGCAAAAGCTACAGAGCCAGCATTAAATAAAAAATTACCACTAAGCTCAGATTTAATTGTTCCTAAACCAGACTTACCAGTTCCTACTTTAGAATAATTTAGATTAGATATATTTCCATATTCAATATCTCCAGCTTGTATCAAAGTATTTTCTATTACTCGGTAAAAAGTTGAACCATTATAGGAACCTCTATTTATTAACTTCTTAAATCGATTTACAGCTTTAGGAGCAATTTTAGGATCTAATTCTATTAGAACGTTACCGCATTCAACTTCCATGATAGCAATATTCTGCTTATCTTTAAAATCTATCTTATTTAAATCGATTTTTTTTACAAAAAGACATTTATTATTTAATATATAAAATGAACCTAAAGTTAAAATAATGAGTAGAATTAGAAAAATAAATAATATTTTTTCAGATAGCGATGGTTTAATTTCTTTTATCATTCAAAAAATAAACTTTTCATCTATTTCTTTAAGACCATTAATTAAGAATTTTTTCTTCTTAGTTAAAATATTATCTTTTCTAATTAATAAATCTATTTCTTTAAAGTTTGTTTTTAACAATGAATAAATTTCAGCCATATCTTCTTCAGCTGTGCTCATTGAATATTCTGTTAAAAAGCCTTTCGTAATTTCTAAATCTAAACCTAATAAATCAGTGCATGTAGAACATGATGCATAAGAAAAATCTTTATTATTAAGTTCACTCCATTTATTTTTTTTAAAAAGCTCAGGAAAACTGTTATCAATCATATGAAATATTTCATGGTGGATCATTCTTTCAAAATATTTTCGGTTAAATTTTAAGTCTAAAATTAAAGTCCTGAATTTATTATCTGGTATACCTCCCGTATTAATGCCTGAAATTTCTAAGTTTTTGCAAAGAACTACAAATTTCAAATTTATTTTCCTTAAGAAATTTGAGTTATAATCCCTCAGATTATTTTGAATTGTATTAAATTCAAGATCCAAATCACTGTTATTTATGCCGTTACATTTAATATTATTTGTATCACCTATTACAAAACCTCTTTTCGATACCAAATATTTGATACCATTTAAATTATCAACCTTATGAACTTCTAAATTAGGAATTTTAATCAAATTATATATTGCATCTGCATTTACATAAGAAAAATTAAAAAATAATAGAAATATTAATATAATGTATCTCATTTTAATAATTTTGATGATATTAGATATAAAATGAATGTGATAGGATTTATTTAATGAAAAAAAGAAAAAGAAAAAAAAATATTAATAGAGATCATGAGTCAGTGCCTAAGATGTTTGCAAAAAAATACATATATTTCTATTATCCCTTTTTCTGGATCATTCTAATAATATTCTTATTACTAAAATGACAAAGTCTAAAAAACCTATTCAGCCTGTTAGTGGCACAGAAGTGCCAAGATATGCGGGCCCTTCTACATTTGCAAGATTACCTGAGCTAAGAGATGTAGAAAGTTGTGATGTTGCTATTGTCGGAGTTCCATTTGATTCAGGAACTAGTTATAGACCAGGTGCAAGATTTGGCCCACAAAGTATTAGACAAGCATCTAGACATTTAAGGACTAATTATCATCCTAATTATGATGTAGAACCATTCAAAGTACAACAAGTTGCAGATGCAGGTGACATTACTTGTAATCCATTTAATATTGATGAAGCCATTAAACAAATTGAAGTAGGAGCAACCGATTTATTAAATAAAGTTGGAGGAATAATAAGCCTTGGAGGAGATCACACAATTGCTGTGCCTTTACTTAGAGCAGCCAATAAAAAGAATAACGGACCCGTATCACTAGTTCATTTTGATGCCCATTTAGATACCTGGGATACCTACTTTGGAGCACCATATACTCATGGCACTCCATTTAGAAGAGCTCGTGAAGAAAATTTATTTTTAGATGACGCCTCTATGCATGTAGGTATAAGAGGTCCACTTTATAGCAGAGATGATATAAAAAATGATGAAAGCTTTGGATTTAAAATTATTCATTGTGATGAATTTCAAACAGAAGGAATTGATAAAATCGTTGAAAGAATAAAAAATAGAGTAGGTGATAATGCATTATATTTGTCCATTGATATTGATGTATTAGATCCAGCATTTGCACCTGGCACAGGAACACCTGAAATTGCAGGAATGACCACAAGAGAAATGGTAAACGTCCTCAGGGGTTTATCAGGCTTAAATTTGATTTCTGCAGATGTAGTTGAAGTTGCGCCTGCTTATGACCATGCAGAAGTAACTTCTCTAGCTGCAGCAACAATTGTTTATGAATTAACAAATTTATTTGCAAAATCATGAAGAAAGGATAATTTGCGCGCATGATTGAAAAGAGAAATTTTTATATTAATGGTTCATGGGTTCCCCCAAAAAACCCAAAAGATATTGAGGTCATAAATCCAGCAACAGAAAAAAATTGTGCAGTAATTTCCTTAGGCAGTAAGGAGGATATCAATGATGCAGTTTTAGCAGCTAAAGAAGCTTTTAAAACCTGGGGATTTACCTCTAAAGAAGAAAGATTGTCATTATTAGAAGTTTTTTATTCATTATATAAAAAAAGATGGAATGATATTACAGACGCAATTATTCAAGAGATGGGAGCGCCAAAAGACTTTGCATCAAAACTACAAACAGGAACTGGTGCGAGTCATACAAAATCATTTATTCGTTATCTAAAAGAATTTGAATTCGAAAAACCTTTGGGAGATCATGCAAAAAATCAAAGAATAATATATGAGCCTAAAGGTGTGTGTGCATTAATAACACCGTGGAACTGGCCAATAAATCAAGTTACTTTAAAAGTTATTCCTGCATTGGCCTCTGGTTGTACTATGATTTTAAAACCTTCAGAACTAGCACCTTTATCGGCAATGATCATAGCTGAGTTAATAGATGAAGCAAAATTTCCGAAAGGTGTTTTTAATTTAGTAAATGGAGATGGGGAAATAACTGGAGATGCATTAACAAGTCATCCAGATGTAAATATGATCTCATTCACTGGCTCTACAAGAGCAGGGGCTTTAATTTCTCAAAATGCCGCAAAGGACTTTAAAAGAGTAAGTCTGGAGCTAGGAGGAAAAGGTGCAAATATTATATTTGAAGATGCTGATGCTGAGGCAATAGAAAGAGGTGCATTTAGATGTTTTAGAAATTCAGGACAATCATGTAATGCCCCTACAAGAATGCTTGTTGAAAAATCAATTTATAATGAAGCGATAAAAAGACTGAGAAAATATACAAATGAATTTAAAGTAGATGATCCAAATAAAAATGGAGAGCATATTGGTCCTGTAATTTCTGAAACTCAATTCAATAAAATTCAAGGTTTAATTCAAAAAGGAATAGATGAAGGAGCAAAATTAGTTGCAGGTGGAGTTGGAAAACCAAACGGATTAAATGATGGTTATTATGTAAAACCGACAGTTTTTGCAGATGTAAAAAATGAAATGGAAATTGCAAGAACAGAAATATTTGGTCCTGTTTTATCTGTTATTCCATTTGAAACTGAAGAAGAGGCAATTAAAATTGCAAATGACACTGATTATGGATTAACAAACTATATTCAAACTCAAGATAAGGAAAAGGTACAAAGAGTTGCCAGAAAACTTAGATCTGGAATGGTTGATGTAAATGGTGCTGGTATTGCAGTTGATGCACCTTTTGGAGGTTTCAAACATTCTGGAATTGGAAGGGAAGCGGGTAAAGAAGGATTGCTTGAATTTCTAGAAGTTAAATCTGTAGGTGGTTGGAATTAATTTATAGATTTATCTTTTACACCTTTTAAAAAGTCTAGACATTTCTTTAATTCACTAAGTTCTATATATTCATCAATTTTATGAGCCTGTTCAATCGAACCGGGCCCACAAACTACAGTGCTAATGCCAACTTCTTGAAAGAGTCCTGCCTCTGTTCCAAACGAAACAGCTTCTCTTGAATTGTCACCAGTTATACTAGAAACAAATTCACAAGCTTCGGAATCGTTCAATCTAGTAAATCCAACTACTTCGCCTATAATTTCTTTTTTAATATAAGCATCTGAAAAAACTTTTTTCATTTCTGGCAATAGTTCTTTATCAACATAATCATCTATTATTTGATTTACAAAATCTCCATCTTCTCTGACCACCGGTCTAGTTTCCCATTCAACTTTACATTTATCAGCGATAACATTATGAGCTATACCACCTGAAACTCCACCAACTGATAATGTAGAATATGGTGGATTAAATATACAATCTTTAGGAGCTCTATCTTTTAGTTTTGATCTAATTTCTAGTAATTTGTTTACATACCTCGATGCATATTCAACTGCATTAACACCTTGGCCTGGTTTAGAACTATGACCAGCTAAACCTCCAAAGTGAACTGTATATTCATTCATACCTTTATGGGCATCAATGATTTTCATATTGGTTGGTTCACCAATAATGCAAATTCCATCTTTAATATCTCTTTTTTTTAATTCTTTTATTAATAATGGTGCACCGATGCATGCAGTTTCTTCATCGAATGTAAATGAAAAGTGAATGTCTCTATCTAAATTATTTTCTTTAAATACAGGAGCATATGCTAGAGCACATGCAATAAAACCTTTCATATCACAAGAACCTCTCCCAAATAATTTCTCATTTTTTATAGTTGCAACAAATGGATCAGTAGACCAGCCTTTTGAAACTGGAACTACATCTGTGTGACCTGAGAGAATAATGGGTTTCTTACCATTTCCATTTTTAGATTTTAAAGAAGCAAAAAGATTAACTCGTTTTTTATCATCATCAAAAATTCTAAATGAAGTTGCTCCTAAATTTTTTAAAATTTCATCACAATAATTAATGAGACTATTATTATCGTTTCCAGAAATAGTTTTGAAAGCAATCAAATCTGTCAATATTCGTATCGAATTTTTATAAATTTTATCAGGATTATTTTCTGTACTCATTTACAAATCATTATATATTAAATTTATGAAAGAACAAATTACGTATGAAGACTTTGATAAAGTTGATATTAGATTGGGAACAATTATTTCTGTAAGAAAAAATGAAAAAGCAAGAAAACCTTCATTAGTTGTAGAAGTTGATTTTGGAGAAAAGATAGGGATAAAACAATCATCAGCTCAAATTACTCATTATTACAATGAAGAGAATCTTAAAGGAAAACAAGTAATTGGTGTTTGTAATTTTGCAGAAAAAAATATTGCAGGAGTTGTATCACAAGTATTAATTCTCGGAGCTATAGATGCAGAAGGTAGAGTAACCTTAGTTCATCCATCTCAAGAAGCAGAGAATGGATTACCAATTGCTTAAATGCATCCAGAACTATTATCATTAAGTTTATTTTTTTTTGTTACCAGTTGCTCACCTGGCCCAAATAATATTGTTGCATCTCATTCAGGTTTTAATCATGGAGTAAAAAAAACTATACCTCTTATGTTAGGTGTTATATTTGGTTTTACCTCAATGCTATCTTTAGTCAATTTTGGGCTAATTAATGTTTTTAAATTATATCCAATAATTCAAAAGATTTTAGTTTTTACAGGGTCTGCATTTTTAGTTTATTTGGCTTACAGAATTTCATTTTCTAAATCATCAAATCAAAAAGAAAAACTAGAACCTGTTAAATTTATAGAAACATTTCTTTTTCAATTTTTAAATCCTAAAGGAGTAATTGTTGCTATTATTGCAGTATCAACTTATATCGAATCTGGAGATAACTTTTTTACTTATTCTTTCTGGCTCCTAACTTCTGCCTTTTTCTTTGCTATATTTAGTATCTTATTCTGGACTTTAATTGGTAAATTTATGAGAAAATTCGCGACAAATGAGAAATTTATTAAATGGTTCAATTATGTTATGTCAGCGCTTTTATTAGGCTGCATAGCTACATTTTATTATTAAGTATGAAACCAGGAGACAAAAACTCGTTCAATTCGTTAACTAAAATTTCAGTTAACGGCAAAAGTTATAATTTTTACTCACTGAAAGCGGCTGAGAAAAATGGTTTAACAGGTATATCAAAGCTTCCAAAATCATTGAAAGTCTTACTTGAAAATTTGTTAAGATTTGAAGACGATATAACAGTTAATAAAAATCAAATTGAAGCTATTAAAGATTGGTTAAAATCTAAAAGTTCTAATACAGAAATTGCATATAGGCCTGCGAGAGTTTTACTTCAAGATTATACTGGAATTCCTGCGGTTGCAGATTTAGCTGCAATGAGAGAGGCTGTAAAAGAAAAAAATAAAGATCCAAGCACTATCAATCCATTATCATCAGTTGATTTGGTAATTGATCACTCTGTACAAGTAGATAAATTTGCAAATAAAAATTCATTAAAAGAAAATGTTGATATTGAATTTAATCGGAATGCTGAAAGATATTCTTTTCTCAAATGGGGGCAACAAGCATTCAATAATTTTAGAATAGTTCCACCGGGAACTGGAATATGTCATCAAGTTAATTTGGAATATCTTTCAAAAGTTGTTTGGAATGAAAAATATAAAGGTGAAGAATATATATTTCCAGATACTTTAGTTGGAACAGATAGTCATACAACTATGGTAAACGGCCTATCGGTTTTGGGCTGGGGCGTAGGAGGAATTGAAGCTGAAGCTGGAATGTTAGGTCAACCTATTTCGATGTTAATACCTGAAGTTATTGGGTTTGAAATGAAATCAAAAATGCCAGAAGGTACAACAGCAACTGATCTTGTTTTAACTGTAGTTAAAATGTTGAGAGATAAAGGAGTTGTGGGAAAGTTTGTCGAATTTTATGGTGAAGGACTGAAAAATCTGACTTTAGCAGATAGGGCTACTATAGCAAATATGGCACCCGAGTATGGTGCAACTTGTGGTTTTTTTCCAATAGATGATGAGACTTTAAAATATTTAAAATTCTCAGGAAGAGATGATCAAAATGTTGAAATTGTAAAACAGTATGCTCAAGAACAAGGACTTTGGGCAAGTTTAGATGTAGAATTTACAGACACTCTATCTTTAGATATGTCAACTATAGTGCCGACTATTTCAGGACCAAAACGTCCCCAAGATAAAGTTTTGCTAACCAATGCATCATCAAATTTTAAAAAAGTGTTTTCAGAAGTTACTAAAAAAGAAGAACCAAATATTTACAATGTTGAAAAAGAAGAATTTAAAATAACTGATGGTGATGTTTTAATTGCTGCAATCACTTCTTGCACTAACACTTCTAATCCAAGTGTACTAATTGGAGCAGGTTTACTTGCAAAAAATGCAATTGCAAAAGGTTTAATGACTAAGCCCTGGGTGAAAACATCTTTAGCACCTGGATCTCAAGTAGTTACAGATTATCTAGAAAAAGCTGGGCTAAATATTTATTTAGATAAATTAGGATTTAATTTAGTTGGTTATGGATGCACTACTTGTATTGGTAATTCAGGTCCATTAGCTGATAACATATCAGACTCCATAAAAAATAATAATATTTATGCTGTTTCAGTTTTATCTGGAAACAGAAACTTTGAAGGAAGAATTTCACCTCTAATAAAGGCAAACTATTTAGCGTCTCCGCCATTAGTTGTTGCTTATGCAATAGCAGGAACTATGAGATTTGATTTGTATAAGGATCCGTTGGGCAAAGATAAAGATGGTAAAGATGTTTTTTTAAAAGATATATGGCCATCTAACAAAGAAATAGAAGAAACATTGAGAAATTCGTTAAATGCAGAAATGTTTATAAAAAGATACTCAAATGTTTCTCAAGGACCAGAACAATGGCAAAAAATTAAAACAGAAGAAACCAATATTTATAATTGGGAAGATAATTCAACATATGTAAAAAAACCTCCATTTTTTGATAATCTTCCTGATAAACCTGAAGGATTTAAAGAAATTAAGGATGCAAGACCACTATTAATATTAGGTGATAGCATTACCACTGATCATATTTCACCTGCTGGATCAATTCAAAAAGATAGTCCGACTGGAGAATATTTTATGAAACATCAAATACTTCCTAAAGATTATAATTCTTATGGAGCAAGAAGAGGCAATCATGAAGTTATGATGAGAGGGACTTTTGCTAATATAAGAATTAGAAATGAAATGGCACCTGGTACTGAAGGTGGTTTTACAAAGTTGTACCCTGAGGAAAAAGTAATGCCAGTATATGATGCGGTTGTTGAATATAAAAAAAGAGGTACCGATTTAGTTGTAATTGGTGGTAAAGAGTATGGAACTGGTTCTTCAAGAGATTGGGCGGCCAAAGGAACCAAACTTTTAGGTATAAAAGCTGTTTTTGCAGAAAGTTTTGAGAGAATTCATAGATCAAATCTTATAGGAATGGGTATACTACCACTACAGTTTAAAGATGGAATAAATAGAACTAATCTAAAATTAGATGGCTCAGAACTATTTTCTATTATTGACTTAGAAAAAGGTATAGATCCTAGAGATGAAGTCGATGTTGAAATCAAATATGTCTCTGGTGACATCAAGAGAATTAAAATGTTAAGTAGAATAGATACTAAGAACGAATTAGAGTATTACAAAAATGGTGGAATTTTACAATATGTACTTAGGAACATGATTTAATGGATGAAGATATTGAAATAATAAATACCCAGACACGTAATGAAAAAATTAAAAACTTTTTTATAAGTAATAAAAATTATTTAATTTCGATATTAGTAATAATTATTTTGGCTTTAATTGGCTACTTTTCTTTTGAAGAATATCAATCTAGCAAAAGAGAAAAATTAGCTGATAAATACGACTTAGCTGTAATAAGATATGAAGCTGATAATAAATATAATGTGATCCCAGATCTTAAAGAGGTGATTAACGCTAAAGACAAAACATATTCTCCTCTAGCTTTCTATTTTTTGCTAGATAATGATTTGATAAACTCAAAAGATGAAATTAACAATTATTTTGATATTTTAATTAATGATATTGGCTTGGATAAAAAGTTTAAAGAGCTAACAATCTTTAAAAAAGGCCTATATAATTCAGATTTTTCAGATGAAAATGAATTGTTAGATATTTTTAATCCTTTAATTAAAGCAGATAGTATATGGAAACCACATAGTCTTTATATTATGGCAGAATATTATTTATCAAAAAATCAAATGCAAAAATCAAAAGAATTTTTTGAGCAAATAATTAGTCTTGAAAATAATAACTCTAAAATAAAAACCAAAGCTCAAAAAAGGCTAAGATCTAGTTTCAGTGAGTAGGATAGTATTATATTTCGTCTTTTTGCTTTTATTATCAAGTTGTGGTCAAAGTGATAAATCTGTAGAAAATACTAATTCTAAAATTTTATTTGATGAAATTAAACCAATTCAACAACAATTAAATCCCAATACACAAATAAATCTATCTAAATTTGTTAAAGATAATAGTTTTATAAATAATAATACAAATAATAATGGAAATATAAACTTTGAGCCAACATTTGAAAAAAAGAAAACTTTTAAATTTTCAAAAATTAAACAATTTAATTCAATCGATACAGATATTTTATTTATCAAAAATAATGATCTAATTTATTTTGACAATAAAGGAACGATATTAAGAATTAATAAAAAATTTGAAACCTTGTGGAAAGCAAATCATTACTCAAAGAAAGAGAGAAAACTTAATCCAATATTATATTTTAATTATATAGATAATAAAATTATTGCTGCTGATACTCTTTCAAATATTTTTTCATTAAATTTAGATAATGGGGAACTAAACTGGAAGAAGGACAGTCTATCTCCATTTAATTCAAATATTGCTATAAAAAATGATAAATTTGTTACTGTTGATTTTGATAATGTAATTAGATGTTTCTCAATAGTAGATGGAAATGAACTATGGAATTTTAAAACAGAAAACACATTCATTAAATCTCAAAAAAAATTATCTGTAATTATTAAAGATGACATTGTTTATTCACTTAATAATTTGGGTGATCTTACTGCATTAAATATTAATGACGGGAGTTTAGTTTGGCAAACACCTACTCAGAGTAACGAAATATTCTTAAATGCATTTAGTCTAAAAAATTCAGAAATGATTTTAAATAATGAAACAATATATTTTTCAAATAATAAAAATGAGTTATTCTCTATTGACATAAGAACTGGTATAGTAAAATGGAAACAAACTGTAAATTCCAGTTTAAAGTCTACGATTTCTGAAAATTATATTTTTAATATTTCCGAGGAAGGATATTTATTTGTGATTGATACTGAGACTGGAAATATAATCAGGATCACTGATGTTTTCTCATCATTTAAAAAAAGAGAAAAAGTTAAACCGGTAGGCTTTGTTATTGCTAAAAATAAAATTTATTTGTCTACTGATAATGGACGAATTTTGATTATTAATTTAATTAATTCTGAAACAGAGAAAGTAATTAAATTTAATAATGAAAAAATATCGAGGCCATTTATTAATAATGCTAATATTTTTTTAATTAAAAATAATGGAATTATAAGATCAAATTAATGTTATTAAAATTTTTAGAAAAAATTGGAAGAAAAAAGGTAGTTTTAGATAGGGGACCGTCTCACCCAAAATTTAATGAAGCCAAACCATGGATGAATAGATATTATTTATTATTTAGGAATAGACCAAAATGGTTTCCATTTAATATATTAATTCATGAAATGTTGGATGATGATCATGGGGACGGAGTTCATAATCATCTATTCCCTTATATTACAATAATTTTGAGAGGCGGTTATTGGGAAACTACTAAAAAAGGCAAGTTCTGGAGAAAACCTGGATATATTGGATTTAGATCAGCCAATGCATATCATAGAGTAGACCTTGAGCAAGGAACAAGGCCAATGACAATTTTTATCTCTGGACCTTTTGGATTAAGAAAAGGACCAAGATCAGAATATGGTATCGATTTTAACTCAAAAAAGAATTAATGCAAAAAAGTTTTGTTAAAGAGTTTAAACTTTACTGCAAAAAAAAAAATTTAGATGTTAATTCGCATCAAATAAAACTCATAAAAACATTAGAAGAATATTATAAATTAAACTACAAGTCATTTATCTCAAAAATTTTATCAAAAAAAAATTATAAAAAAGGCTTTTATCTTTACGGAGATGTTGGTGTTGGCAAAACCATGATATTAGATTTTTTTTTCAACTTAGTTGAGGGTAAAAAATTAAAACTTCACTTCAATGAGTTTATGGTTAGCTTTCACGATTTTGTACACCAGTCCAAAGTTAAAAATGATGAAAATAAAATAAGTAAATTTGTTAAAAAATTAAAATCGAAAGCAAAATTAATATATTTTGACGAGTTTCAAGTTACAAATATTGTAGATGCAATGATACTTGGAAAATTATTTGATGAAATATTTAAAGAAAATTTGAAAATTATTGTAACTTCTAATATTAAAATAGAAAATTTGTATAAAGATGGTTTGCAAAGAGATCAATTCAAACCTTTTATAAAAATAATGCAAAATCAATCATTTGAATATCAATTAAATATAGATGATGATTATAGAAAGTCCAAAGATAATAAAACTCAAAGATATTACTCACCTTTAAATCAAGAAAACAATTTTAAAATAAACAAATTATTTAGAGTGATGACTAAAGATAAGGTTTTAAAAGAAAAGATTTTAAACATTAAAGGAAGAAAATTTATTTTAAAAAATTTTTATGATGGAATTGTTCGATTAACTTTTAAAGAAGTATGTGATAAAAATTTAGGATCGGAAGATTATATTAAAATAGTAAAAAATTGTTTTTTTATAGTTATGGAAAATGTACCAGCATTTAATGATTTAAATTCAAATCAACAACAAAGATTTATTACTTTTTTAGATATCGTTTATGATCAAAATATACCTATGGCTATTACCGCAGAACAAAATATTGATAAACTCTCATCATCAAGATTATTGGAAAAAACATTTAAGCGTACCATTAGCCGATTATATGAACTAACATCTAAAAAGCATTTATGAGACAAGAATTTTTTAATCTTGAACTTAAAACAAATGGTCAAAAATTATATGAATTTACCGATCAAACGATTGACTGGATAAATAAAAACAATTTTAATAATGGTATTTTAAATTTAAGCATACAGCACACTAGTGCATCTTTAATTGTTCAAGAAAATGCTGATCCTGATGTTCAATCAGATTTAATTAATTATTTCGATAAAATTGCTCCAATGGATAATAAATTATATATTCATACAATAGAAGGTAAGGACGATATGCCAGCTCATATAAAGTCTGCTTTAACTAACAATCAAATATCCCTCAGTATAAAAAACAAACAACTTTTGTTAGGAACTTGGCAAGGAATTTACCTTTTTGAACATAGGTTAGCTTCTACAAAAAGGCTGATTATTCATCATTTTATTGGAGATTAATTAATTTTTCAAAGTTTGAAATGCTTTGAGAGCTGCATTTCTAGCTTCTTCATGTACAACTATTGGGGAAGGGTAATCAGAACCAATTTTAGTTTGTATAGCATCTTGATATTTAGTTTCCATTTCCCATGGTTTATGAATAAATTTATTTGGAACTCTTTCTAATTCAGGTACCCATTTTTTTACATACAAACCTTGTTTATCAAATTTTTCACCCTGCAATATAGGATTAAAAATTCTAAAATAAGGGGCTGCATCCGCACCACAGCCAGCAACCCATTGCCATTGCGCAACATTGTTTGCTTCATTAAAATCTAACAAACAATTTCTAAAATGTTTTTCACCCTCTTTCCAATTAATTCTTAAATGTTTTACAAGAAAAGAACCAACTACCATTCTAATTCTATTATGCATCCAACCTGTTTCATAAAGTTGTCTCATCCCAGCATCAACAATTGGGTATCCAGTCATACCATTTTTCCAAGCTTTCAAATTTTTTGCATTTTTATCCCATGGAAATTTATCAAATTCTTTTCTTAAATTACCTTTTAACATTTGAGGGAAGTAATTAATCAAACTATGAGAAAATTCTCTCCATCCTAATTCATTAAGATATTTTTTAACACTAACATTTTTTGATTTATATTTATAACATTTGTCCCAAATATTACTTACATGTATTTGTCCGTTTCTTATAAATGGTGAAAGTTTTGAAGAACCATTTATAGCTGGATAATCTCTATCAACTCCATATTTCAACATTCTCTTTTCGACAAAATCATTTAAATATTTTTCGGATTGTTTTTCAGATGGATCCCAATATTTTTCAAATTTTTTATACCAATTTTTCTTTGGTAAAATTTGATCTGGAATGTTATTATTCTTGAATAATTTTATTTTGCTCTTAACTTTTTTTACGTTTAATGACTTAATTGGTATACTATCTAAGTAAATTTGCTCTCCAACTCTCCAAAAGGGACTATAAACTTTATAAGGGCTTCCATCATCTTTAGTAACATTATTATATTCATTAAGAACATTTCCTTTAAAGCATTTTGAAAGTATTTTGTTTTTTTCAAAAATTTTAATGAGATCATTATCTAACTTTAATTGAGATGGCTCATATATTTTATTCCAAAATACCGAAATTTCTTGTTTATCTTTGATTTTACTAAAAAAAGTTATCTCATCAGAAAATACTAATTCTAATTCAATATTATATTTAATTAATTCATCTTTAAAATTTATTAATGATTTACTTACCCACCATTTTTGTGCTTCTCTAACATCATCAAAATTTTCTTTGTTATAAATATATAATGCTGTGACAGTATCGTAATTATTTGTTGCATAAGATAATGCAGAATTATTTTTTATTCTAAAATCATCTCTTATCCAAACAACAGCTTTTTTTGACATATAATTTACTTTCTGCCTTTAGATAGCAATTGTTTATAAAGTTTTACATCTGCATTACCTTCGCATCCAATAACTAAAACGTTAGATTTTTCGTTAAGATTTATTAATTTCTTTGTTTTAGGATTATTACAGAGACTTATAAGACTGATAATTCCTGGTGTAGCACATTCACCACCTATTATTGATCTTTTACTGAGTTTCTTGTCTTTAAGCATTGCAACAGTTTTAGGAACTTTTGAGTCATTTACAGTGACACAACAATCACTAGACTTTTTTAATACATGCCAAGGTATGAGAGACATTTCATTGCATGACATACCACCCATTATACTTTCTTTTTTTATTTTAATTTTTTTTAAACTTTTGTTTTTTATGCTTTGAAGTACACAATCAGCTCCATCAGGTTCAACTATTATTATTTTAGGAATTCTCTTGAAATATTTTGCAACTCCTGCAACTACACCTGCTGCCATGCCACCAACGCCAGCTTGAAGGAATATATGCGTAATATAATGCGTAGTTTGTTTTGAAATTTCTTTAATCATAATTGAATAACCAGCCATAGTTAACAAAGGAACATAACTATAATTCTTCGTAGATACATCTTGAACAATATTCCAATTATTCTTTTTTGATAATTTTTTACACTCGTTTAATGAATTTTCGTAATTACCTTTTACTCGAATTACATCGGCTCCAAATTTTTCAATTTCTTTTACTCTCTCTTCACTTACATATTGACTAACAAAAATTTTACATTGTAAACCCAATCTTTGAGCACCCCAAGCAACCGATCTACCATGATTTCCAGCTGTCGCAGATGATATTATTATATTTTTTTTCTTTTTAGATATTTTTTCTACGGCATATGCACCACCTAAAGCTTTAAATGATTTTAAATGAAATCTTTTCGACTCATCTTTGTAAAAAATATTATTAAGTTTTAAATTTTTGTTTAGTTTCTCTAATTTTAATAATGGTGTTTTTTTATAGTATTTCCACTTAGATATAGAATTAAAAGCATCAGTGATTATTTTTGACGAAATAATATTTAAAATATAGTTTCGATTAAAACTATAACTTTTATTCGATAAAAATTTTGTATATTTCCATTTTCTATAACTATCAAAGCTTTTCACTTTAACAGTCTAGAGTATTCTGTCTTTCCCATTTTGTAATTGGTTTGGACTTATCAAATTTTTCGTTATCATTAAAATCTTTTAATTCCGAAGTCCTTAACTTGACATAACTTTTAATTACTTCTTTTCCAAATGATTTATTCATTTCTTTATTATTTTCAATTTTATCAAGAGAATCTTTTAGTTCATTTGGTAATTTAGAAAGGTTTGGATATTTTTTATAATCCTCATACATATTACAAAAAAGAGGTTTGCCAGGATTAATTCTTTTACTTAATCCTTCAATTCCTGCAGCTAATACACTAGCTTGAAGTAAATAAGGATTTGCGGATCCATCCATAAGTCTTAATTCAAATCTTCCCGGATCAGGAACCCTTATCATATGTGTACGGTTATTTCCTGTATATGATATACTGCTTGGAGACCATGTGGCACCAGATTTTGTTGGTGCAGCATTTATTCGTCTGTAACTATTTATCGTTGGATTAAAAAAAGTAGATAAGGATGAAGCATGTTTCATGATGCCTCCTAAAAAGTTATAAGCTGTCTTGCTTAGCCCAAGCTTATCATGTTTATCAAGAAAGATATTTTTCTTTCCTTTCCATAAAGAAATATGTGCATGACATCCGTTACCAGTTAAATTTTCAAAAGGTTTTGGCATAAATGTTGCTCTCAAATCATGCTTTTCTGCAATAGTTTTAACCATAAATTTAAAAAAAGTGTGTCTATCAGCAGTTTTTAGACAATCTGAATAATCCCAATTCATTTCAAATTGCCCATTAGCATCTTCGTGGTCATTTTGATAAGGACCCCATCCCATTTCAATCATACAATCACATATTTCTTTTATAAGCTCATATCTTCTCATTAATGAAGACTGGTCATAACAAGGTTTAGATTGAGTATCTCTATTATCTGCAATTGTGTTCCCATCAGGAGAAATCAAAAAATACTCACACTCCACACCTGACTTCATGCTATATCCCAATTCAGATAATTTTTTTATTTGTTTTTTTAACATCACTCTTGGTGAAGCATCGACTGGTTTACCTTTCATCCATAAATCTGAAGCCAACCAGCCAACTTCTTTGTTCCATGGTAGTTGAATTAAACTGTCAGGATCAGGTATTGCAAACATATCAGAATCAGCTGGTGTCATATCTAACCAAGCTGCAAATCCAGCAAATCCAGCACCATTTACTTGCATATCTTTTATTGCATGAGCAGGAACCAATTTTGATCTTAAGACACCAAATAAATCTACAAAACTTATCAAAAAATATTTAATTTTTTTTTGTTTTGAAATTTTAAATAAATTTTTTGCCATCTAATAACGTAACACAATTATTTAAAAAATGATAAAAAGAAATCTTTGTAATAAATTAAATTTACACCAATAATAATTAATATCGCTATAATTACTCCATACTTTGCTTTTGGCCATGCAAGACGTGCCATTTTGCTTGGAGTTTTATTTTCATTTTGATTATTTTCTTCAGAATTTTGCATTAAAAAAAAGAGGGCACAGTATTTCATGCGCCCTCTTAAAAGTTTTAACCGTCTGTTATATTGCTTTTCCAGTCATTAGCACTTGGTTTTTTTCTGACAATTGCATTCATCTTACCATCTTCTTGTTTAGATGAAATAACATGCCAGCCAACCCAAATAAGAATTGCTATTATAACTAGCACTCCTTCCGAACCAACGCCTGGATAGACAGATCCTTGTACCTCAGAGGCACTTAAATGATCTATCCAATTTGATACTGTTGCCATTTACATACCTCCTTTATCTACTGGCCGAGACTACAGCTTTTTCGTCTTCTTTAGCCTCCTCCATTATTGTATAGTCAAGTCCTGCAAGCTCTACTTCTCTAGGTATTCTTAATTTACCCATTCCGTGAAGCACTTTTGCAATTATATATCCAGGTAGCATACCTAGTACAAAAAACATTATTATTGCACCGATAAACATTCCAAGAGGATTAATTGCTGCATAATTAGTTCCATCCCACATAGCTCCTACACTGTATCCAGATGAAGGATAACCATTTAAAACGAAACCACATATTACAAGACCAACAAATCCAGCATAACCATGAACAGCTACCGCTCCAACCGCATCGTCGATTTTATATTTTTTCTCGACCCAGTAATGCATTTTGTAAGCTATAACTACTCCGATCATACCGATTATCATTGATTGTATTGGATGATATAAATCATTACCAGCAGATGCACATATTATTCCCGCAAGTCCTGACGAATAAGTCCAGAAAGGATCTCCCTTCGAGACCACATACCCTGCTAACAACCCTCCAGATAACGACATTAAAAAGTTCATCGTTATTCCACTAAGTGTGGTGGGAGTTAGGTAAATGTTCGTTGCAGTAAAGAAAGTTACACCTTCCATACCATATTCAGGTCCAAGATCATAAATCGGAACATTACATGCTGCGTAAAAGCCCCAAAAACCTGTATAGATTAAGAATAATCCAACAGTCACTAACCAAGGATTTCTTGGTCCAATGTTTCTCGGTTCTCCGCTAGATGAAAATTTTCCAATTCTTGGTCCTAAAACAATTAGAACACCTAAGGCAAAACCTCCAGCAATTGCATGAATTACTCCGGAAGCATAAGCATCGTGATATCCTAATATTTTTAACATCCATCCATCAAAATGCCATCCCCATGAAGCATCTATTGTCCAGAAAACAGATCCAATTGCAATTGCAAGTATTCCAAATGCAAAAGTAGTTATCCTTTCAATAACCGCTCCAGATACAATTGAAGCTGCAGTCCATGAAAATAATAAAAAGGCTGCCCAGAAGACACCCATTATATGATCATTAAGATTTACGGCCATCAATGCATTTGTAGGGTTAGCAAGATCATTTCCACCAAATCCACCTCCTAGAACTAGACCGGTACTTTCGGTCATAATCGAAGGAGCTAATCCGGGTCCTGTTGGAAATGCCCAGTATATCCACCAACCAAAGAAAAACCATGTGACTGTTACCAGTGGTATCAGCATTGTATTTTTCATAAGAGTATGTTGGTGATGTTTGTAACGAGATGCCCCAACTTCATACATACAGAAACCCACGTGGATCAAAAACATAAGAACCACAGTTACCCAATAGTAAAATTCTGTAAATAATGTTGTGAGAGCACCTAATTGATCAGTCATATTTCTCTCTCCTATTAATAGTTAATGGATTCTATGAAATTTTTTTTATGCTGACAATTTTATTTTATTTATAAAAAGTAGAAGTTAATAATTATTTTATCAACTTGAAATTGAAAATTAGAATTTTAAATATGCTTTTTTAAGGTCAACCAGAGGATGATTCGGGGACATTTGAAATTTTACCAATAATTCTCTAGCTATCATATCTCTATCCTGCTGATTATTAGGTAATTTTATTTTACTTGGTATCGTTACCCAACCATTAGCATTTCTATCAAATACAGCAGGTCTATTTTCTTCATAACCCATATGAACATCTTCTAACCAATTGAGATCATCCCAACCCATAGCTTCTATATATTTTTTTAAAAATGGAGTGAGTCGACTGTAGTCAGGCAAAAGATTAACGTCATATCGATAGCCGATTGTTTGGCCAATCATTTTTTCTCTAGCAGTCTCTTTTTTCTTGCCTAATTGACCTTTGATCTCTTTTGATTTGACTTTTTTCTTACCTTTTTTCTTTGGCATATTTGCTATTAGATTTTATGGAAATCTTTAACTCCTACTGTATGATTTGTTCCTGCAAGAGGCACTTTAGCTAAAGCAGAAGCCTCCATTGTTAATGCAGCCATATCTTCTGGTTCTAGCGAGTGAATATTTGTTTTTCCACATGCTCTAGCCAACAATTGAGCCTCCAATGTCATCGCATGCAAGTAATTATACACTCTTAATGCTGCATCATCAGGATTTAATCTTTTTCTTAATTTAGGATCTTGAGTAGCAACTCCTACCGGACATCTACCCGTGTGACAGTGATAGCAATGACCTGCGGGAACACCCATTTCTTTTTCAAAGTTAGATTCTGGTATTTCCTTATTACAATTTAAAGCCACCATTGCACCTGTTCCGATTGCAATTGCGTCTGCACCAAGTGCTAAAGCTTTAGCCATATCTGCTCCATCTCTAACACCACCTGCATAAATTAAAGTTACTTTTCCAGTTTTACCTACGTCATCCAAAGCTCTTCTTGCTTCTCTAATTCCAGCAATTCCTGGGATACCTGTGTTTGCAGCTGCAATGTGTGGCCCAGCACCAGTTGAACCTTCCATTCCATCAAGATAAATTGAGTCTGGATCACATTTTGCTGCCATCCTCACATCATCATACACTTTAGCTGCTCCAAGTTTTAATTGAATTGGCACTTTGTTTTTTGTTAATTCTCTAAGCTCTTGAACTTTTAAAGCTAAATCATCTGGACCCAACCAATCAGGATGTCTTGCCGGAGATCTTTGATCAATACCTGCGGGTAGCGATCTCATTTCTGCAACTTGGTCAGTAACTTTTTGACCCATCAAATGACCACCCATTCCAACTTTTTGCCCTTGTCCAATAAAAACCTCAATTCCATCAGCTAGTTGAGCATGGTGTGGGTTAAAACCGTATCTTGATTGTATGCACTGATAAAACCATTTTTCTGAATATCTTCTCTCATCTGGTATCATTCCACCTTCACCAGAACATGTTGCGCTACCAGCCATTGTAGCACCTCTAGCTAATGCAGTTTTTGCCTCATAAGATAAAGCTCCAAAACTCATTCCCGTAATGTAAACTGGAATATCAAGCTCAATTGGATTTTCACATCTTGGACCAATAATAGTTTTGGTCTCACATTTTTCTCTATAACCTTCAATAACAAATCTTGTTAATGTACCTGGCAAGAAAACTAGATCATCAAAAGTAGGTATCTTTTTCATCAAAGCCATTCCTCTCATTCTGTATCTTCCTAATTCCGCTTTGATATGAATGTCGTCCATAACCTCTGGAGTAAAAATAGCGTTGTGTCCCAACAAACTTTTGTTTCTTGAAGCTATTCCATTACCATTAGAATGTCCGTTTGACTTTCCTTTACCATTTTTTTTCTTTGCCATTTAAATTGCTCCTTTTTTTTCTGTAGGTTCAAGAGCATCGTAATTCCAAAGTTTTTTTCCAGCTACAACTTTGGTCATCTTAGAAACATCGAAGTTTTCTCCGATCTCCGCAACCTTTAATTTTCTTTTTAGCCAGTCTTGATCTGAATCAGTTAATTCAGCTTCGACAGCATCACTACCAAATGATCCAATTTTTCCACCTACAAAAATTGTCCCATCATACATAGAATCTCCTAAATTTATTCCAACATCTCCAAGAATAATAATTCGCCCTCTCTGCATCATAAAACCTGTAAAAGCACCAGCATCTCCGCCAATAATTATTGTTCCACCTTTTTGATCAATACCAGTTCTTGCACCTACGCTTCCTTTGCATATCAGATCTCCACCTCTAATTGCCGCACCAAAACAAGAACCTGCATTTTTTTCAATTACTACTTTTCCTGCCATCATATTTTCTGCACATGACCATCCCACTCTTCCATTAATTCTAACAATAGGACCATCCATTGATCCACACCCAAAGTACCCTAAACTACCTTCAAATATTAAATTTAATTTATTGAGAATTCCAACTCCCAAGCTATGTTTTCCCTGTGGGTTCTTTATTACAATGGTTCCGTATCCATCTTTCATTAATTCATCAATTTTTTTATTTGCTTCACGACAATCCATGTTCTTAACGTCAATTTCAGTTCTTTTGTTAAAATCTACATCATACGTCCCAAAATAATAAAAATTTTCAGCCTCATCTGGATTAAAAAATTTTTGTTGTGTTTTTCCAGTTAAGACTTCTGTATGAAGTCCCATTGATTGAGCTTTACTTTTTTTTTCTGATGTTTTTAAATTTGCCATACTTTAACTTCTCCATCAAAAGGATCATAAGTTTCGATTTCTTGTGGTAATATTGATCTTATTGCAATTTCCTCTGACCCCATTGCAACTAAATCATCTGACTCGTACAATACTAGTGGTTTTGCAGCCATTGTATCTTTCGCCATCCCTAAGCTATCTTTTGTAGCAACAAAATAAGTAAATACCCCATCTAAACCGACAAGAGACTCTTTCATTCCCTCTTCTAATGTAGCTCCATTTCTCATTTTTTCTGCAAGATATACAGCGATTAATTCCGAGTCACATTCTGACATAAATCTCATGCCCTTGTTTTCCAATACTCTTCTATTATTCCAATAGTTTGTTAATTGTCCATTATGAACCACTGATACATCGCTAAAAGGATAACCCCAAAATGGGTGAGCAGATTTAATATCCACTCCCGACTCTGTTGCCATTCTAGCATGACCAATTGCATGTGTCCCGACAACTTTATCTAAATTATATCTGTTACAAACAACTTCAGCGTTTCCTAGATCTTTAATTACTTCTAGAGATTTTCCCATAGATAATATTTCTACACCTTCAACACTTTCTATTTTTTGAGAAAATTCCATTAAATCTTTTTCATACTGAATTTCATACCGTAATGAATAAGGAAGAATTCTATCTTCTTTTATCACCTTAGCGCCTAGCTCAGAAAGATAAGAATCAACAATTTTTTTTCTTTCATCATAAACTGATACATCTTCTTTTACTGAAGAACTTCCTTCTGCAACATTTTCACCAACCTTAAATCGCATGATGAAATTTTCTCCATCAGTTTTTCCATACAAAGCATATCCAGTTGAGTCTTCACCTCTATGCTTTAATGCTTGAAGCATTCCTTGGAGTTCAAAACCTACATTTGATGTATTTCCTCTATGTATTAATCCTGCTATTCCGCACATATAATTTCCTTATTAAATTATGGTAAACAATCCAGATAAGTATCAAGATCCCATTGTGTTGTTGCACCTAAGAATTTTTCCCACTCATCTCGTTTGTACCAATTAAATACTTTATACATTTCATCTGGCATTGATGATTTTATTACTTCATCTTCCGCCAATCTATCTAAAGCTTCACCTAAACTTAGTGGAAGTTTTTTAACATCTTTACCAGCTTTTTGAGCTTCATATATATTTCTAGACTCAGGTTTGGCTGGTTTCATTTTTTTAGATATTCCTTCATCACAAGCTTTAAGTAATGCTGCACCTAATAAATATGGATTATGCATAGAGTCAACTGATCTGTACTCGAATCTACCTGGAGCAGATACTCTTAGACCACATGTTCTATTTTGATAACCCCAGTCAGCATATACTGGCGCCCAAAAACCTTGATCCCATAATCTTCTATATGAGTTCACTGTCGAAGAACCAATTGCTGTTAAAGCTGGTAAGTGTTTCATTATCCCTGCTATTGATTGTAATCCAATCTTTCCAGGCAATTGCATATCCTTAGTATCTGGCATGAAAGTATTTGTTCCGCCTGATACATAACTAAACACTTCTTCTACACCTGGAAGTTTTTTGTTACCCAATTTGTTTACTGATACTTTTCCACCTTTCCACAAAGACATGTTGGTGTGACATCCACTTGCTGAAACTCCCATAAATGGTTTAGTCATAAAGCAAGCTATAAGATTATGTTCTCTTGCTACTTGAGCACAAATTTGTCTATACGTTGATAATCTATCAGCATTTCTTAAAACATTATCAAATGTCCAGTTAAGCTCTAATTGACCAGGAGCATCTTCATGGTCACCTTGGATCATATCAAGACCCATCGCTTTTGCGTATTCAATAACCTTCATAAACACAGGTCTTAATGATTCAAATTGATCAATATGATAACAGAAAGGTTTTGAGAAACCTTGTCCAGTTGGAGTTCCGTCAGGATTTTTTGTTAACCACATCATTTCAGGCTCTGTTCCAACTCTTAATTCTAATCCATGTTTCTTTTTGAACTCATTCATGAAAATTCTAAGATTACCTCTGCAGTCACTTGTTAAATGACCACCTGGATTTTTTCTTTCTTCTCTATTTCTAAAACATGTTACAAAAACTCTTCCAACTCTCTTATCCCAAGGCAATTGAACAAAAGTTTCTGGATCAGGTATTCCTACCAATTCCATAGCTTCTGGACCATAACCAATATAATTATTATGACGATCTAAAAATAAGTTTGCTGTTGCTCCATAAACCAATTGAAAACCTTTTTCTGCAGTTCTTTCCCAGTGGTCTGCTGGTATTCCTTTTCCAACAACTCTTCCAGTTACTGAAATAAATTGATAATATATATAAGTAATTCCTAATTCGTTTATTTTTTCTCTAACTTTTTTGACGAGTTTAGCTCTACCTGGTTGGTTTACGTGTTTTTCAAGATCCGTCATTCTTCCCCCTTTGAATTTTCAGATCAAAAAGGTAACTGAAAAAAAAACGTTTGTCTACTTAGATAAATTAGCTCCAAGGAAACGGACTGTTCGATGTTGGATGAAGTTTGCCTTTTTCATATCTATCGAACCTGAACGGTTTTAGTAATTCACTTTCTTGACCTAAAATTTCTTGCGCAACAAGGTGTCCAACACCTATCATTTTATAACCATGATTTGCATCTGCAATCATGTAAACATTTTCAAAAAATCTATCGAATATCGGGAATGAATCTGGAGTTAAACAACCCAATCCTCCTGATGGTCCTTTTCTATACAAATGAGATTTACCAACAAAACGTTTCTGAATATGTGCAAGTGCCGAAGTCCACATATCAGAAAATTTATCAGTAGTTTGATATTCAGGAGAGTCTATTCCATATGGATCAACATTAACTTCATCAAAATGTTTTTGAACAATATAAGGCGACGTTCCACCTTGAACTCCCAAACCTTCAATATCAGGTTTATAATAAATACCCCATAAGTCTTCTGTAATTATTTTACCATCTTTATCAGAATAAAGTGGAGCATCTGTATCAACATGGATTACTGGAGGTGCTTTACCTTCATTTGTTTTTAAATAGTCTGCATCCACACCTAATACACCTTCTTGTAAAAACCAGTACTTCCACATTTCAACTTCATGCATTTTTCCATTTTTAGCATCTTTTATGTTTGTTGTTTTTGGCAACTCCAACATATTCCAAAAATCTCTTACCCATGGTCCTGCTCCAATTACTACCTGATCACAATCAATT
The DNA here is from genome assembly GCA_902576115.1 of uncultured Pelagibacteraceae bacterium. Classification (GTDB taxonomy): domain Bacteria; phylum Pseudomonadota; class Alphaproteobacteria; order Pelagibacterales; family Pelagibacteraceae; genus Pelagibacter. The sequence continues at coordinate 81,138 of CACGUE010000001.1, forward strand.
GTTCCTTTGTCTGTAACTACGCCAGTAATTGCATTGCTGTTACTTCCTCTTTTAAAACCTGTAACTTTTACTCCTTTGTGAACGTTTACACCGTTCGAATTTGCTTTTTTCTCTAATGCTTTAATTGAGTCTTTGTTAAATGCATATCCACCTTTTTTTTCGTGTAAAACTGAAGTAATACCTTTTGCTTGCCAATCACTGAAAATTCCTTGCATATATTTCATGCAATCTTTTTCACCTTCTATAAATTCTGACTCATATCCAATAGCTTTTTGTTGTTCGTAGATACTTGCAACATCTTTATGCATAACTTCTGGAGAAATTTGCATATAGCCAACTGCATTATATCTAAATGCCTCTGGATCACTTTCCCAAACACTAACTGAATGAGCCATTAATTCTCTCATTGCTGGTTGAAAATAATTATTTCTAACAACCCCACATGCAATTCCACTTGCACCTGCTGCAGTATCTTTTTTTTCTAGGACAACTACATCGTTTGGATTTTTATATTTTTCGGAAAGTTTCCAAGCAGTACTTAACCCGTGAATTCCTCCACCAATTATGACAACTTTTGCTTTTGTCGGTAACGACATGTAAGAACTTTAATTTTTTAGCAAAGGAAAGAATATAATAATTTTTATATATAATTTATATAAATTCTAAATATTTATGAGATTTTTATTTAAAAACTCAAATTTTTGAGAGTTTTTAAATATTCGTTAAATTCATTTACAAAATTCTGTGTGGGTAAAACATACTTTTTTCTATGGTCATTTCCGGTTTTCTCGAGATAAAAAAATTCTTTATCACATGCTTCTTTGATCATTAGTGCAGATTTCGGTCTAGAGGTTTTAAAAAGTCTAGTCTTGAGTTCTTCGACAGATAAGTTTTCATTTAACTTATAGGAATTCATTACAATTAGCATCATATGATAATGTGAAGGAGATTTTCTGAAAAAGTAATTACTGGATGTATGGGATAGTTTCATTTGATCTTCCCAAAATTCCAGTAAATCTTTTGATGATTTTGACATTAAGATTTTACACGTGTTTTTTGAGGATCGTAATGTGGAAAACCAACAATTTTAGCAGGTATTCTTTTTTGATGTCCGTCAATTTTCCCAACTTCAACATTCATACCTATTTCTGAATGACCTACATCAATTCTACACAATGCAATATTTTTATTCAAAGTAGGAGATAAACATCCGCTTGTAACTACGCCAACTTGGGATCTTCCAATATGAACGCAATCACCGTGATTAGCTTTTTCTTTGCCTACAAGTTCTAATCCAACTAATTTCTTTTGCGGATTTTCTTTTCTCTTTATTAATGCTTCTTTACCAATGAAATCTGTTGTTTTTGTTTTTAAAGGAACCGTAAATCCAACACCAGCTTCAAACGGGTCAACTTGGCCGTCAAATTCATTGCCAAATAATATTAGACCAGCTTCAATTCTTAATAAATCTAATGCTCCAAAACCAGCGGGTATTAACCCTTCATCTTTTCCAAATTCCATAAGCACATCCCAAACTGCTGGTGCATCAGAAGGATGACACCATATTTCATATCCTAATTCGCCAGTGTATCCAGTTCTAGAGACAATTAATGGAATTCCACTAAGCTCTTTTACTCTGCAGATTGTAAACCTAAACCATTGTAATTCTGAAATAGAAGGTTGTGTTGGTGGAGTAAAAATAAACTTTTCTAAAATTTTTCTACTATTTGGTCCTTGTAGAGAAATATTATTTATTTGATCAGTAGAGTTTTTAACCAAAACATTAAATTTTTTCTTTTTTGCCTGTTCTTTTAACCATTCACCTGCGTATTCATCACCACATACCCATCTAAATCCATGATCACTCATTTTTAATAATGTTCCATCATCGAACATTGAACCATTTTCATAACACATCGAAGAATAAACTATTTGTCCGACTGACAATTTTTTTACATTTCTAGTTAAAGTATAGTCCATCAATTCTTCTGCATCTGGACCAAGTATTTCAAATTTTCTTAATGAAGATAAGTCTATTAAAACTGCTTTCTCTCTACATGCGGTGTATTCATTTATTACTCCATGTTTAGTGTAATCATTAGGTAGCCAATATCCTCTAGCATCAATAAAGTTTCTTGTTAATTCAGAAGTTCTTTCGTGAAACCCTGTATTTTTTGTTAGTTTTAATTCTGAATCTGGTTTCATTCTGAATGCAAACGATTTTGTAAATTCCTTTTTTTTTTCATATGTTCTAACAAAAATATCAGTAGGGTTCCATGAATTACATGGATCTATATCACTTGGACAGGCCGACGTTCCACAAGTTAAATCTTTTAAAGCTCTTAATATTACATAATCTCCAGGTCTAGCAAATGACTCGTCAGAAAGTACAGTATTTAAACCTCCTGCCGAAGTATTAAAAAATAAATTTATAGCGTGCCATCCTTTTTGTCTTTTAACGCCAAAATTTTCCATTGCACCACTTAAGTTATCTGAGCAATTTGGATGCCCAAAATAACCAGCATCTTCATAATACTTTGATGTACAAGCAAGATTAAAAGTGTCATGTCTACCAACAGTATCTCTTATTACTTCTACTAAAGGTTCATGATCTGTATCATAAAATTTTGAATATAATCCTGGTCCTGGAAAAGTATTACCCATAAAGGTTCTAGTTGTTTGCCAATCTAAACCTTTCTCAACACCTTTACCTAATTTAGCTGTATCAAAAGCAACAAAATCTGAACATTGTCTACCAGTTGGACAAATTATTTGAATATAATCTCCTTCTTTAACTTCAAAAGAAATTGCTGATTGTTTTGCAATATTTTTTTCGTCTAGAGGATCAAAAATTGGATCTGGAATTATTCTATGTTCTTTATAATCTATAATATTATTTCTTTTAATAAATAAAGTTAACTCTGTAGGAGGGTTTTGTTCATGAACCACCATATCATTGCCAGGGGCTGCAAAAATACAATAACATTTATCTTTTGAGGATATTTTAATTTTTTCTCCTGGTGGAGTGTCTTTATCAAAAAGAATTGAAGATTTAGAATTTACAATTTTAAGATTTCTTTTTTCTAATTGACGCAATGCAATTTTTGAACTTTCTTCATTTCTACTTAAAATTTTAATTATATCATTTTCTGATTTAGAAGATTTTAAATTTAAAATCGATGGATCTGAATTTCCATCCGAATTAAAAACAACTATTTCGCAAATTTGATTTCCTTCATTATTAATAATTTCAATTTCATCATCTGGAAAAATCTGAACTCCTGTAAGTCCACCACCATTAATTATATATCTTTCAACTCCAGGTGGTAAAACATTTAAGCCAGGTTCATTTATTCTTAAATTTTCTTCTAACATTTTAAATCAATGATTACTTATGCTTAAGAATAAATCAGTACTGATTAATTGTATATATAAATTTTAATACCAACTTATGTTGACTGTATGATTAAATTTAAGGATACTTACGTACTTAATATATTAAGAGAGGAGAAATAAATGAAGAAACTTTTATCAATAATTTCTGCTTTTTTGATTACATTTGCTCTAAGTTTTACAGGTGCAAATGCAGATAAAAGCGGAGTTGTTAAAATCCCAACACACAATTGGTCAAGTCAATTAGTTGGAGCTGAAGTTGTTGGTGAATTACTAAAAATGGTAGGTGAGAAAGTAGAGTATATTAATATGGACTCACAAGCAGTATACCAAGCAATGGCAGACGGTGATATTGATCTAGTTCATGAAATTTGGGAAGGTGCGTTTGGAGCATCCTATGAGAAAGCAAAAGCTGGTGGTGGAATTGAAGAAATTCTTACTCACGATGCAGTAACTAGAGAGGACTGGTGGTATCCAAACCATGTTGAAAAACTTTGCCCTGGTCTACCAGATTGGAAAGCTCTAAATAAATGTGCAGATCTTTTTGCAAGAGCAGACTCTGGAGGTAAAGGAGTATTTATCGGTGGTCCTGTTGATTGGTTAAAACATGATGCTGAAAAAGTTGAGGCTCTAGGAATGAACTTCATGGTTAGAAATGCAGGTTCTGCAGATGCAATTTGGGCTGAATTAGATGCAGGTGTAGCTCAAGGAAAAGCTGTAGTTGTGTTTAACTGGTCACCAAATTTCATCGGAGCAAAATATCCAGGTAAGTTTGTTGAGTTCCCTAAACATGATCCGGCTTGTACAAAGGATCCTTCATGGGGAATCAATAAAACTGCACTTTATGATTGTGGAAACCCAGCAAGTGGTTATTTAAAATTAGCAGTTAATGCTGATTTCAAAAAAAATCATCCTGCGGGATATAAGTTGTTAAAACAGATGAATTTTTCTGGTCCAGACATTGATAAAATGGCTAACTACAAGGACACGGATGGTTTAGAAGTATCAGCAGCTGCTCAAAAATGGTTAGATGAACACAAATCTAAATGGAGCAATTGGATTAAGTAATTTTTAGTCTATTTAGAAACGAACCGACATAATCTTAAGTCGGTTCGTTTTTTTTTTATTTTATGTTAAGTTCTCTTAACTTTATTTATTATGGACGATCAAATCAAAATTTCATGTTCAAATATTTGGAAATTATATGGAGAAAATCCAGAAAAGTTTTTAAAAGAAAATAATAATAATCCATCAACCGAACAATTAAAATCAAATAAATATATACCTGCGGTTAGAGATGCATCTATCGATGTAAAAACTGGAGAAATATTGGTTATTATGGGATTGAGTGGATCTGGTAAGTCAACATTATTAAGATGTATGTCTAAACTTATTCAACCAACTGATGGTCAAGTTTTTTTTGAAGGTAAAGATTTATTAAAAGCTAGCGATAAAGAGTTAATCGAAATAAGACGACATAAAATGGGAATGGTATTTCAGCATTTTGCTTTATTACCTCATAGAACAGTTTTACAAAATGTTGCATTTCCTTTAGAGGTGCAAGGAATAGAGCCTATTAAAAGAGAAAATAGAGCAAAAGAGGTCATTAAATTAGTTGGTCTTGAAGGTAGAGAAAAATATTATCCTAGAGAACTTTCGGGTGGTCAACAACAGAGAGTTGGACTAGCAAGGTCTTTAGCGGTTGAACCAGATGTTTGGTTTTTAGATGAACCTTTTTCAGCTTTAGATCCATTGATTAGAAAAGAGATGCAAAACGAGTTTTTGAGACTTCAAAATATGCTTAAAAAGACAATTGTTTTTATAACCCATGATTTTGATGAAGCTATACGATTGGCAGATAGAATAGCAATAATGTATGAAGGATTAATAGTTCAAGTAGGCACTCCTGAAGAATTAATCACAAAACCAGCTACTGATTATGTTGCAGAATTTACAAAAGATATTCCTAGATCTAAGTTATTAAACGCTGAAAGTGTTATGAATAATGAGGATAAAAAACTCTATGATAATACCGTTAACTTTAAAGAAAAGATTGAAAAAATTGCATCAAAAGTTTTAAAGTCCGAAGGATCTTACTCTGTTATTGATGAAAATAAAAAAGTTATTGGTTCATTAAGCAAAAAAGAAATAATCAAAGCTTTATTTGCAGAAGATAAGAATGAATAAAATTAAAACCATTTTTAAAGGAAAATTTTTATTTATTTTTGGACCATTCTTTTTGTTATGGTTGCTTCGTTATATTATTCCTAATTATACGATTTCATCTAAAACACCACATTGGGCTTATATACCTCCAAAAAGTTGCTTAGGAGGATGCGGATCAATAGATGGATTTATACCTTTTGTAGATTGGACAAACGCATTAATTCAATTTCTAAGAAAGTATGAAATTTTCGGTTTTTTTACTTTTAGGGATTTCACAAGAGGTATAGCAAACTACGTCGATAAATTTTTAGATTTTACAGAAGCAGTTTTGCATAAAGGTTTTCCAAGCTACGAAATAGGACCTTTACCGTGGATATTTATAATAACTCTTACAGTAATATTGGGTTTTTATTTGAGAGGTTGGAGATTAGCATTGTTGGGTGGAACATGTTTTGCGTACTTAATATTATTTAGTAAGCGGGGAATATGGGAACTATCAATGAAATCTTTAGCAGCTATTTCTGTCTCTGCACCTTTAGCTGCATTAATAGGATTGTGTTTGGGTATACTTGCGGTCAAGAGAAAAAGATTTGCAAACTTTTTATGGCCAATGTTAAATATTTTACAATCTTTGCCTCATTTTTCTTATTTAATACTAGTAGTTATATTTGTTGGAATAGGGACTAAGGCTGGAGTAATTGCTACTGTAATATTTGCATTTCCACCTATGGCAAGATTAACTATTTTAGGATTACAAAATATATCACAAGAAATAAAAGAAGCTGGAGTAATGGCTGGTTGCTCAAAGTGGCAAATGTTGTTTAAAGTTGAAATTCCAGCAGCTAGATCTCCAATTATGCTAGGAATAAACCAAGTTATAATGCAATGTCTTGCAATGATAGTTATAGCAGCATTTATTGGACAACCTGGTTTAGGTCATGACTTGTTAATTAGATTACAAGGCTTAAGGCTAGGTGAGGCTTTTGAAATTGGTGTTGCAGTTGTTTTGATTGCAATTACACTTGATAGGTATAGTCAAGCTTTAGCATTAAAAGAACCAGAGCGAAGAGAGGGAAATTTTGTAAAGAGAAATCCATATTTATGCGCAACTTTTTTTGCAATTATAATTTGCTCTATCTTAGTTTTTCTTTTTCCATTTTTTAATGAATATCCAAAGGAGTTAACAGTTTCAGCATCTGTATATTTAGATAATGCCATTAAATCATTTACAAGATCTTTATTTGTACCATTAGGAATCTTTAGAGATTGGATGTTAATATATTTTTTGATGCCTCTTAAAGCTGTATTTCAATCTATGCCATGGACTGGAGTAATTTTATTTGTCGGAGCAATTGGGTGGAAACTTGGTAAAATGAGACTAGCATTAACAGTAATGTTATTCGTATTTTTTATAGCATCATCTGGTTATTGGGTAAGAGCAATGATTACTTTATACATGGTATTTGCATCATTAGTAATATGTGCGCTTATTGGAATTCCTTTAGGGATATGGGCATCAAAGAAAGAGAGCAGAACAAAATTAGTTTTAAATATTTGCGATATTTTTCAAACATTTCCATCATTTATTTATCTACTTCCGGCAATAATGCTATTTCAAATAAGTGATGTTTCAGCAATATTTGCAATCGTCATATATTCTTCAATACCAATGATAAGATATACTGTTTTTGGATTAAGAAATGTTCCGCAACAAATTATAGAAGCATCTATAACTTCTGGATGTACGGAAAGACAATTATTATGGAAAGTAAAAATGCCTTTAGCCTTTCCAGAAATTATACTGGGCGCAAATCAAACGTTAATGTTTGCTTTATTTATGGTAATGATTGCTGGATTTATTGGAACTGTTGACTTGTCGCAAGAAATATTTAGGGCATTGTCTTTCAGTGATGGGGGCAAAGGTTTAATAATAGGATTATGTGTTGCATTTATAGGTTTGACCGCAGATAGATTATTAGTTGAATGGTCAAATCAAATGAAGAAAAAATTAGGATTTATAAACTAGTGAAAGAAATATTAATAATAGGTGGAGGAGCAATGGGATCAGCTTTTACTTTTCCATGCATTGATAATAAAAATAAAGTAATAATAACAGAGCCATATAATAAAGTTTTTATTAAAAATTTATCTTCAAATAATAAATACCATTCAAGTTTGAAAAAAAATTTACCTAGTAAGTTAAAATATAAAAAATATTCAACAAACTTACTAAAAAAAAAATATGATTTAGTTGTTGTTGCTTTAAGTTTATCAGGAATAAAATTTATAAGTGAAGAATTCAAACAATCAAAAATCAAAAGTCCAGTTCTAATTCTTACTAAAGGCTTAAAGTTTGATAGAAAAAAGGAAAAAATTTATACTATTTCTGAAGATATAAAAAAAAATAATAAAAATATAAATATATCTGTCTTAAAAGGGCCTTGTTTAGCAAAAGAACTTTCTAATAAAAAACAAACAAGTGTTGTTGTTGCTAATAAAAATATAAAAACTGCAAAGAATATATGCAAAATGATTTCTACAAAATATTACATAACAGAGACTTCAAAAGATATTATTGGAATAGAAATTTGTTCAGCAATAAAAAATATTTATTCTATGATAATTGGAGCCGGAGATAGTTTAAATATGTCATCAAGTTTATTCAAAAAATCTATTAATGAGATGATATATATTACTAAATATTTTAAAGGAAAAATTGAAACCACTCTTGGATTGGCTGGAGTCGGAGATCTATACGTCAGTGCTGCTGGAGGTAGAAATAGTAAAATGGGAGGTTACTTGGGGCAAGGCTTTACATTTAATAATGCTAAAAGAAAATTTATGCCAAATGAAACTGTAGAGGGAGAGCAACTAGCAAGAGAAATTGCTCCATTTATATTAAAAAAAATTCAACAAAAAAAAATCCCTTTGATGACAAAATTAATTAAATCTATAATTAAAAATAAAAAATTTATATTAAAATAAAAAATGGCAAGTATTAAAATAGATAAAGTAAATAAGTATTTTGGAAGTACACATGTTATCAAAGATGTTTCTCTTGATATAAAGAGCGAGTCTTTTACTGTTCTAGTAGGACCAAGTGGTTGTGGTAAATCTACAATTTTAAGAATGATTGCTGGTTTAGAAGAAATCAACTCTGGCACAATATCTATTGATGATAAAGTTGTTAATGATCTACCACCTAAAGAAAGAAATATTGCAATGGTATTTCAATCCTATGCTCTTTATCCGCATATGACAGTTTTTGATAATATGGCTTTTGGTTTAAAGATTGAAAAAAAATCAAAAGAAGAGATAGAGCAAAGAGTAATGGAAGCTGCTAAAATTCTACAAATAGAAGAGTATCTAGAAAGAAAACCCAAACAATTGTCTGGAGGACAACGTCAAAGAGTAGCTATAGGTAGAGCTATTACAAGAAAACCGAAAGTTTTTTTATTTGATGAACCATTATCTAATTTAGATGCGGCTTTAAGAGTACAAATGAGGGTAGAGTTGGCGAAATTACATGATCAACTTAATGCAACAATGATTTACGTAACTCATGATCAGACTGAAGCCATGACACTCGCAAATGATATTGTTGTATTGGATCAAGGTATAGTTTCACAAAAGGGATCACCAATGAATTTATATAATAACCCAGATAATTTATTTGTTGGAGGTTTTATCGGGTCTCCAAAAATGAATTTTATAGATAGTAAAGTTTTAAGTAAAAGCTCAAAGAGTTCTGAAGTAGATATAATGGGGACTGGAAAGTTAAATGTACCAAAAATTTCTGAAAATACTCAAGAAGGGGATAGTATAAAAATTGGTATAAGACCAGAGCACTTAATATTAAACTCAGATTCAGATTCTTTGTGGGAAAGTAAGGTTTTCGTTGTAGAAAAATTAGGGTCAGGAACATATTTATATTTAGAGAAAGAAGGAGATCCCCTTGTTGTACAAACTGATGGGGACACGAATATTAAAGTAGGTGATACTGTTAAAATAGGTTTTGATCCATTTCGATGCCATTTATTTGATAATAAAGGTATTTCTTTTAAAAATTCCTAAATCAATCTCAGGTAGTATTGTGTAATATACATACTTGTTATTCCTCTTTTAAATGTTCATTATGTGATAATTTTTAAATAACTTAAGAAAACACGAAAAAAGAGGGGAATATATGTTTAAAAATATATTAATAACAATCTCTGCAATAGCTTTTGTTTTTAATTCAATTGCATTTGCAGATATCAAATTCTGGACGACAGAAACTCAACCAGCAAGAATGGCTAAACAAGAAGAGATGGCTAAAGCTTTTGAAGCTAAAACTGGAATAGGAGTAGAAGTTATCCCGATTGATGAAAAAGATTTAGGAACAAGAGCTACTGCAGCAGCAGCAGCGGGAGATCTTCCTGATGTAATTTATCATACACTTCAATATGTCTTGCCATGGGCTGAAGCAGGAATATTGGATGTAGATGCAAATAATGATGTCGTTAAATCACTTGGAAAGAAAACTTTTGCTCCTGGTGCTTTAAAGATGGCTAAAAAAGGTGGCAAAATAGCAGCTGTCCCAGTAGATGGCTGGACACAAATGGTTGTATACAGAAAAGATTTATTTGCAGCTGCAGGCTTAGAGCCACCAACTACATACGCAAACATCGAGAAAGCAATAGATGCTTTATCTAGTAATGATATGTTTGGATTTGTTGCTGCAACTAAAACTGATGAAAACTTTATGAGTCAAGTTTTAGAACATGTCATGCTCGCAAATGGTGTAAACATTGTAAAAAAAGGTGGAACAAAAAAACAAGGAAGAGCTTTAAAAAATTCTTTACAGTTTTATAAAAAATTAGCTAAGGCTAGTCCTCCAGGAGAACTTTATTGGAAACAATCAAGAGAACTTTATTTTGCTGGTAAAACACCAATGATAATATGGTCACCATTTATTATGGATGAACTAGCTGGTTTAAGAGACTCAGCTCCACCAACAATTAATAGCGACCCTACTTCACCAGAGTTGGCATCTAAAACTGGTTTTATAACTAATTTTAGTGGACCAAATAATGTGAAAGGCGCAGCTTGGGCAGATGTTAGATACTTTGGTATAACAGCAGATGCAGATACTGATGAAGCTAAGCAATTTATTCTTTATTCAATGGATGAAGGATACACAAGTACTTTATCTATAGCACCAGAAGGTAAGTTCCCTGTAAGAAGAGGTAATGCAAGTGATCCAAATGCATTTACAACAGCTTGGAGTAAACTGCCTGTTGGAGTTGATAGAAAAGCTCCTTTAACAGATCTATATTCAGCAGATGTAATAAATAATATTGTTGCAGGTTTAGATACTGCTAATAGATGGGGTGTTAAAGAAGGTGAATTATCGAGAGCATCTAAAATTATCAACAATAAATTTATAAATAGAATCACTAGACAATATATAGACGATCAATTGACTCTAGATGAAGCAGTAGATGAAATTAATACTGTGCTAGCTAGTTTCTAGTAATTTAAAAAATTAAAAAAAGCGGGTAATATTAATTATCCGCTTTTTTTTATGAGTTCAAAACTTGCAAAAATTGAAAAAAGAACAGCTTATCTATTAATATTACCATCGGTTCTTTTAGTATTTTCTATTATATTATTTCCAATATTTTCAAATATTTGGATTAGCTTTAAAAACGTAGAGCTTAAAGATTTAAGAATTCCTGAACCAAGAGCAAAGAAATTAGTAAAATCAATTAAAGATAATCCAAATCAAATAAAAATAATTTATAAATTAAGAAATAGTTCTCTTACACAAGAAATTACTAATGTAAAATTTAAAGATAGATATCCAGATAATATCGAACCAACAAATTTAGATAAAAGATGTGAATTTAAGCAAAAGTTACTTCAGTGTGAGTTAGGTAATTGGCCAAAAAAATATCGAGAAAATTTAGAAATAGTATTTCAAAATACTAATAATCAAGAAATTTCAAAGAAGGAACTAAAATCTTATAAACCCAAACTATCAGGTAAGTCACAAAATATATTATTAACTTATGAATTTACTTTAAATAATTTCAAAAAAGTAATTAAAGACAAAGCGTTTATAGATCTATTATCAACAACTTTTTATTACACTTTTTTTGGCACCATAGGTGCAATAGTTTTTGGAATTTTAGCTGCACAAATGGTAAATCAAAAATTTTTTGGAAGAACATTTATGAGAAGCGTCTTGTTGTTTCCTTATGTTGCACCAGTAGTTGCTCTTGCTTATACCTGGGAACTTTTACTTGATCCAACAAGTGGAACGTTAAATAATTTATTAATTAATTATCAAATTATTGATGGACCAATAAATTTACTAGGACAAAAATATGTAACTTTAAACATACTTGGTTTTGATTTTAAATTGAGGCTAGCCTTAACAACAGTAATTATCTTTGAAATTTGGAGATATTTTCCTCTAGCATTTTTATTTATTCTTGCTCGTCTTCAGGCAGTTCCAAAAGAACTCTATGAGGCAGCCGATGTTGATGGTGCAAATCCTATACAAAAATTTCTTAACATCACATTACCTCAAATATTAGCTGTGATTTCAATTTTGTTTATGATTAGATTTATTTGGAATTTTAATAAATTTGAAGACATCTTCTTACTTACTGGAGGGGCGTCGGGTACAAGAACATTGCCGATAAATGTATATCAACAAGGTTTTTCTATTGGAGATATTGGTATGGGATCTGCTGTTTCAATAGTGATCGTAGTGTTTCTATTAATTTTTATGTTTATCTATTTTAAACTTTTAGGAAAAAGAGCTGATGAAAATTAAAAATATATTAACTTATTGTTTTATCTCATCTTTGTTTTTGTTTACATTAATTTGTATTTGGAAAATATTAGTCACATTACAAGGAATTGAATTAACAAATTTTAATTTTAATAAATTATTTATATTTGGAATAATTCTTTGTGCAATAAATCTTTTAATTGGAAAAAAATTAAATTTAAATATCAAAATTATTTTACTTGCACTTTTATTTTCTATCTTTGATTATTTCATCTCAATAAACTTACCTATTTGGTATAGTCTAGGAATATTCTTAATTTCATTATTTTTTTTCAATAATATAAAAAATTATGACAAAAACTTTTTGTCAAAAAATCATTCGTCTCAAAATTTATTCTTTAATTTTTTAACGTTATTTGGAATTACACTGTTCTCTTTTGTAATTCTTTTCCCTTTTTACATGATGTTAGTTACAAGCTTTAAAACCCAAGCGTTGTTATTATTAAACCCCTTAGACTTTAGTATTAATTTTGTCCAAGGTTTACCAGAATTATTCAAGTCTTATTTTGTAGTATTCAAAGATTACAATTTTGGGAGATATATGCTCACGAGTACAATTGTCTCTTTAGGAACTGTAATTATAACATTAATTTTTGCAATCCCAGCTGCTTACGCGGTCGCTAGACTCAACTTCTTTGGAAAAAATTTTTTATCAACATCCATATTGATAATCTATTTATTCCCAGCAATAGTTTTGGTAATACCTTTGTATACAATTTTTAGTCAACTAGGTTTAAGAAATTCTATTGAAGGTTTGCTAATAGTTTATACAGCTACGACTTTGCCAGTAGCAATTTATATGCTGCAAGGTTACTTTAAAAGCATACCAAAAGAACTTGAGGAAGCTGGAATTATAGATGGTCAAAATTGGCTTGGTATAATTTTTAAAATTATACTTCCACTAAGTTTACCTGCAATATCATCAGTAGCCTTATATGTATTTATGATAGCTTGGAATGAATTTTTATTTTCATTAATGTTTTTAGATAGACCTAATACATTCACATTATCGAGAGCAATTCAATTTCTGAATGTTGGAGCTGAAACTCCTAGACAATATTTGATGGCAGGATCTGTAGTAGTAACTTTGCCAATTTTAATAATTTTTGTTTACTTTGAAAAATATTTAGTAAGTGGTCTTACCGCTGGAAGTGTCAAAGGATAATGTCAAATAGAATAGAAGAGGCAAAAAAAATATTGTTGGGTAACAGAAAAAAAGGTTACACGCTTCCTACTAATAATAAACTTTATCCTGCTCAATGGAATTGGGACTCAGCTTTTATAGCTCTTGGGTACTCTTATTTTAATATAGATTATGCTTTAGAGGAAATAGAAACATTACTTGAAGGTCAATGGGATGATGGGATGGTACCTCATATTCTATTTCATGATAAGGATACAACTTATTTTCCTAATCATACAACTTGGAAATGTGGAAAAAACATACCATCATCGGGAATTACTCAACCACCTGTGCTAGCCATTGTATTAAAAAAAATTATAGAAAATAATAAATTTAATGATGATCAAGATTCTAGAATTTTAAAAATGCTTAAAAAAATAAAAAAATATCATGAATGGTTTATAAAATTCAGAGATCCAAATAAAACTGGATTAGTGTCTATTTTGCATCCATGGGAAAGTGGTTATGATAATTCACCAATTTGGGATGAGGCTATGAATAATATCTCAGTAGATAAAGAGCTAAACTATCAAAGAAGAGATTTAGAAGTTTCGAATTCTGATGAAAGACCTCTTAAAATAGATTACGACAGATATGTTACTATAAGAGATCAATTTAGAGATATTAATTACGACCCCTATAAACTATATGAACTATCAATATTTAACGTAATTGATGTTGGATTTAATTCACTTTTTTTAAAAGCAAATAAAGATTTAGTAGAGCTGTTAAATAAATTTAAATTAAATTTTGAAGAAATTGAATTATTTATTGCACAAAGCGAAAGAGAAATAATTAAATTATATAATCATGATATTGATGAATTCATTTCTAGAGATTTAAATACTAATAAAGATATTTTAATACCCTCGATTACAAACTACTTTACTTTAATTGCAGATTTAAAAAATGATAAATTAAATAATAAAATAATAAATAATCTAAAAAATCACAATTTAAAAGAGAAATATTTTTTTTCTAGTATAAAACCTGATCATGAAAGTTTTGAAGAGAAAAGATATTGGCGAGGTCCTATATGGATAAATTGCAACTGGTTAATTTATAATGGTATAAAAAACAAAGATAAAGAGTATTCAATTAAAATTAAAAATGAAACAATATCTTTAATTGAAAATAAAGGATTTCATGAATACTATAGTTGTAAAGATGGATCAGTTATGGGTGCAAATAATTTTTCTTGGAGTGCTGCTTTATACTTAGACTTAGTAAATCAAAAAAATGAAAGTTAATTGGAATTATCCTACTACAATTTGGGTTGGGGAGAACAGAATTCAAGATTTAGGCCTGGCATGTAAAAATCTTAAAATTGATAAACCATTATTTGTCACGGATAAGGATTTAATTAGTTTAAAAATGGTTAAAGATATAATTTTAGATTTAAAAAAAAGCTTTAATCATCTTCAAGTTTTTTCAAATTTTTCAGGTAATCCTGTAGGTGAAAATGTAGAAGAGGGAGTAGGGGAATTTAAGAAATTAGGTTGTGATGGAGTTATTGCATTTGGTGGTGGCAGCGGCCTTGATGTAGGTAAAGCTATTGCTTTTATGTCAGGACAGTCTAGAACAATATGGGATTTTGAAGACATCGGTGATTATTGGAAAAGAGCAGATGAAACTAATATTGCACCTATCATTGCTGTACCCACTACAGCAGGAACAGGATCAGAAACTGGAAGAGCATCAGCTATAATCAATAAACAAACAGGTATAAAAAAAATTATTTTCCACCCTAAATTTTTACCTTCAATTGTAATTTTAGATCCTAATTTAACTTTAGATCTTTCTCCAAGATTGACTGCAGCGACAGGTATGGATGCTTTGGCACACAATTTAGAAGCTTTTTGTGCGCTTGGTTTCCACCCGATGGCTGATGGAATTGCGATTGAGGGAATGAAGTTAATTAAAAACTCATTAATTAAAGCAGTTAACAACGGTAAAGATTTAAATGCTAGAGCAGAATTATTAGCTTCAGCTAGTATGGGTTCTACCGCTTTTCAAAAAGGACTTGGTGCTATTCATTCTTTAAGCCACCCTATTAATGCGCAATTTAATGTTCACCACGGTTTATCAAATGCTATCTTTATGCCTTATGTATTAACTTTTAATAAAGAAATGATTGAAAAAAGGATAATTTCCATTTGTGATTATCTCGAACTCGATAAAAGTTTTGATAGTTTTTTAAACTGGATTTTAGAACTAAGAAAAGAGTTAAATATACCACATAAATTATCAGAAATTGTTGACGTAAATAAAATAAATTTAGAGCAGCTATCAGTTATGGCATTAGAGGATCCATCAACTTCTACCAATCCAAGGAAAATGAGTAAGGATGACATGAAAGCACTTTATGAAAATAGCATTTCAGGTAAATTATTTTAATGAAAAGAATTCTTATAGTTGAAGGCAACCTTAGAGAAGAAAATCAAAGCTTTACTGATGGTGGAATTAAAACTCATACTGAAAGTTTAAAAGATAGTATTAGCTATTTTACAGATCAATTAGATATTGATGTTGTAAATCCTTCATCTGATGAAAATATTAACGAAGTAGCTAAAGATTTAACTAAATATCATGGAATGATATGGGGTGGTAGTAGTTTAAATATTTATAATGACACTCCAGAAATAAGAAGACAAATAAATTTTATGAGGGAATGTCAAAAGAATATAAAAAATATATTCGCAATATGTTGGGGAATGCAAGTTGCAGTAACTGTTGCTGGTGGTGAAGTACAGAAATGCCCTAATGGTGCGCATAGGGGAATAGCTCATGATATAGAAATAAATGAAAACGGACTTAAACACCCACTTTATAAAAATAAAAATAAAAAATTTAATACTCCTGCGTTTAACTTTGATGAAGTTGTAAAGTTACCCGAGGGCTCTACATTACTTTCATCAAACCCAATAAATAAAGTCATGGGTATAAATTTTAATGTTGGTTCAACAAATATATGGGGAATTCAATATCACCCGGAGATAACTTATGCCAAAATGATAAGTTTAATTCATTTTAGGAAAGATCGACTATTAGAAAAAAAAGCCTTTTTTGACCAAATGGAAATAGACTCTCATGTAAAAATTATAGAAGAAGAAAATAAAATTTCTAATAAAGATGCAAGGATGAGAGAATTAGAAAATTGGCTAAATAATTTAAGTTAGAACAAGCCTTCTATTTCACCTTTTTCATTAAGCTTAATAGAGTCTGCTGCAGGAACTCTTGGAAGTCCTGGCATTGTCATGATGGCACCACATATAACAACAATAAATTCTGCACCTGAAGATAATCTTACTTCTCTAATTGGTAATGAGTGACCTGTTGGAGCACCTTTTGCATTTGGATCAGTAGAAAAACTATATTGTGTTTTAGCTACACATATCGGTAAATTTCCATAACCCGATTCTTCAAAGGATTTTAATTGATCTTTTATTTTGCTGTCGGCAACAACTTCGTTTGCTCGATAAATTTCTTTTGCAACAGTCTCAACTTTCTTCAACAAAGGTGTTTTTTCTTCATATAAAAATTTAAAATTTGCTTGTTTTTGATCAATTAAATCTACAACATGTGCGGCAAGTTCTTTTGTTCCTTCACCACCGTTTGACCAATGAGTGCATAAAGTAGCTTTTACTCCCATATTATCACAAGCATTTATTAACTCTTTTACTTCATTATCAGTATCAGCAACAAAATGATTAACTGCAACCGCTACCGGTAAACCAAATTTTTTTACGTTTTCAATGTGTCTTTCTAAATTTACTAAACCTTTTTTTAACGCGTCTACATTTTCATTTTTTAAATCATCTTTAGCTACACCACCGTGCATTTTTAATGCTCTAATTGTTGCAACAATAACTACACACTCAGGTTTTAAATTTGATTTTCTACATTTAATATCTAGAAATTTTTCTGCTCCTAGGTCTGCTCCAAATCCAGCTTCAGTTACAACATAATCAGCTAGTTTTAAACCTGCTTTAGTTGCTATTACAGAGTTACACCCGTGCGCAATGTTTGCAAAAGGACCACCATGAATAATTGCTGGATTATTTTCTAACGTTTGAGTTACATTAGGTCTAATTGCTTCCTTTAACAAAACAGTCATTGGTCCATGAGCATTTAAATCTTTTGCAAAAATAGGCTTTCTATCTCTAGTATAAGCAACTGTAATATTACCAATTCTCTTTTCCAAATCATCAAGATCATTTGCCAAACAAAAGATAGCCATTATCTCAGATGCTACTGTAATATCAAAACCGTCTTCTCTTGGAAAACCATTAGCAACTCCACCTAAATTAATATTGATAGATCTTAAAGATCTATCATTCATATCCATGACTCTTCTCCAAACTACTCTTCTTACATCTATGTTTAATTTATTTCCCCAATAAATATGATTATCAATTAACGCTGACAATAAATTGTGAGCAGATGTAATTGCATGGAAGTCTCCTGTGAAATGTAAATTGATTTGTTCCATTGGGACGACTTGAGCATATCCACCACCTGCTGCTCCGCCTTTCATTCCAAATGAAGGACCTAAACTAGGCTCACGCAAACACACTATAGAATTTTTACCAATTTTATTTAATCCATCATTTAAACCAACTGACGTAGTAGTTTTTCCCTCACCTGCAGGAGTTGGCGTTATAGCAGTAACTAAAATTAATTTTCCATTTTGTTTATCTTTTAAACTATCTAAATATTCTAAATTTATTTTAGCAATATGACGTCCCATAGGACTAAAAGCACTTGGTTCGTCTGGAACATTAATTTTACCCAAAATCTCATTTATGGGTTTCATTTTTGCTTCTCGTGCAATTTGGATATCTGATTTTGACATAAATCTAATTACTTATTAATGAGCAGAATTACTATCCTTTTTTGTCACGTATTTAAACATCTAAAAAATATATATAAAAAAAATTAGCAAAAACTTATATTTAATTTTATAAAACTTACGGATGCAGAAATATTCAGTATTTAGTCTAATCAAAAATGCTTTCTCCAATCACCAAAATTGGGAAGTTGCTTGGAAAGATCCAACTCCAAAAAGTGAATATGATGTAGTCATCATTGGAGGTGGAGGACACGGTCTTGCTACTGCATATTATTTAGCAAAAGAACATAATATTAGAAATGTAGCTATCATTGAGAAAGGCTGGATTGGTGGTGGAAATGTTGGTCGAAATACAACGATCATTAGATCAAATTTTATGTATGATGCTAATGCAAGATTTAATGAATTTGGAATGGATTTATGGAGAAACTTAAGTCAAGAACTGAACTTTAATGTGATGTTTTCTCCACGGGGAATAATAAACTTAGCCCACTCAGATGCTCAAATGAATGCATATGCTCGTAGAGGAAACTCTATGAGATTAAATGGAATAGATGCAAAGTTATTGGATAGAGAAGAAGTTAAAAAATTAATTCCAATGGCTGACTTTAGTGATGAAGTACGTTTCCCGATTTTTGGAGGCTTAATGCAACCAAGCGCTGGTACCGCAAGACATGACGCTGTTGCTTGGGGTTATGCACGTCAAGCAGATGATATGGGAGTAGATATAATACAACATTGTGAGGTCACTGGTTTTGATGTTGTTAACGGAAAGATAAAAGGAATTAGAACTTCAAGAGGAGATATTAAAGCAAAAAAAGTTGGATTATGTGTTGCAGGTAGCACAAATATATTAGCTGAAAAATTAAATATGACACTGCCAATAGAAACTCACGTACTACAAGCTTGTGTTTCAGAACCTGTAAAACCATTATTAGACGGAGTAGTAACTTTTGGCGCAGGCCACTTTTATATAAGTCAATCAGATAAAGGTGAGATGGTAATGGGTGGTGATCTTGATGGATATAATAGTTATGCTCAAAGAGGTAACTTGCCAACTATACAACATGTATTGACAGGTGGCTTAGCTTTGTTTCCATTTTTAAGTAGATTAAAAATGTTAAGGACATGGGGTGGGATCATGGATATGTCAATGGATGGTTCTCCAATAATTGATAAAACTCATATTGAAGGTTTATATTTAAACTGCGGATGGTGTTATGGAGGTTTTAAATCAACTCCTGTCTCAGGTTGGACATTTGCTCACACAATTGCACAAGATCAAGTTCATGAATTAAATTCAGAGTTAAGATTAAATAGATTTTGTACAGGCCATCTTTTAGATGAAAAAGGTTTAGGAACTAAAACCTGGATTGGTTAAAAAATGTTATACATTAAATGTCCTTATTGCGGTTTAAGAGCACAAAAAGAATTTTCATATGGAGGTGATGCAACTGTAAAAAGACCTAATATAAATGAAGAAGTATCAAGCAAGGATTGGGATAATTTTGTTTATATGAGAAAAAGTCCAAGAGGGAAACATATAGAGTTATGGCAACATATAGCTGGATGTAGACAATGGATTAAGGTGCAAAGAGACACCGCTACACATGAAATTTTCCAAACTGCAAAAGTTACAGAAGAAATAAGATGAGCCAACTATTTAGATTAAATAAAGAGGGATTAATTAATCGAAACAAAAAAATATCTTTTACTTTTAATGGTAAAAAATTATTTGGATATGAAGGTGATACAATTGCATCTGCTTTAATAGCAAATGGAATACACTTAGTTGGTAGGAGTTTTAAATATCATAGACCGAGAGGTTTTTTTGGTGCAGGAGTAGAGGAGCCAAACGCAAAGCTTCAAGTGGAATTCAATGGTCATTCAGAACCTAATGTTAATGCAACAGAAATGGAACTTGTTGAAGGTTTATCAGCTACTAGCCAAAATTGTTGGCCATCAGTTAATTTTGATATTGGTGCAATTAATAATTTTTTAAAAATGTTCTTCCCTGCTGGGTTTTATTACAAAACATTTATGTGGCCTAAAAGTTTCTGGTACAAAATTTACGAACCTTTCATAAGAAAAGCTGCAGGTTTAGGGGTTGCTTCGATAGAAAAAGATAAAGAAAGATATGAACATAAATTTGAGTATTGCGATTTGTTAGTTACTGGATCCGGACCCTCTGGATTAGCAAGTGCTTATGCTGCTGCAAAAAATGGAGCAAAAGTAATTTTAGCTGAGGATAAACCAAGATTTGGAGGAACACTTTTAACTGATGACGTAAGTATAGATAATTTATCAGGAAAAGATTGGGCAGAAAAAATAATTACTGAATTAAAATCTATGCCTAATGTCACTGTAAAAAATAGATCTCAAGTTTTTGGTTACTATGATCATAACATGCTGGTAATGTTTGAGAGAGTTAGTGATCATTTAGAGAAAAAATCAAAATTCACCCCAAGACAAAGACTTTGGTATATTAGAGCCAAAGAAACAATTTTATCAACGGGTTCAATTGAAAGACCAATTGTGTTTGGTAACAATGATACTCCAGGAATTTTTTTATCTGCAGCTGCAAAAGAATATATGAAAGTCTATGGAGTATTGGTTGGAAAGAAACCTTTAATATTTACAAATAACGATAGTGCATATGAAACAGCTTTAGAGTTCAAAAAAAATAATGTTGAACCAATCATATTAGATACAAGAGAAGAACATTCATCAGAAGTAATTGATGAAGCTAAATCAAAGGGAATTGATATAAGATTTTCCCACGGTGTTATTGTTGCTAATGGATACAAAAAAGTTAAATCTGCAAAAATTGGCAAACTGAATAAAGATAAAAATTCATTTGAGAGAATAGAAACTGTAGATTGTGATTGTATTTGTGTGTCTGGATTTTGGACACCATCTGTTCATTTAGCATCACAATCAGGAAATAAACTTAAGTATGAAGAAAAAATTGATGCATTTATTCCAGATAAGAAAAAACAACATGAAACCTCAGTTGGCGCAGCAAATGGATCATTTACATTAGAAGAAAGTTTAAAAAATGGTTTTGAAAATGGTTCAAATCTTTCTGCTAAAATTACAGATACTAAAACAGAAATTGCAATTCCAAATGTAAATGAAAAAAAATATGGTGCTCATGATAAATTTTGGTGTATGCCGTTACCTAAAAATGAAAATCCAAAAAGATTTGTTGACTTTCAAAATGATGTATCTGTCTCTGATATAGAAATCGCACTAAGAGAAGGTTACAGATCAATAGAGCACGTCAAAAGATATACAACTCTTGGAATGGCAACAGATCAAGGCCGTACAAGTAATTTAAATGGTCTTCAGTTGGTATCTAATATAGAAAATAAAATAGTTCCTGAAGTAGGACACACAACATTTAGACCGCCTTTCACACCAATTACAATTGGGACAATAGTCGGTCGTGAAGTAGGTATGGAATATATGCCAACTAGAAAAACACCAATGCATGAATGGCATGAAAAAAATAATGCTGTTTTTGTTGATGCAGGTGCTTGGAAAAGACCTCGATATTACAAACAAGGTAATGAAACTTTATTTGAAGCTTCAAAGAGAGAAGCAAAAAATGTTAGAGAGAATGTTGGTATATGCGATGTAACAACATTAGGAAAAATTGATATTAAAGGTCCAGATGCAGCAGAATTTTTAAATAGAGTTTATACAAATGCTTGGATGAAATTACCTGTTGGAAAAGCAAGATATGGATTAATGCTCAGAGAAGATGGAATTGTAATGGATGATGGAACAACAACAAGGATTTCAGAAAATCATTATCATATGACCACTACAACTGCGCAAGCTGCAAATGTTTTATCTCACTTAGAATATTATCTTCAAATTGTTTGGCCAGAATTAAACGTAAATGTTGTCTCTACAACTGAGCAATGGGCAGGGGCTGCAATTGCAGGACCTAAATCTAGAGACATGTTATCAAAATTATATCCGAACTTAGACGTATCAAATGAAGCTTTGCCTTTTATGGGCTATAAAGAAGCAGAATTTTTTGGTGTTACATCAAGAATTTTTAGAATTTCATTTTCTGGTGAGCTTGCATATGAGATTAATGTCAAATCAGATCACGGCATGTTTATGTGGGAGAAAATGATGGAAGTAGGAAAAGAATTTGGAAATCAGCCTTACGGAACTGAAGCTTTATCAACATTAAGAATAGAAATGGGACACGTTGCAGGACCAGAATTAGATGGCCGAACAATCCCATCAGATGTTTCATTAAATGGATTAGTTTCAAAGAAAAAAGATTTTATTGGCAAAAATTCTTTAGGAAGAGAAGCATTTAATGTTGAGAGCAGACAAAAAATTGTTGGACTTATTCCAATTGATAGAAAGTCTAGTATTCCCGAAGGATCTCATATTGTTCAAGATCAAAATGCAAAATTACCAAACCCTAAACTTGGCCATGTTTCTTCTTCTTGTTGGAGTGTAGAAAATAATAATCCATTTTCACTAGCAATTATGAAAGATGGAAAAAATATGATCGGTAAAAAGTTTTTTGCGGTATCACCATTAAAAAATAAATCAATTGAAGTAGAAGTTATTTCTTCGCATTATGTTGATCCTGAAGGAAAAAGAGTTAGATCATGAAAAATGTTTCTGCATTAGAAAATATTCATAAACATGGATTATTTGGTAATCATGATAGCAAAGATGAGCTAATAAATATTAGGGAAATTAAAGATGTTTTGATTTATCAAATTGTTAAATATAAAAAATCTTCAATTAGCATCGATAAAATAAAAATAGATAATTTAAATTTACCGAAGTCACTATTGGTATCTTCAAATCCTAATACAAGAATTTTATGGATGGGACCTGATAATTGGTTAGTCGTTTCAACAAATAAAGAAATAGAAAAATCTATTTTAGCAAACCTAAGTCATGATGATTTTGCATTAACAGATCTATCTCATTCAAGAACAATACTGGAATTGGAAGGTTCTTTAGTGGATGAAGTATTGAAAAAGGGTTGTCCGTTAAATTTAGATGGTCTTGATGAAGGAAAATGTTCTAATTCAGCTTTTCACGCAATCACAATAACTATTGATTGTATTAGCTCAAATCCAAGAAAGCTAAGAATATTTGCTTTAAGAAGTTTTGGTGAATCTGTTTACCATTCAATAACTGATGCTTGTTTAGAATTTGGCTATAAAGCTGAATAAAAATTATTCTGAAGTTTTAAATTTAGTTTTTTGAATAATAACCACAAACACAATTGGAATTATTAAAGTTATTAGTGTTACTGTTATCAACAAAATACCTAGATCTGAATAATCGGCAGTGGTAAGAATAGCGTTTGTTACCTTATCTTTTACCTCTCTAGTAATAACATAAATTTCATTTAAATATTTAGTCCCCAAAGCACTTGCTGATAAAGCAAGATTTGTAAAAGATGCGAATACTGCAAAGAAAGTTGCTTTTAAATGCGAAGGCGCATTTTTAGCAATCCATGCAAGCAAAGGTATCATTGAGACTTGTCCCAAAGGTGACTCAAGTGCAGTATTTAATATTGCAATAAACTTGGCATCAACAACTCCATTAGTAATTGATGATGTCCAATTGTGAAATCCATAATACATACCCACACTTGGTAAAAATAAAATTGCACCTGCAACAGATAAAATCACTATTATTCTAGCTATGGAGTTATTTGCCATAAATGGTCTTAATAAAATAATACCAACAAGTGTTAAAACAGAGGCTATAAGAGATAATACAGAAAAAAATTGTTCATTGAATTCAAGTACATCAATTTCAAACCACGATAAACCTGGACCAGGTCCTGGCATTGCTCTAAAAATAAAAATTATTATTGCCGTTCCTACAACAGTAAGTCTTAAATCCTGAGGAAGTTCTTTAACTAATTTATTCATTAAAAAAAGAATAATTGCCATTGAACCTACAAAAACAATTTCTTGAGCAAAAGGCACTTTGAATGAACCAATACCTAAAGTGAAGATAACAAAAACCAAGCTTCCACCTAATATCCACCAGTTTACTTCAGTTTTCTCCGAAGGAGCATAATCTTGATCACCCTCTAAACCTTGATCAATAAGTTTTCTTTTCTTTTGATTTTTTAAATATGAGGCAAGAAATATTCCTAGTACAGATACAATTGGAATAATTAAAGCATATATATAAATTGAACCGTATAAACTTATCTTATCTGTTTGTTCAAGTTCGTCTACTCCTTTAAAGAGGATAACGTTAGCTAAAGCAACTAAAACAGTTCCACCAATTATTGCAAATCTTCCAAGAGTTTGCATTGTTGTATGCATAAGTTTGATTTCATCTCTTGAAAATTTATTTCCACTATCATCAACTAAAGGAACTGCTTCTACAGTCATAGCATCAGCTACAACATCTTGTACAACATAACCAATCGGAGCAAGCAAAACACTGATCACAAACCAGGTTTCTACTGAAAGAATTGATGACATCCATTCAGTATGAATTATTAAACCGTACATTATAATTAAACTTAACGAGATTAAGGATGCTCCAACAAAAACCATATAATTTTTTTTATTCCAGATAAGATCAACAAGATGACCTAAAGGCATCTTCAATGCCCATGGAATTCCAGCCCAAAAACCCAGTCCAGCAAGAAAAGCAGCAGACAAGTTTAGATAGTCTTTAACGAAAAAAGTTCCAACAATACCTGTTAGTCCTGAAATACCAGCAGCAAGATAAATCATCAATGGTGGCAGATAGGTCCACTTAAACTGTCTTCCTAAATCTATTAAAGTACTGTCTATAAATCTCAAAATTTTATTACTCATAAATTATTCTGTTAAATTTAATAATATTAATCCATTTTGTTTAGTTTCTTTACACCAAAGTTCATAACTTTCACAAACTCTCCACAAATGATCAAATGCTCTTTGAGATAACTCCAACGGAAAGTGACTTTTTGCATAATATAATTTTGGGATTTTCATTAGTTGTTTAATCATAGTATCTTTTTGTATTTGTAAAAGTCTTATAGTTTCTTGATTAATCTTTTTTTTTGTAGATTTATCTATGTAGTCATTATTCTCAAGTTCTTTAAACCATTTATCATGAAAATTTCCTGAACTAATTTCATTATAATCATCTGATGCAATAAATATTTCAAAAGCTTGAATATTAGTTAAATTAGGGTTCTTAATCTTGATTTCATATATCTTTCGATAAATGATTTCAGCAACATATAATACAAATGGTCTTGATTTATCAGCTTCCAAACTAAACTCCTCAAATGTCTACTGAATAATAGCACGAATTAGGATCATCTTTATAGTGCGCAAAAGGCCCACACTCTTTAAAACCAAAACTTTTAAAAAGTTTTCTAGCGGGCGCAAAAAAATCACCCGCACCAGTTTCGACACTTAGTTTAGTAATTCCTATTTGTTTAGATTTTTCAATAAGATGTGAAATTATTTTTCCACCATATTTTTTATTTCTAAATTTATCTGAAACTCTTATAGATTTAAATTCTCCATGCGTTTCATCAAATAATTTTAAAGCTCCACAACCAATTAATTCATTATTTTCCCACAAACTCCAGAATTTTATACTTGGATCCTTTAATCCAGGTATATCTAATACATGCGAACTCCCCTCAGGAGAAACTGATCTCAATTCAATAAAATGCTTAGTTAGCAACTCATTTACTTGCGGATCATCAAAATTATTTTCTATTGATTTCATAGTTTTGAAAAACATATAATCTAAATTTAGATTAAACCAAGAAAATTAAATATGTGTGGAAGATACGTAATAACCAGCCCCGTTACAAAAACAAAAAAACTTGTTAAGTCAGCTATACAAGTTGAAGATAATGAAAATTATAATGCACACCCATTTCAAAAATTACCTGTGATTAAAAAATATAATAATGGAAATACTCTAGAAAATTTAAAGTGGGGAGTAGTACCTAGTTGGGCTAAGCAAAAAGATTTTAAACCTTTAATAAATGCAAGACTAGAAACTATAGATGAAAAAGTATCTTTCAAAAAATTAATTCGACTACATAGATGTGTAGCTGTAGCAGATGGTTTTTATGAATGGAAAAGAGAAAAAGAAAATAAGACACCTTATTATTTTTTAAGAGAGGATAAAAAGCTTATGTATTTAGCGGCTATTTATGATAATGATCAATTTTGTTTAATAACCGAGGATGCAGATGAAAATATTAAAGAAATACATCACAGACAGCCTGTTATAATTAATGAAAATGATGTTAATAGATATTTAAATCTTGAATTAACAGGATCGAGTTTTCTTAAAGAGTGTAAAAAAACGAAATTAAACTTTCATGAAGTTTCAAAGGAAGTTAATAAACCTACAAACAATAATATTTCTTTGATACAAACTATAACTTAAAACTATTTTTCTATAGTTGTTAAATGTCCCATTTTTCTTTTAGCTTTAACTTCTTTTTTTAAATAATCATAAAAAAATTCATTTTCTTTAAATTTTTTATTTTTATATTCTAATATTTCTTCACCAATCAAATTAAGCATTTTTGCATTATAAATTTTTTTTGTTTCTAATTTTTCAAGTCCACATACAGCTCTTATATGATTTTCAAATTGGCTAATGTTGTGTGAATTTATAGTTAGGTGTCCAGAATTATGTACTCTTGGTGCAACTTCATTAGCATATAAATTATTATTTTTATCTATAAAGAATTCAACGCACATAGTACCAATATAATCAAGCTCTTCGGCCACTGTTTTTGCCCAGTCCAATGCTTTATTTTTAATTTCATCACTTATATCAGCGGGAATTTTGGAGTGTTTTAAAATCTGGTCTTCATGATAATTTTCAATTGGATCATAAATTTCATATTTTTGATGACCAAATCTTGTTACCACAACTGAAATTTCTTTTTTTAAATTTACTATCTTTTCCAAGATGTAGCCTTTTGAAAAATCAAAATCTTCATTTAAATCATTTGCATTATTTATTTTATATTGGCCCTTTCCATCATAACCAAGTGTACAAGTTTTCAATAATCCAGGTATTAATCTATCGTTTATTTTTATATCATCTAAATCGTTAATACTTACAAACTGTGTTGTAGTTATATTATTTTTATTTAAAAACTCTTTTTCAGTCATTCTATTTTGAATTAATTTATTTATTTCGGGGCTTGGTAAAACAGATTTGGTTTCATTAATTTTTTTTAGTATATCATATGGGATATTTTCAAACTCATAAGTAACAAGATCAACTTTTTCTAAAAAGTTATTGATAATATTTATGTCTTGGTAATCTCCATAAATAAATTCATCTGCAAAATTGATTGCGGGTGCATCTTTATCATCTGATAAAATAACCGTTTTAATATTAAGTTTTTTTGCTGCAGATGCTAACAGACTTCCTAATTGTCCTCCACCTATTATTCCTAGATCAGGTTTAGACATTAATTACTTTGGTTTTTTTTTTACTTTTGATGTTTGTTTTTTTCGCCAATTTAAAAGTGTTTTTTTTACATTGTTATCATAAGTAGCTATAATTGAAGCAGCATATAAACCAGCATTGATTGCACCATCTTCTCCAATAGCAACTGTGCCAACAGGAATTCCTTTAGGCATTTGAGCAATTGATAGAAGGCTATCTAAACCTTTTAACTTTTTACTTTCAATAGGAACACCTATGACTGGAATTCTAGTTATTGCAGCAATCATACCAGGTAAATGTGCTGATCCTCCTGCCCCAGCAATAATAATAGAAATATTATTATTTTCTGCTTTCTTTGCATAAGTATATAGTCTATCTGGCGTTCTGTGTGCAGAGACGATATTTGTCTCATAATTAACTTTTAAAATCTTAAGAACTTTTTCACAATTCTTCATTGTTTTGTAATCAGACTGACTGCCCATTACAATTGATACTTTATGTGATTTTTTTTTGTATTTCATGAAACCAATATCAATTTACAGATATTTCCCTTAAATTGCAATTTTTAGCTAAGGACAGTTTAAGTTAGTGACAATCATAATAATAATAATAGTGTATACCAAATATGAATTATCGAATTGATAATCTTCAGTATTGTAAATGGTCTAGAGAAATCTTTGAAATAAATAATAAAGCTGGATTAAATGCGGTTCACGTAACGTTAGTTTATCATGAGGACTATGATGAATTACAACAAAGAATAAAAGAGTGGAATAAACATTTTGAAGAAAATAAAGATCTTATATTTCTAGGCAATAACTACAATGATATTACAAAAGCAAAAGAAGAAAATAAAACTGCAATTTTTTTTGGATTTCAAAATTGTTCTCCAATTGAAGATGACATAAGTCTTATAGAAAAAGTACACTCACAAGGTTGTCGATTTATGCAATTAACTTATAACAACCAATCATTATTAGCCACCGGATGTTATGAAAAAAATGATAGCGGAGTTACTAATTTTGGAAAAGAGGCTATTAAAGAAATGAATAGAGTAGGTATCGTTGTTGACATGTCTCATTCAGCAGAAAAAAGTACACTTGATGCAATTGAAATTAGTCAAAAACCTATTGCGATTACTCATGCAAATCCAACTTTTTGGTTTGAAGCAAAAAGAAATAAATCTACAGAATTATTAAAAGTTTTATCTGATAGTGGAGGAATGTTAGGGTTATCATTGTATGCTCATCATTTAAAAGATGGAACGAATTGTAAAATAGAAAGTTTTTGTGAAATGGTTGCAAGAACAGTTGAAATTATGGGTATTAATAATGTTGGTATAGGATCAGACTTATGTTTGAACCAACCAGATAGTGTAGTTGAGTGGATGAGAAATGGAACATGGTCAAAATCAAAAAATTTTGGTGAAGGCAGTAAAGATAAACCTGGTTTTCCAAAACAACCAGATTGGTTTTTGGATGCAAGAGGATTTAATAATATAAACACAGAACTAAAAAATAAAGGTTTTCACGAAGAAGAGATAAATAAGATACTTGGCAATAACTGGTTTAATTTTTATAAAGGAATTAATTAATGCAAGTTCCACTAAGAGATCCTAAAATTGTAATGAAACTCTCTAGACTTGGATCGTTTCATCAATCTAAATTATCTTTTCTAAGATCATTTTTAAATGAGTTCAAGGATTGGAAATATAAAAGAGATTTGTTCGACTTGAATGATGGAGGATTTGGAGTCGCTATTTATTCATTTTCAAAAGATAAAAAAACATATTCTTTAGTTTGTTTTGCTAATGAGCTTAAAGATGAGGAAAGATCTGATAGAGTAATAGCAACTAAATGGGATGCTGCATTTGCTTTGTATGATGGCGTTCCTTCAAAAATTGATATTGATAGACTTTCACAAAATGTCCCTAAACAAGAAGTAGGGAGACTTTCTTATAAAGAACTAACTCTCTCAAGAGCAAATAGATCAGTTAGAGCATTTAATTATGTGGTTGAGTGTTTATCAAAAGGCATCCAGCCCAATACTAATGAGCTTTTAAAAGTTGGATATTTGTACAGAACAACTGCAGTATATGGCTCAGGAAAATTTGGATTAGCAGACAGGTTTAGAATTAAAAATAGAGATGAAATAAATGGTCCTTTTAGATTGGAAATGATGTTAGTTTACCTTGTAAGACAATTCACTTTTGATCAAGTCAATCATATAGCAAAACATAAAAATCCTAAAGATGCTGTAGAATTAGACTTGGATATTTGCAGAAATTTAGGAATTGGAAATTCAACTGGATTAGGAATGGCACCATTTATTGTTAACCACCCTTCATTATTAAATAATTGGATTCTCGCTAAAGAGACAGCTTTAAAAAAAATAAGAGAAATAGAAAAAGTATCAGAAGAAGAGTTTAAAATTTTTTACAACTGTTTAACAAAATCTTTAAAAAATGTAACTTCATGGAATACTGATAGTGAATATCAAAAGAAGAAAATTGAGAATTTAATTAATGATTTACAAAATTTAATCAATTATTTGAAAGATAATATTCATAAATCAAATTTTTATATATTCGACAAATTATACAATTGGGCGGAGGAAAATTTATCCGAAGAAGGAGTTGAGTATTTGGTTTCTATAATGATGGAACCATATAATAAAATAACCGATCCTTTGATTTCTCAAATGAGTTCAGACGAGGATAGTAGTTTTAATATACCTGTAGACAGAACTATAAATGACCTAAGAGAAATAATTGAAAAAAATTATTCAGATATTTTAAAAATTGATTTTTCAAAAAATGAAAACAATAAAAAATTTTGGTTCATTTCAAAAAATAAAGAAGAACCTAGGATTGGAGATCGATTTGAAGATAATGGCTCAGAACTTGAGCAGCCTACAGCTATTGCTAGAGATATTAAAAAACTTTATGAAACTATTTTTACATTAAAAAACAGCTTAAAGATTGGCAATTTTCTAGTACAGAACAATGATTTAAGACATATTGTAAGAAGAGTGTTTATAACAGAGAAATATCCATATTCTGAAATTCAAGATAACACCATTGGCTCAAAATTAGTTCCTATTGATATGTTAAGACTTAAACTATCTTTTTTTGGGGCGGTAAAGTTTGATCCAAGATCTGATAAATGGTTAAGGATTTGTATGTTTCAAGGAGCTCCATTACCAAATGAACTGAATTCATTTAATCAATATTGGATATATAACTAAAGTAATTAATGAGAAGTTATAGTGAAATTGACACGATTGTTAAACGTTCAACAAAAGCGAAAGGTTTCTCCTGGGGAGTTGCAGAAGAAATAGGAAAGAACATCAAGCAACTCGAGTTATTTGGTTTACCAGGAATAAAACATATAAACCAATATTTTAAGATTTTTAATAATGAGAAGTTTGAAAATTGCCAATCTTTTAACAAAAGCAACAGACCTCAAAACTTTTACTGTCCAATTAAACTTGGATTAAGTTTTTTTGATCAATCTATCTCTATCCAAGAACTAAATGATATAGAAATTGAAAAAATGGCTTACCCATTGATATTTTTGCCGTTTGTCAGCAGATCTTCGGAAATAACAGGAAAGAGAATTTTTTTAAAGATAGATCAAAAAGAATTTTTATTAAATTTCAATCAATCAATTTATTCAAATTATTTAAGTAGTGAGGTTGTAGAAAAAGCCGATGTAATTAAAATCCAATTCTTAGAAAACAAGAATAATTTTTCCGAAGAAGATTGGAAAGAATTAACAAAATTATCTGAAAACACATTTGTTGAAGAAACAGATGAATTAAAACAAAAAACTGCAGGAGCAGGATTAACAGATAATGACTGATAACTTTGAATATAAATCGGACAAATCAGATAAAAATGAATTAAATGATATTTGTGATGAATGTAAAAAAGAAGATGAGACAGTAACTCAAAATTTAATACTCACAGGATATAAACTTTGTAACTCCTGCAGAACATCAAAAACTTTATTTCCACTTTAAATATTCGTACTAATAGGTAACGAATTAATTTTTGTCATTACGAAAGAAATTGTCAAAAAAGAAATAATTAAAAAAGACAAAAATACAATTCCAAATGCTTTTAAATTTGATTTTAAATTTAAAATATGTCGTGTTGCAATGATTAATGAAGCAAAAATCCAAAATTGGGTAAGAAAAATAATTAAAAGCACTAATTCTGGCGTGACAGCAAAAAATCTTATTAGTCCTGGAGCATGTGCGTACCCAACGGCTATAAGGACTCTTTTAAATGGAATTTTTCTATCTTTATCAGGAAAAATTTTAACTCCAATTACAAATATAAAAATTGCCCATACCAGCCAAGTTAATAATGCTGTTAAACCAGATATACCAACAGACGTTTTAACAATTGTGTTCGCTGCAATAGCACCAGCAACCCCATCTAAAATCATGATAAGAATTGCAAAATAAATTCCAGCTTCTCCATAATATCTTGGAGTTCTATAAAGAGTTTTATCAAGCTTTAACGATTTAAAAACAATATCTAAAAACTGAGCAAACATTAATTATCTTTATTTTTTTTTTGCGCCTTATATGAAACGATTAATGGGAATATTATTAGAGCAATAGCGATTATAATGCAAACAACTATGAAAAAGGTTTTCGTCATATTTAAGGGGAATTAAATTCCCCCTAAAAAAATTTTTATCACTTACTGACTACTTCTCTTGTATTTGCGTTGTAAGATTCTGTAAATGGAATATCAACTACAACTGCATCAACTGGTTCCCCAGGTTTATCAGAATATTTTTCTGGTAGATGGACTTTAAATTTCGATCCAACCTTACCTCTTGGAAAACCATTTGCATTTAGCGTGCCATCAAATGGAACATATCCCATAGCAATATTTTTCCCTTTTTCTGGGTGATACCATGGAGAAGTTATAAATCCTACAGGCTCACTGCCGTTTTCTGAAATTAACCAAAAATCTGGAGCATATTCTTCAATAGGTTTTCCTCCTAATTCAAGTCCAACTAATTGAAGTTTGTAAGGTTTATGACCTGCTTTTAAATCAGCTTTCATTTTCTCGAGAGCTTTTTTACCAATGTAATCTGCTTTTTTGTTCCATTCACCTTTACCAGATAAAGAAACTTGATATCCAAGATTACATTGAAATGGATTATGCTCATGATCCATATCTTGTCCCCATGAAAGAATTCCAGCTTGTATCCTTCTATGGTGTGCAGGAGCAATTACCATTAAGTTATGTTTTTTACCTGCTTCAAGAACAGCATTCCACATATCTTCGGCATATAAAGTTGCTTCTCTTAAATATATTTCAAATCCAGACTCGCCTGAAAAACCTGTTTGAGAAATTATACAACTTCTTCCACCAACTTTTGCAGAAGCCAATCCATAAAAAGGCATGTTATCAATATCAACTTCACTTCCACAAAGATCTTTCATCAAAGCTTTTGCTTTAGGACCTTGAATTTGTACAGGACAAGCATCTATTTCATTAATTTGAACATTAAACCTTTCATCTGCATTTACTCCTTGCAGATATAATCCTATATCACTATCTGATAAACTAAACCAAAATTCATCTTTAGAAATTCTTAAAAGAATAGGATCATTTAATACTCCTCCATAAGAATTACACAAAATTACATATCTTCCTCTCATTGGAGAAATTTTTGTAGCATCTCTTGTAATTACATAATCAACAAATTTTTCTGCATCTGGTCCTTTAACTTGTATTTGTCTTTCAACTGCAACATTCCACATTGTTACATGGTTTTTAATTGCTTCGTACTCAACCATTGCACCACCATCTTCAGGTTTAACATAACCTCTTGGATGATAAATTCTGTTATAAACAGTTGCTCTCCAACATCCTGCTTTCATAGATAAATGCCAGTATGGAGATTTCCTTACTCTTGTTGATATTAGCATCTCAACTTTAGTAGGTCCGCTTTGCCTTAAATTGTATGGTACTTTTCTATCAGACTGATCTACTGATGTTGTATGTCTTAGTTTACTATAGTCAAATTCATTAGACATAGTTATTCTCCTTCAACCACTTGTTAGTTTCCTTCAAGCCGCCGAATGTATAAATGTGGAAATAATCAGTATGCGATTTAACTTTCCCAATTAAATCATTAGGGTCTTTAGGTTTCAATAAATCTAACGCCTTACTAAAATTAGATTTAAGAAAGTTAATGGAATTTTTTGCCCCTACAATATTAGCAAATTTAATTAAGCTAGATATTTTCATTGGCCCAGTTATTCCAACATGAACTGGTATTGTTTGTTTTGAGATAAAATCTATAATAGGCTGAGTATCCATTAGCCATTGTGTAACTATATAATCAGCATAAGGCTTTTTATCTATCATAGCTTTTTCTAAATCAGAGTCGGATATATCAGGACTCCCCTCGGGATGTCCAGCAATTCCAATCTTGATGCCATCAAAAAACCCTGTCTCTAACATTTGATATGAGCTATCAAATTTTCCGATCGGGTCACGACTTCCACCTATCACCAAGACCTGCTTAACACCCAAATCTTTACATCTAGAAACATAATCTTTTAGCTGATTTTCATCATTTATTGACCTTGCTGGGAAGTGAGGAACTGGATTAAATCCCTCTTTAACTAACTCTCCAGATTGTTGAGCAGTCTCTTTATAATCACCTCCAGGTAGCATTGTAACATAAACATCTTTTACCTTAGGCAACGTACTTAAATCAGTTTTAGGACCTATTTCTAAAGAAAAATTCATAACCAAATTCTTAATTGTTTTATATTCCGTGTCTATAAAAATATTAAACAGCTGAACACATTGTAACCCATTGTCATGATCCGAAAATTTAATTAAATTTAGTCATGGAAAATAAATTATCTCAAATTACAGAATTATTCTCCAAAACAAGACAGCAAACGCTATCTCTGTGCGAAAACTTAGAGGCTGAGGATATGGTCATACAGCCCAGCAAAAATGTTAGCCCACTTAAGTGGCATCTTGGTCACACCACATGGTTCTTCGAAAAATTCATCTTGTCAGAATTAGATGATAGTTACAAACCTTTTAACAAAGATTACAATTACATATTTAATTCATATTATAATTCTGTGGGTGAGTACAATCCTCGAAATAAGAGAGGTTCACTAAATAGACCCATCTTAAAAGATGTTGTAAAATATAGACACTATGTAACTGAAAATATTATTGATTTTTTAAAAAGGACAAAAAATAACAGGACATCATTTTTAGTTGAACTAGGTTCAAATCACGAACAACAGCATCAAGAATTAATGTTAATGGATATTAAAAATATTTTTTACAACAATCCATTGATGCCGACTTATAATTCTAACGATGATAAACCAACTGCTAAAGAAGAAAATGAATTGACATTAGAAACTAGTAAAAAATTTAAATATGGAAATAACGAGGATATTTTTTGTTACGATAACGAATTACCAGTATCAGAAATACAATTAGATCCTTTTAAAATATATTCATTTGTTACTAATGGAGAGTGGAAAGAATTTATTAATGATGGAGGATATAAAAACCATGAGTATTGGTTATCTGATGGATGGGATTTTGTAAATAATAACAAATTACAAAAACCAATGTATTGGATAGATAATAATAATTATTTTACATTAAACGGTGTAAAAAAAATTGATAATGAAAAGCCAGTTTCTCATATAAGTTTCTATGAAGCAGATGCATTTGCAAGATATAAAAACAAAAGATTACCAACTGAATTTGAACTAGAGTATTTTTTAAAACAATCTGAGAAAAAAGGTAATTTTTTAGAAAATAAAATCTTCCATGAAGTGGAAGAAAAAGCAGACGATGTTTACGGAAATTTATGGGCTTGGACAAGTAGTAATTACACACCTTACAAAAAATATAAACCTTATGAAGGAAATCTAGGAGAATATAATAATAAGTTCATGTGTAATCAGTTTGTCTTAAAAGGTGGTTCACATTCTACGTCTATTAATCATGTCAGAGCATCTTATAGAAATTTCTTTTACCCAAGTGATACTTGGCAGTTTTGTGGTGTCAGACTAGCTGATGACATCTAGTGACTAATTTAAAATTAATAAACATAAACAATCAAATTCAAGATGATAAAAAATTAATCTTACAAGGATTATTAAATAAAAAACAAAAATATTTACTACCTAAATATTTTTATGATGAGAAAGGCTCAAAGTTATTTAATAAAATTACAAACCTTAAAGAATATTACCCAACAAACAAAGAGTTAGAAATACTAGGTAGTTCACAAAAAGAGATAAGAAAGAAATTACCAATCAATTCAACAATTGTAGAATTTGGTAGTGGCTCAAATAAAAAAATTAATAAATTTATAAATTCATTAAGTGAACCCAAAGAATATATTCCTATAGATATTAGTAAGGAATATTTGTTTGAAAATGCATCGATAATTGCAAAAAAATTCTCAGATTTAAAGGTAACAGCAATATGTGCCGACTTTAGTCAGACCAATAGATTAAATAAAATTTTAAAAAATAAAAAAAAAATAGTCAGTTTTTTTCCAGGATCGACAATAGGAAATTATTTACCCAAAAATGCAAAAAAAATATTAAAAAATTTTTCAAAAATTATAGGCAAAAATTCTTATTTAGTAATCGGGGTTGATTTAATCAAAAATAAGAAAACTCTTGAAAATGCTTACAACGATAAATTGGGAGTTACAGCAAAATTTAATAAAAATATATTAAATGTAGTAAACAAAATTTGTAATTCA
Organism: uncultured Pelagibacteraceae bacterium; assembly: GCA_902576115.1. GTDB lineage: Bacteria > Pseudomonadota > Alphaproteobacteria > Pelagibacterales > Pelagibacteraceae > Pelagibacter. Next base: position 117,824 of record CACGUE010000001.1, read on the forward strand.
AAATTTCAAACTAAAGATTTTGAACATAAAGCATTCTACAATTTAAAAAAAAATAGAATTGAAATGCATCTTATTTCGAAAAAAAATTTCACATTAAAAATTAATAAAAAGAATATTAAATTTACTAAAGATGAAATCATTCATACTGAAAATTCTCATAAATATTCAAAAAATAACTTTGTTAAATTAGTTAATAAATCTGGCTTTAAAGTCTTAAAATATTTTACTGATAAAAAAAATTATTTTGGAGTTTTTTTATTAAAAGTGAAGTAAGTTTTATCATGGCGCAAAAAGACGTAGGTAATAAAATTCCCATTTATAAGTTAAAAGACACCGATCAAGTAATGAAATATTACGATGAGTGGGGTGATGGTAATAAATATGACAAGGATATGGTCGATTGGAATTACACAGGACCAAAAGAAACAACAAAAGTATTTTCAGAATTTCAGAAAAATAAAGATGCAAAAATTTATGATGCTGGTTGTGGTACTGGATTGGTCGGTGTTGAATTAAAAAAACATGGTTTTAAAAATTTTCATGGGGCAGATCTTTCGAAAAAGTTATTAGAATTGGTACCGAATGATCTTTATGAAGAGCTTGAACAAGTAGACTTGAATAAACCCATTAATAAAAAAGATGACGAATATGACTCTGTTATGTGCGTTGGTACATTTACTTTTGGACATGTCAAGCCACCAGCTTTGGAGGAATTTATCAGGATTACAAAGAATGATGGATTTATCTGTTTTACTATAAATGAGGGAATACATGAAGAATATGGTTTTGATAAAAAAATTGAACAACTTAAACAGCAAAATAAATGGAAAGAAATAAAATTTTTTAAGTCAGATTACATTGCAAGTAAAGATGTAAATGCTTGGTTAGGGTTATATCAAGTGATAAAGTAAGCCATGTCAGAAATTTACAATATTATAGATAAACAAAAGTTAGATATTGTATCGAAACCAATTAGTGAAGCTCATGGTTTACCAAATGAATGTTACATCAGTAAAGAATATACTTTAATTGAAAGAAAAAAATTATTTGAAGATAAGTGGATAGTAATAGGAGTAGGAAGTTCAATTCCAGATCCAGGGGATGTAAAACCAATTGATTTACTTGGAATACCTTTGCTTATTGTTAGAACAAAAAATAAAGAAATAAAAGTTTTTCATAATATTTGTAGTCATAGAGGAGTTAAATTAGTTAAAGAAGCTGGCAAAATTAGAAATGTTATGAGGTGCTCATATCATTCATGGTCATATGACTTAGAGGGAAAATTAATTGCTACACCTCACATAGGAGGCATGAATATTCATCAAACACCTGAATTTGATAAATCAAAAAGTAATTTAAAAGAGATAAGATCATATATTTGGTTAGATCTAATTATGATTAATATTAACAACAATGAAATTTCATTTGAGGATTACATTAGTCCTTTAAGTGAAAGATGGGAAAAATTTTGGCCTTTGAAAGATAGAGAATTAATTTATCATGCAAATGATTATGGTTATTTTAAATTAGATGCAAAATGTAATTGGAAATTTGCAATTGAAAATTATTGTGAGAGCTATCATTTGCCTTGGGTACATCCAGGTTTAAATTCTTATTCAAAATTTGAGGATCACTATCATATTCAAGGACTGCCAAATCGTTTCGCTGGACAAGGAACAGTTGTTTACAATCCAAGATTTGAAGGAAATGAAAAGTTTCCTTGTTTCCCTAACTGGCCTAAAGATAAAGAAAATATAGCTGAGTACGTAGCACTTTTTCCTAACGTAATGTTAGGAATTCACAAAGATCATTATTATGCTTATTGGTTAGAGCCAATCAATCATGAGTTTACAATAGAACATATGGAAATTTATTATGTAGGAGATGAAGCAGCAAATTCAACAAAATATAAATCCCTAAGACAAAAAAATCACAAACAATGGGAAGATATTCAAAAAGAAGATGTAGATATAATTCAAAGTATGCAAATAGGTAGAAACTCTCCAGCTTATAATGGTGGTAATTTTTCTCCAAAGATGGACAATCCTACACATCATTTTCATAAGTGGGTTGCTGGTAATTTAATTTAAAGTTAAAACCTAAAAATGAAAATTATATTAATTATGGGACTTCCAGGCGCAGGGAAAACTACATTAGCTGATGAACTTGCTCCCTTATTGAATGCAAAAAGATTAAATGCAGATGAAGTAAGAAAAGCTGCAAACGATTGGGATTTTTCAGAAGAGGGAAGAACAAGACAAGCAAAAAGAATGGCTGATTTTGCATTAAAATTAAAAGATGAAGGAAATTATGTGATTGCGGATTTTATTTGCCCAACTCCAAAGGCAAGAAGTTTATTTCCTGCAGATTATGTAGTTTGGGTAGATACTATAAAAGAAGGTAGGTTTGATGACACTAATAAAATGTTTGTTAAACCAGAAAAATATGATTTTCATGTTACATCGCAAGATGCTAAGTCTTGGGCACCAAAGATTTTAAAGGAGATAAAAAAATGACGTATCAATGGGACAATAAAAAACCAACTGCTCAAATGTTAGGAAGATGGCAACCGTTTCATGATGGTCACTATACTCTATTTAAGGAAATTATAAAAAAAACAGGACAAGTATGTATTCAAATTAGAGATGTACAAGGTGTTGATGATAATCCATTTGATTTTGAAACAGTTAAGAAAAATATTGAAGAAAAACTTAATCCAGAGTTTGAGGGCAGGTTCAAAATTATGCTTGTCCCTAATATTACAAATATTTGTTATGGAAGAGGTGTTGGATATAAAATTGAAGAAATAGTTTTGTCTGAAGAAATCCAAAAAATTTCAGCAACTAAAATTAGAGCCAAGATGAGAGAAGAAGGTAAATTAAAATAAGTGACTGTAAAAATAAATAAAGTATCACCGGGTGTTAAAAGAGTTTTAATTAATGATCCAAAAACTTATAATTCCTTATCATACAATACTCTTTCGTCTTTATTAAAAGCATTCAAAAAATTAGATAACGATAAAGAAACTAGAGTTATTATTTTAGAAGGGGCTGGCAAAGGATTTAGTGCAGGTCACAATTTAAAAGAGGTAAGAGGTATAAAAAATAGATCTAATCATCTAAAACTGTTTAAACTTTGTTCAAAACTTATGATGCAAATTGTTGAAGGAAACAAACCAGTGATAGCTAAAGTACATGGAGCAGCTTACGCAGCTGGATGTCAATTAGCAGCAAGTTGTGATCTTGCATATAGTACAAACTCAGCAACATTTGCTACACCTGGAGTAAAAATTGGATTATTTTGCAGTACTCCAATGGTCGCTGTCAGTCGAAAAATCAGTAGAAAAAGAATGATGGAAATGCTACTTACCGGTGATCCAATTAGTGCAAAATATGCAAAGGAAATTGGATTAATTAATGATCATTACAGTCCAAAAACTTTGAATAAAAAAGTTTTAGATATTGCAAAAAAAATATCTTCAAAATCAAATTTAACCATCAAAATAGGTAAAAAAGGTTTTTATAAACAATTAGAAATGCCATTAGGTAAAGCTTATGATTATACAAGTAAGATGATGACACTTAATATGTCATCTTATGATGCCAAAGAGGGGATAAGTGCATTTATTGAAAAAAGAAATCCAAGTTGGAAAAACAAATAACCATTAAGTTGAAGTCACTTAAAAAAAAGATTAAGTTATAATCAAAGGAGAAAATCAATCATGGATGGATGCTGTGGTCCTGGATATGCTAGTCCTGCAGAAGCAATAAAAGCGCCAAAAGAAAAGCTTTTATATACAATAGCTATCTACACAGGGACGGGAATACAAAAACCAGACTATTTAGCAACTGTCGATGTTGATCCTCAAAGCCCCACATATTCTAAAGTAATTCATAGACTTGAAATGCCAGGTATTGGTGATGAATTGCATCACATGGGATGGAATGCATGTTCTTCTTGCCATGGTGACTCAAACATGAGCAGAAAATATTTATTAGTTCCAGGTGTTAGATCAAATAATATTTATGTTGTTGATACTGCATCCGATCCTAGAGCTCCAAAAATACATAAAGTAGTAGATGGATCTGAAATAAAGAAAAAAACTAATTTATCAGGACCACATACAGTTCATTGCCTAGGTTCTGAAATTATCATTTCTTTTCTTGGAGACGCTCGAGGAGAAGCACCAGGAGGATATTTACATTTGAATAAAGATTTTGAAATTGTAGGTAGATGGGAAAATTCAATGGGAGACATACCTTTTAGTTATGACTTCTGGTACCAACCAAGACATAATGTGATGGTTAGTTCTGAATGGGCGGCTCCTAATACTTTTATGCCTGGGTTTGATTTAGAAGAAGTTGGTCATTTGAAATATGGAAGACGACTTCATGTTTGGGATTTTAAAAAAAAAGAGCCAGTTCAAACAATGTATTTAGGTGAAGACGGTTTAATACCTTTAGAAGTAAAATTTATGCATAATCCTGATAGTAGTCATGGATTTTGTGGTGCTGCACTAAGTGCAAATGTAATTCATTTTTGGAAATCAAAAGAAGGTAAATGGGAATGGGAAAAAATAATTGATGTTGAAAATGAACCACATCCTGATTGGCCAATACCTGTACCTGGAGTTATGTCAGCGATATTAGTTTCAATGGATGATAAATATCTCTATATAAATAATTGGCTTCATGGAGATATGAGGCAATATGATATTTCAGATCCGCACAAACCTAAATTAACTGGTCAAGTTTGGATGGGTGGATTGTTAGGAAAGGCCCAAGAAGTAAATGGTGTCAAAATTGCTGGTGGACCTCAAATGTATCAATTATCTTTAGATGGCAAAAGGATGTATGTAACAACATCATTATTTTCTACTTGGGATAATCAATTTTATCCTGAAATTAGAAAACAGGGTGGAGCAATGATTATGATTGATTGTGATGTTGAAAATGGTGGGATGAAAATTAATAAAGATTTTATTGTTGATTTTGGTAAAGAGCCAAATGGACCAAGTAGGTGCCATGAAAGTAGATATCCAGGTGGAGATTGTACAAGCGACATCTGGCTATGACAAAGATTACAATCTCAAACAGAAATAACAGTGCATTTGAAGTCAGTGGAAAAAAACCTTTATTAAACGAATTAAGAGATCAAGGTGTCGATCTTCCATACGGATGTCAGTATGGGGGATGTATTACATGTGCAGCTAAACTAATTAATGGAGAAGTAGATCAACGTTCTCAAGTTGCTTTAAACAATAGACAAATCAATGATGGATATATTATTTTATGTGTTGCTAAAGCAAAAACAGATTGCACAATTGAGATAGGAGTTGAAAGTCATGATAAATTGTATCGAAATCCTTTCCTAGATCCTTTAGAACCTCATGAATTAAAAGCAGATATCGCGAGTAAAAAGGAAGAAAAAAAATAAACATGAACCACAACGAACCTTATAGCGCTGAATATTTAAAAGATATTTTAAGCTCAGTTAAGACAATTGCTATGGTTGGTGCTAGTCCAGATAAAACTAAATTTAGTTATGGTGTGCTAAGAGTTTTGCATGAAACTGGTTATGACATGATACCTGTAAATCCTAAACCAGGTATAAAGGAAATTAGAAATTTAAAAGTTTATCCAAATTTATCTGCTATCGATAGACCTGTTGATATGGTTGAAGTATTTAGAAAATCTGAGGATCTTTATGGAATTGCTGAAGAGGCAATATCAATTGGAGCAAAAGTATTATGGGGACAAATAGGTGTAATTAATCATGATGCAGCAAAAATTGCTGAAGATGCAGGTTTAAAAGTAGTTATGAATAGATGTCCAAAAATTGAACTCTTCAGACCATTTTGGAAACCGCGACTAGATCTTAAAATTTAAATCAAATTATGGATACAACACTTTTAGATGAAAAAATAAAAGAACTATATTTAAGTTATAGGACGATAGCAATTGTCGGAGCAAGCCCAGACTCAAAAAAAACTTCCAATATAATAATGAAATATTTAAGAAATACAGGTTACAAAGTTTTTCCTGTTAATCCAGTAACAGATAATAAAATTATACATGGTGAACCAGTTTATAAAAAACTAACGGATATTAAAGATCATGTTGGAATTGTTAATGTTTTTAGACCTAGTGAGGAGGCTGAGGAAATAGCAAAACAAACAATAGAAATTGGTGCAAATGTATTATGGTTGCAATTAGGAATTCACAACGAAAATGCAGCTAAATTAGTCTCTCAAAATAAAATTTATTATATCTCTAATAAATGTATTAAAAACGAATACGATAGATTATTCAAAACTATATAATATCAAATTATTAAGTGTGATATTAAGACCTTTTATTTCATTTTAAATTTAAGATAAATTTAAAATATGAAATTCAAAATTTTATTTTTTTTAATTACATTTTTTTATTTTAATTCTTCATTTGCCGATGTTTTAAAACCAAGTGTGAATATAGATCCAAAACAAGTTGTTTTAATTCAATTAAAGGCATTAATGAAAAATGACATTCCATATAAAGATAGAGGGATTGAGCAAACATGGGAATTTGCACATCCAAATAATCAAAGGATGACAGGTCCATTAGATAGATTTAAAAGAATGTTAAAAGGGGCTTCATACTCGATGCTGATTGATCACAAAGAAAATACAGTAACTGAAATTTACAAATCAAGTGCAATGGCAACTTATGAAGTTGTTGTCTTGGATAAGGACAAACAATATTTTAAATTTAAATGGAAAGTTGAAAAGAATAATAAAGAAGGCAATCTTTTAGATTGCTGGCTAACAACAGCGGTTTCACAACCAATACCAATGGGATCATCAATATAATGAAAAAGCCTCCAATGTATATTAGGTACGCAATTCTAATGTTTATATTATGCTTTCCAACAATTTCATCTACTCAACTTGGGTGGTATTTTTGGGGAAGTGAAGTTGGGATTAATATTGGCATGGTAGTAGGTACAATTTCCGTTATAGTTGCCGCTTATTTAATGTTCAGAATGGGCTGGCGTGACGCAGATGATGAATAATAGAATTTTGTTTCGTTAGTAATTAAAATTTAGTAGGAATCTGAGAATGAAATCCAAAGCAAAAGTTGTTGTAGTTGGTGGTGGAGTAGTAGGGGTTAGCGCACTCTATCACTTAGCAAAAAAAGGTTGGTCAGATGTTGCTTTAATTGAAAGAAAAGAACTAACATCAGGTTCAACTTGGCATGCAGCGGGCTTATTACCACTATTTAATATGAGTTATTCTGTAGGACAACTTCATAAGTATGCTGTCAATTTATATAAAACTTTAGAGGAAGAGACAGGTAAGAATGTAGGTTTCAGCGTTGTATCAAATATTAGATTAGCAAGCACTAAAGATAGAATGGATGAATACTTTCAATACGCAGGTGTTGCTCAAACAATAGGTGTTGATGTAAAATTTTTAACTCCAGACCAAGTTAAGGAAATCTGGCCATTATGTAATACATCAGATTTAGTAGGTGCAATACAACACCCTGAAGATGGATATATTCAACCAGCAGATTTAACACAAGCTCTTGCTACAGGCGCAAGAAATAGAGGAGCAGAAATTTATAGAAATACAAATGTTGTTGGAATGAAACAAACCAAAGATGGTTGGGTTGTTGAAACAGATAAAGGATCTATAGAGTGTGAACATATTATTTCTTGTTCAGGAAATTTTGCAAGACAAACTGGAAAGATGGTTGGTTTAGATATTCCAGTAATCCCAGTAGAACATCAATACATTGTTACTGAACCTCATCCAGAAATTCAAAAAAGAAAAAAAGATGGACTACCAGAGATGGGAGTTTTAAGAGATAGTGATAGCAGATGGTACATGAGAGAAGAAGCAGGTGGATTAATTTTAGGACCATATGAAGATGGAGCACCAGCTTGTTATGTAGATGGACCATCAAAAGATTCTGAATATGAATTATTTCAGGAAGATTTGGATAGATTGGCTCCACACATTGAAGGTGCAATACATAGAGTCCCTGCGTTTGGAGAGGTAGGAGTTAAGAAAGTTTATAACGGTGCAATTTGTTATACACCTGATGGTAACCCAATTGTTGGTCCTGCTTGGGGATTGAAAAATTTTTGGATAAATGAAGGTCATAGTTTTGGTATCACTGCAGCAGGTGGAGCAGGATGGCAACTTGCTGAATGGATTGTAGATGGTGAACCCACAATTGATATGCTTGGTGTTGAACCAAGAAGGTATGGAGATTATTGCTCTAAATCATATTTAAAAGCTAAAAATGAAGAAGCCTACAGTCACGTTTTCATAACCCACTTTCCTGATGAAGAAAGACCAGCAGCAAGACCATTAAGAACAGCGCCATGTTATGACAGAATGAAAAATTTAGGAGCAGTGTTTGGTCAAAAATTTGGATGGGAACGACCTAATTTTTTTGCAACTGATGGAATGGAGCAAAAAGATGATTGGTCATTTAGAAGATCAAAATGGTTCAATGCAATGGAAAAAGAATGCAAAAATGTAAAAGAAAATGTTGGTCTTTTGGATATGACTGCATTTGCAAAATGTAGAATTAAAGGACCTGGTGCTGAGGAATTTTTAGATAATTTAGTTGCAAACAAATTACCAAAAAAAGTTGGAAGAATTAATTTATGTCATGCTTTAAATACTAAAGGCGGAGTTCATTCTGAATTTACTATTATGAGAGAGTCACATGATAGCTTTTATTTAGTATCAGCAGGAGCTTTCCAAAGATTAGATCATGATTGGATTTTAAAATGGATGCCTTCAGACGGTTCAGTGCAGTTTGAAAATTTAACTAATAGTAATGGAGTTTTGGTTGTTTCAGGTCCAAAAGCAAGAGAGTTAATGCAAAGAGTTTCAAAAGATGATTTTTCAAATGAAAACTTTAAATGGCTAAGTGCAAAAATGGTTGATGTAGGGTACGCACCAGTAAATGCTATGAGAGTTAATTTTGTTGGTGAATTAGGATGGGAACTTCATCATCCAATTGAATATCAAAATCACATTTTTGATAAACTTATGGAAGCAGGACAAGATCTTGGACTAAAGCCATATGGTATTAGAGCAATGAATAGTTTGAGAGTAGAAAAATCGTATAAATTGGTTGGAACAGAACTATCAATAGAATACTCACCTTATGAAAGTGGTCTTGATAGATTTATACATCCTAATAAAGGAAGTTTTATTGGACTTGAAGCATTAAACAAGTGGAGAGAAAAAGGTTTTGATAACAAACTTGTTACCTTGGAGGTTCATAATCCAAAAGATGCAGATGTATTAGGCAACAATCCAATTTATGAAAATGGAAGTGTTATAGGAAGAGCTACAGGAGGAGATTTTGGTTTTAGAATTGGAAAATCATTAGCATTAGGTATGGTTAAACCAGAATTAGCAAATGTTGGACAAAAACTTAAAATTGAAATATTAGGTGAGAAATATGATGCTACAATTTTAGATGAAAGTCCTTACGATCCAGAAAATAATTTATTAAGAGCTTAATGAAAATATTAGTCGCAGTTAAAAGAGTTATTGATTACAACGTTCAAATAAGAGTTAAAGAAGATGGTTCTGGTGTTGTTACTGACAACGTTAAAATGTCAACAAATCCACCAGATGATAATGCAATAGAAGAAGCAGTAAAAATTAAAGAGGCTGGCAAAGCTAAAGAAATAGTTGCAATTACAATCGGTGAAGAAAAAGCTCAAGAAACTGTTAGAAAAGCATTAGCTGTCGGAGCGGATAGGGGAATACATGTCAAAGTTGATAATGTGATTGAGCCATTAGCAGTTTCAAAAATTTTGAAAAAAATTGTAGAAAAAGAAAATCCTGATTTGGTATTTATGGGAAAACAAGCAATTGACGATGATTGTAATCAAACTGGTCAGATGCTTGCAGCTTTATTAAATTGGCCTCAAGCAACTTTTGCATCGAAAATTGAAGTTAAAGATAATGCATTAGAAGTAACTCGTGAAATTGATGAAGGTTTAGAAACTATTGAAGTAAATGTTCCAGCTATTGTTACATGTGATTTAAGACTAAATGAACCAAGATATGCTTCGCTTCCAAATATTATGAAAGCGAAGAAAAAACCAATAGAACAGTTAAATGCTTCAGATTTAGGAGTTGATATTAATCCTAGAATCGAACAAATTAAAGTTGAAGAGCCACCAAAAAGAAAAGCTGGAATAAAAGTCGCTAGTGTAGAAGAATTAGTGCAAAAATTAAAAAATGAGGCTAAGGTAATTTAAATGTCAGTATTATTAATTGCAGAACATAATAATAAAGAGGTTAGACCATTTACCTATAATGCTATAACTGCAGCTTCTCAAATAAATGAGGATCTTCATGTTTTGGTTTTAGGTCATCAAGCTGATGATGTTGCAAAATCTTTATCTGAAGTTCCAAATGTAAAAAAAGTTATTCATGTCGATAATGAGATTTACGAAAACTATATCGCAGAAAATTATACATCAGCAATAATTAAGCATGCAGAAAGTTATTCACATATTGTAAGCTCAGCAAATACATTTGGCAAAAATTTAATGCCAAGAATCGCAGCATTACTAGATACTTCGCAAGTGAGCGATATAATTAAAGTTATTTCTGAGGATACTTTTTTAAGACCAATTTATGCAGGAAATGCTTTTGCTACGGTTAAAAGTAATGACAAAAAAAAATGTGTTACTATTAGACCGACGTCGTTTGACCCTGCCGATAAGAGTGGTGGATCTGCTGAAATTACAAAATCTGATCCAGCAGAAGCTAGTTCATCAACTAAATTTCTAAAGAAAGAAGAAGTTAAGTCAGACAGACCAGAGCTTGGAACAGCTAGAATAGTTATTTCTGGTGGCAGAGGAATGCAAAATGGCGAAAATTTCAAATTAATAAGTGATATTGCGGATAAACTTAATGCAGCAATTGGTGCATCAAGAGCAGCAGTTGATGCTGGTTATATTACGAATGATCATCAAGTAGGACAAACGGGTAAAGTTGTGGTTCCAGATTTATATATTGCAGTAGGAATCTCAGGCGCAATACAGCACTTAGCAGGAATGAAAGAAAGCAAAGTTATTGTAGCTATAAATAAAGACGGCGAAGCTCCAATTTTTAGTGTCGCAGATTATGGATTAGAAGCAGATCTTTTTGAAGCGCTTCCTCAGTTTTTGTCAGAATTGAACAAATTAAACACTATACAAAAATAGCAAATACTGTAAGAAATTATCATTATGTCCAGGGAAGTGATGGAATACGATGTTGTCATCGTAGGTGGCGGACCATCAGGACTTTCAACTGCAATTAAATTAAAGCAGTTAAATCCAGATATTAATGTCTGCCTTTTAGAAAAAGCATCTGAGATAGGTGCACATATTTTGTCAGGGAACGTGTTTGAAACACGTGCTTTAGATGAACTAATACCTAATTGGAAAGAACTAAATGCTCCAATTAAAACAAAAGTTACAAAAGAAAAATTTTTATTTTTAGGAAAACAAAAATCATTAAGTTGGCCAACATGGTTACTTCCTAAGGTTCAACAAAATCATAACAATTATATTATAAGTCTTGCAAATCTTTGTAGATGGTTAGCAGAGCAGGCTGAGGGATTAGGAGTTGAAATATTCCCAGGATTTCCAGCAAGTGAAGTTTTATATAATGACGATGGATCAGTTAAAGGTATTGCAACCCAAGATATGGGTATCGATAAAGAGGGAAATAAGAAAGATACTTATGAACCTGGAATGGAATTGCATGCAAAAGTTACAGTATTTGCAGAAGGATGCAGAGGTCACTTAGGAAAAGAATTAATTAAGAAGTTTGAGTTGGATAAAGGTAAAAATCCTCAACAATATGGAATTGGTTTTAAAGAAATTTGGGAGATAGATGAAAAAAATCATACAGAAGGTTTAGTAATGCATACTGCTGGATGGCCTTTAGACAATAACACCTACGGTGGAAGTTTTATGTATCATGCAGAAAATAAACAAGTTTTTCTTGGTTACGTAATTGGATTAGATTACCAAAATCCTCATCTCTCACCTTTCGATGAATTCCAAAGATTTAAAACTCATCCAGATATAAAAAAAATAGTTGAAGGTGGAAAAAGAATTTCTTATGGCGCAAGAGCTTTAATTGAGGGAGGTATACAGAGTTTACCTCAGATGTTTATGCCAGGTGCTTTGTTAGTTGGATGTGATGCGGGAACATTAAATATGCCTAAAATAAAAGGGTCTCATACTGCAATGAAAAGTGGAATGATAGCTGCTGAAACAATTTATGGGCATCTTACAAAAAATATAAATTTATCTACATATGAACAAAAATTTAAAGAAAGTTGGGTTTACAAAGAATTATATGAGGCGAGAAATGTAAAACCAAGTTTCTCTTGGGGTTTAATTCTAGGTATATTATTTACTGGAATTGACCAGATTTTATTTAGAGGAAAGCTTCCTTTCACATTAAAGCATAAACACGCTGATCATGAAGCTTTAAAACCAGCAAATAAAATGCCAAAAATTGATTATCCTAAGCCTGATAACGTTATTACATTTGATAAAACTAGTTCGGTTTATTTAACGGGTACAATTCATGATGATAATCAACCAGTACATTTAAAACTTAAAGATCCAGATTTGCCTATAAAATATACTTTAGAGAAATTTGATGAGCCCGCACAAAGATATTGTCCAGCAGGAGTTTATGAAGTTCAAGAAGTAAATTCTGTTCAAAAATTTGTAATCAATGCTCAAAATTGCATACATTGTAAAACTTGTGATATTAAAGAGCCATCTCAAAATATTACTTGGGTCACTCCAGAAGGTGGGGGTGGACCTAAATATGGAAATATGTAGTTAGGATAAATCGATTGCAAACTTTTTTAAAGTTTCAATTGGAATAAGTTTCAAAGTGTTTTTATGAGTTTTCTTTAAATAAATTGGACATCCTTTTCCCGCTTCTAAAGCTCTAGCATACCAACCTGCACACACACACCAACTATCTCCATCTTTTAAACCCGGAAAACCAAACTCAGGATGAGGTGTAATTAAATCATTGCCTGCTTCTTTACACCATTCTAAAAATTCAGTGTTTACTTTTGCACAAACAGTGTGCACACCATGATCATTTTCATCTGTATTGCAACATCCGTCTCTATACCATCCTGTTAAAGGATCATTTGAACATAACTCTAAGTCTTCGTCTAAAACGTTTTTTTGTTTATCAGCCATGAAACAATCTTGTTAATTTTTTATCAATATCTATGTTAAAAGAAAATGATCTTCTTTCACCATCAGATTTAAATGGATATGCAGTATGCATTAAATTATTTGGGAATAAGATAAGATCACCAACTCTTGGTTTATGATTAAATATAGAATTATTTAAAAAAGATTTAGAACCATAAATAAAATCAATTGTTCCGTTAGTTTTAATTTTTTTATGTCCCTTTGTTAAATTGTTTGGAATTTTTAAATAACCAACTCCAGAAACATTGCCATCATGAAAATGTACAGGGTTATAATCATTTTTAAATTGTCTTACGACCCATAAATTCTTAATTTTAATATTTTTTGACTTCTTATTAAGATTTTTTTTTAAATATTGATTTACACTTTTAAAAATAAAACTTTTTAAATTTTTTTTAATAAATTTATTTTTTAATTCAATTTCTTGCTCAACTTGACCTACTAACTTTTTTGAGTAGTCATTTGATTTCAATTTTTTTTTATCTTTGATAATACTTTCAACTTCATCATTAATTTTTTTTACCAAATTTAATGGAATTTTAACAACAGCAATTTTTGGTCCAAACGGACTTAAAACTTTCATTAATTTTTTATATTTTTGTTGGATTAGGTTGTCCTTTATAAACAACCTCTGGATCAAATTTTTTTTCTTCTTCTTCAAATTTCATTTCGATTTGTCTTGCATTATCAATTTTACCCAAAGGAACAGATCTGTAAAAACAGGATCTGTACCCAACGTGGCAACTAGAACCTTCGCCAATATCTACAGTCATCCACACTGCATCTTGATCATCATCAATTCGAATCTCTTTTACTTTTTGAACAAACCCACTTGTTTTTCCTTTATGCCAAATTGATTGCCTTGATCTGCTCCAGTAATGTGCTTCTTTGGTTTCAATAGTTAACTTGAAGGCTTCGACATTCATATACCCATGCATTAATATTTCTTTTGTTTTTGAGCATGTTGTAATGACTGGAATCAATCCATCATTGTCGAATTTAGGAGATAAAAGCTTGCCTTCTTCTATTTCTGCTACATTTTCTCTTTTTTTAAACATATATGTGGAATTATCTAACATAATAATAAATATAATAAATATTTTAAAATTAAGGTTTTATATATATAAAAGCACGTCATGAAATTAGTAAAAAACGAAAACGAAAAAAAAATTAACGAAGTAACAGACAAGGAAGCTGAAGAAGCTTTCGTTAAAATTCTTAAGTGGTTAGGTGAAGATCCTACCAGAGAAGGTTTATTGGAAACTCCAAAAAGAGTAACAAAAGCATTTAAAGAATATTTCAAGGGATACAAAGAAGATCCTAAAGCAGTTTTAGATAAAACATTTGGTGATGTTGAAGGCTATAGCGATATGGTTGTTCAAAAAAATATTTCAGTTCAAAGTCATTGCGAACATCACATGGCACCAATTATAGGAATTGCTCATGTAGCATATATTCCAAATCAAAGAGTTGTAGGATTAAGTAAAATAGCAAGAGTAGTAGAAGTATTCTCTAAAAGATTACAAACACAAGAAAGATTAACTGTTCAGATCGCTAATACTTTAATGGAGTCGTTGGATGCAAAAGGAGTTGCGGTAACAATAGATTCAACTCATCAGTGTATGACTATGAGAGGTATAAAAAAAGAGCAAGCTACCACAGTTACAAATTTTTATCTTGGACAGTTTAAAGACGATTTAAGTTATCAAAATAGATATTTGCGATTTATTGCAAAATAATATTTACTGATAAACATGGCGGACTCATTTAAAGCAGTTGTAATAAACAATCAGAACGAAAATTTTACAAGAGAAGTCAAAGAATTAAGTTTAGATCATTTTAAAGATGGTGAGGTGCTAGTTAAGATAGATTATTCTGATCTTAATTGGAAAGATGCAATGATACTAAAAGATGGTGGCAAATTAGTAAAAGAGTATCCAAGAATACCTGGTATTGATTTTTCTGGAACTGTTGCACAAGGTGATGGTGAAGAATTTAAAGAAGGAGACAGAGTTATATTAACAGGTTGTAGAGCAGGAGAACTTTTTGATGGTGGATATTCTCAATACGCAAAAGTTAAAAAGGATCATATTACAAAAACACCTGAGGGAATGACAAATAAACAAGCTATGATTTTGGGAACTGCTGGTCTTACAGGTTTGTTATGTGCCTTTGCAGTTAAGGCAAGAGAGGAACTATTGATGCAATCAAAAGTTAACGATGTATTGGTAACCGGCTCAACAGGAGGTGTTGGTATGGTTGCAGTAATGGTTCTTGCTAAGATGGGAATTAATGTAACAGCTATAACTGGTAAACCAGATAAAGCAGATTACTTAAAAGAACTTGGTGCAAAAAACGTTATAGATCGTAAGGAATTTGAGGGTGAAGCAAGATTAATAGATAAAGGAACATGGGATGGAGTTGTAGATACCGTGGGTGGTAACATTTTATCTAATGCAATAGCTCAAACTAAACCAAAAGGAATTGTTGCCATATGTGGAAATGCTAGTGGCAATAAATTAAATACATCAGTAATTCCATTTATATTAAGAGCAGTTAAATTATGGGGAGTAGACTCGGTTAATATCAGTAAAAAAAGAAAAGAGTTTGTCTGGGGAGAATTTCCTGCTTTGCTAGATTTTAATATTTTAGAAAAATCTGTAAATACTATTGGATTAGATGAATTATTAAATGTCTACCCCGATATATTAAAAGGAAATTTAAAACATAAAATAGTAGTGGATGTAAATAAATAATGGATTGGGATAAATTAAAGATATTTCATGCAGTTGCTGAAGCAGGTAGTTTTACTAGTGCAACAGTAATTCTAAATCTAAGTCAATCTGCAATTAGTAGACAAATTCAATCTTTAGAAGAAGATTTAAAAGTTAAATTATTTGAACGTCATGCTAGAGGTTTAACACTAACTGAAAATGGTGAATATGTATTTAAAACAGCACATGAAGTTATCTCTAAATTAAAAGAGGTTGAGACAACTTTAGGAGATAAAAAACACAAACCTTCAGGAAAACTATCTGTAACAACAGTAGTTAGTTTTGGAACAACTTGGTTAACACCAAGAATCCAAGAATTTATGCAACTTAATCCTGAAATTGAGGTTGAACTCATATTTGATGATAGAGAGCTAGATTTAAGTACTAGACAAGCAGATATTGGAATATTTATGAGAAGACCAAAACAGCTTAACTACATTCAAAAAAAGCTGATAGATATCAATTATCATATATATGGATCACCAAAATACCTAGAAAAACATGGATATCCTAAGACAGTTAATGACTTAAATAAGCACAACTTTATTTCATTTGGTAGAGGAGCTCCATCACCAGTTTATAATCCAGATTGGGCATTAAAACTTGGAATGAAAGATAATAAAAAAAGAAAAACTGTAATGAGAGTTAATAGTGTTTATGGTTTACTATTAGCTGTTCAAAGCGGTGTAGGGCTAGCTGCAATTCCAGATTACTTGACTGTGAAACAACCAAATATTGTTAAAGTTTTACCAAGCGTTCAAGGTCCAACTACTGAGGCACACTTTGTATATCCTCAATCACTTAAAAATGTTGCTAGAGTTCAAGCTTTTAGGAACTTCCTTTACAGTAAAATTTCTGAGTGGGAATTTTAAATAAATCATCAAAAAAACAGTACTAATTGCAATTGATTATCAATTGCGACAATATTGCAATTGATAATCATTTTCATTGAGAATAGTTATCATCCGCATTGCAGGACAAATTACGTTTAATATAAATATAAATTTAAGGAGTAGAATGAGAAAATTAACAATAATTTTATTGTTTTTTGCTTTAATTTCAAGTTTTACGATTGCAGCTGAGGTCAATATTTTTAGTGCAAGACACTATGATTCTGACATTCAATTATACGAAAAATTTACAGCAGCAACAGGAATTAAAGTAAACGTAGTATCAGGTAAAGATAAAGCCCTGCAGAAAAGAATTACTGAAGAGGGAGCAGACTGTGTTGGAGATTTATACATCACAGCTGATGCTGGAAGATTAGGTGCATTTGCAGCAAAAGGAATGATGCAAAATGCAGGTTGGTCAAAAGCTATTAAGGATGCCGTGCCTGCGCAATTTAGATCTGCAAAATGGACTGGAATAGCTAAAAGAGCAAGAATAATTTATTATTCACCTGAAAGAGTAAATGCAAACGAACTTAATGGCATGACTTACGAAGGTCTAGCTGATCCAAAATGGAAAGGTAGATTAGTAATAAGAAAATCTAACAACATTTATAATCAATCTTTAGTTGCTTCACTAGTTAAGAATAATGGTAAAGCAAAAACTGCAGAATGGTCTAAAGCTGTTGTAGCAAACATGGCTAGAACTCCAAAAGGTAATGACCGTGCTCAAATCATGGCTGTTGCTGCAGGAGAAGCTGATATTGCTGTTGCGAACACATACTATCATGCGTTGATGTTATCTGGAAAAAAAGGTGCTGAACAACAAGAAGCAGCAAAAAAAGTAATGCCTTTTTTCCCTAATCAGCAAGATAGAGGAACGCACATTAATATTAGTGGAGCTGGTATGCTTAAACATGCACCAAACAAAGCTAATGCTGTAAAATTAGTTGAGTTTTTATTATCAACAGAGGCTCAAAATCACATTGTAAATAATACTTTTGAGTATCCAATGATAGGTGGTGTAACACCTAATGATTTAGTTCCAGGTAAAGAGATGAACTTTGTAATGGATACTAAAACAAGTGTTAAGTCATACGGTGCAAAACAAGCAGATGCATTAGAAGTAATGTTAGCTGCTGGTTGGAAGTAAATGACAGCTGTTAAAAAAAAATTTACTACGGAAGTTGATTATAATAAATCTACCAAAGCCTGTCCTGCATGTGCTTCGGAGTGTGAAAAAATCAATAAACGTGTAAATAATAGAAAATTGTCTGAAATTAAAACTAAGGAGGTTCCGCATATCCTAAAAGTATTTAATTTTTGATTTTCTAAAGTTTGTGCCTAAGGTTTGGTCTCCTAAACCATGGGCACTTTTGATTTTCATGATTATAAGGCGGATTATAATATATGAAATTTAATTCCTGGTACATTTCTTCATTTTTAGTTTCATTTGTTGTTGCAATTCCAATTTTAACTGTGTTTGCAAGTTTCTTCCAAGAAACAACTAATTACTTTGATATTTTAAAAAATACATTTTTAATTGAATATATTTATAATTCCTTAATATTGCTTTTAGGAGTTTTAGTTCTTACATTATTCTTAGGTGTTGGCAGTGCATATGTAGTTTCATTTTATGATTTTCCAGGCGTTAAATTTTTTAAATGGGCTTTAATATTATCTTTTGCAGTACCTGCTTATATTTATGCTTATTCATTAACTGCTTTTTTTGAAAACTTTGGAACATTATATTCAATATTGAAATCTTTATTTGGACCTGGTGAATATAATCAATCCATTCCAAAATTTGATGGCATGTTTGGTGCTATTTTATCTATTTCTTTTTCACTATTTGGATATGTTTACGTTTTAACTAGAGCATCTTTTCATTATCAGTCTCAAAATTTAATAGAATTAGGACAAAATCTAGGTTTTTCAAAATATAAATCTTTCTTTAAAATCATTTTACCATCTGCAAGACCAGCTATAGTTGCGGGTTTAGCACTAGTTGCTATGGAAACATTATCAGATTTTGGAGCAGTATCATTTTTTGGAATAGCAACTCTTACTACTGGAATATATGATTCATGGATATCTTTTGATGATTTAGCTTTTGCAAATCAGCTCTCATTTTTTTTGCTATTATTTATATTAGGACTTTTTTTTATTGAGAATATCTCAAGAAAAAAAGCTCAATATCACTCTCCAGTTAAGGGAGGAATTAAAGAAAAGAAGAAAATTAAATTAAACTTTTCAAAAGGTTCTTTAGCATTCGGATTTTGTTTTTTAGTTTTTTTAGTCAGCTTTTTATTCCCTGTTTTACAAATGTTGTATTGGACAATAATTTTTCCAAAAAATTTATTTGATTTAAATACTTTTCAATTATTTATAAACACAATTTACTTGGTATTTTTATCAAGTGTTGTTCTAGTAATTTTTTCATTTATTTCAAATTATGGAAACAGAGTAACTAAAAGTAAATTCTTAAATTATCTTACAACATTTTCTATTACTGGTTATGCAATCCCTGGTGTAATTTTAGCTGTAGCATTCATCACTTTTATCGCTTGGTTTGATAATACTTTTATAAAAGCCTTTGAATTTAATTCTATAAAGAGAGTATTTATAGGATCTATTTTTGGTTTAGTAATAGTTTATTTTATCAGATTTTATTCATTAGCTTATAACGGTTTGAAAACTGGTTATGAAAGAATAAATAGGTCAATTGATGAAAGTTCTTATCTTCTTGGTTACTCGAAAATAAAAACTTTTTTAGGAATTCATGTTCCTTATTTAAAAAATTCTGTTTTTCTTATAGGGATATTGATTACTATAGAAGTAATAAAAGAATTACCTATAACTTTGATATTGAGACCATTTAACTTTGAAACATTCGCTACAACAGCATATATTTTTGCATCTCAAGATCTCTTAGAGGCTGCAGCAGTTCCATCATTATTCTTGATATTAATTGCAAGTACATTTATTTTGATTACGTCTAAATTTATTTTAAAAGACTAATGGCTAATAATTTTTTTGAAATTGAAAATGTATCATTTGCTGCTGGCGGGAAAAATAAAGTTAATAATGTTTCTTTAAAAATTGAAAATGAAGGTGAAATTGTATGTTTACTTGGCCCCTCAGGCATAGGTAAAACCACAATATTAAGAACTATTGCAGGTTTAGAAAAAATTAATAAAGGTAAAATTAATCTAAAAGGCAGAACAATTTCTTCTGAAAATATTCATATCGAACCAGAAAATCGTAATATTGCTCTTTCATTTCAAGAGAACAGCTTATTTCCTCATTACAATATAGAAAAAAATATTAATCTTGGCTCAGATAGAGTGAAAGATGACAAAAAAATACAAACTAAAGAAGTAATTAATTTTTTAAACTTAAACAAAATATTAAATAAATTTCCACATGAGATAAGTGCTGGCGAAGCCCAAAGAGCATCTCTAGCAAGATCTTTAGTTTCTCAACCTGATTTATTAATGCTTGATGAGCCATTATCTAATGTAGATCAAAGTTTTAAGGAGGAAATTCAGGTCGAATTAAAACAAATTTTAACAAACTCTAAAATAACTACAATAATTGTAACTCACGACTCATATGAAGCTTTTTATCTAGGCAGTAAATGTGGAATAATATTAGATGGTGAATTAAAGCAATATGATGATCCATATAATGTTTATCATTTGCCAAATTCAGTAGAGGTAGTTAATTTTTTAAATAGAGGCACATTAATACCAGCAGAAGTTACAAGTCCGAAAAGTCTTGAAAATGAAGATTTAGGTACAATAACTGGAAATTTCGCTAGACCGTTCCCAATAGGATCTAAAGTAAAACTATTAATACAGCCAGAGGACTTACAGCATGATGATGCGAGCAATCTCAAACTTGAAGTAGTTGATAGAAAATTCAGAGGATCAAATTTTATTTATACATTAAAAACATTAAGTAATAAATTAATACCAGTTTTTGTGCATTCTCATCATATCCATCAACATGAAGTAGATGAAAAATTTGGTATAAAAAGACCCATCCATATCGATCATATTGTTTGCTTTTAAATTTAATCGTATAAATCACATTAAGTATGAAAGAGTTACCAAAAAGTACTAAAGTAGTAGTTATAGGCGGAGGCGTTGCCGGAACATCATGCGCTTATCATCTGGCAAAATTTGGTTGGAAAGATGTAATATTGCTTGAAAGAGATCAATTAACATCAGGAACTACTTGGCACGCTGCAGGTCTTCTAGGTCAATTAGGTGCATCATCAACAATTACAAAAATAAGAAAATATTCTTTAGATCTTTATAAAGATTTAGAAAAGACTACAGGTCTATCAACCGGAATGAAGCAAAATGGTGCAATCACAGTTGCATCTACCAAAGAAAGAATGCAAGAACTACTAAGACAAGCAACAACTGCCCAATTATCAGATGTTGAAGTAGAAGTTCTTAATAAAAAACGTTTAAAGGAATTGTATCCCGTATTACATAGTGAAGACATTGTGGGTGGTGTTTATATGCCAAAAGATGCTCAAGCAGATCCAGTTGGAGTAACTAACGTACTTGCAAAAGCTGCAAAAATGGAGGGCGCAAAGATTTTTGAAAAAACACCTGTAAAAAAAATTTTAATTAAAAATTCTAGAATTAGTGGGGTAGAAACTGATAAAGGTGTCATCGATTGTGAATACGTTGTTATGGCTACAGGAATGTGGTCAAGACAATTAGGTGAAGAAATTAATGTTAGTGTTCCTTTATATCCAAATGAACATTTTTATATAATCACTGAGCCAATAAAAAATTTACCTCAAAATCTTCCCGTTTTAAGAGATTATAATGCTTGTTTATATTTGAAAGAAGATGCAGGAAAAATGCTTGTTGGTATTTTTGAACCAAAGGCGAAACCGGCTTTTAAAGATACAGGAAGAGTGCCAGACAATTTTTCGTTTGGTGAACTGCCAGATGATTTTGATCACTTTGAACCTTTCTTAGAAAAATCATTTCATAGATTGCCAATGTTAGAAAGTACAGGAATAAGAAAATTCTTCTCTGGTCCAGAGTCTTTTACTCCAGATACTCAATATTTATTAGGAGAAACCCCTGAAGTTAAAAATCTATATACATGTTGTGGCTTTAATAGCATTGGAATTGCTAGTTCAGGAGGAGCGGGTAGGGTTACTGCCGAATGGATGATGAATGGATATATTAATGAAGATTTATTTTCAGTGGATATTAAAAGGTTTCAAAAATTCCATTCATCAAAAAACTTTATTATGGAAAGAGTAACAGAAACGCTTGGTGATCTGTATGGTATGCATTGGCCTTATAAACAACCAAATACATCAAGAAATCAAAAACTTTTGCCCTATCATGAAGAATTAAAAAGAGTAGGAGCTTGTTTTGGAGTTGCAGGAGGATTTGAAAGACCAATGTGGTATTCATTAAACGGTAAAGAACCTAAATATGAATATAGTTTTAATTATCAAAATTGGTACCCTTCAGCAAAACACGAAACTTTAAATGCAAGAAAAAATGTTGGACTTTTTGATTTTTCAACTTTTTCAAAGTTTGATTTAAAAGGGGAAAAAACTCATCAAGAACTTCAAAAGTTATGTACCGCTAACATTAAAAACGAAATTGGTAAAACAACATATACTCATATGCTGAATAAAGATGGTGGAATAGAAACAGATTTAACTGTTGTATGTATAGATAAAAATTATTTTAGAATTGTAAGCTCTGCAGCTACAAGAGAACACGATAAATACCATATCTTAAAATATTTAGATGAAGACGTATCTTTTAAAGATGTAACAGAGGATATTTGTTGTTTAGGATTGTTTGGTCCAAAGAGTAGAGCGATGATCTCGAAAATAAGCAATGATGATTTTAGTAACGATAAATTTAAGTTTGGAACTGGAAAGTTCATAATGATAAAAGGAGTAAAAGTTTGGGCTCAACGACTTTCTTACGTTGGTGAATTAGGATTTGAGCTTTATGTTGACTCAAGTTTAGCTAAGGATTTATATGAGATTCTAATTGAAGAGGGAAAAAACTTCGAACTATCTCATTGTGGAATGCATGCAATGGATATTATGAGAATGGAAAGTGGATTTGTTCACTGGGGACATGATATTTCACCAGAGGAAAATCAGTATCAAGCAGGTTTAAAATTTGCAATTAGTTATAAGAAAAATGTAAACTTTATTGGAAAAGATGCTCTATTAAAAATTAAAGACCAAAAATTAGATAAAAGGATGATGATGTTTACTCTTAAAGACAGTAAACCTGGTGAGCCACTTTTATTACATGAAGAACCTATTTATATGAATGATAAAATTATTGGGAGAACAACGTCAGGAAATTATTCTTTTTGTTATGATAAAAATCTTTCGTTTGGATATGTCAATTCTGGTAATACAGTTGAAACATTAAAAGACAAAAATATATATATTGAAATTGAAAAACAAAAATATCCAGTTGAGGTATTAGAAAAACCTTTAAACAATAAGGATTTTAAGAACTAAGTTTTTTTTTTCTACTCTCGGCCTGAACAAATAAAACTCCAAAAACTATTATTCCAATAACTCCAAAAGTTTTATTAAAATCAAAAGGTACTCCGAATATATAAAAATTGATTAATGTTGACCAAATTAATTGTGAATATTGAAAATTAGTTACAAAAGATAAATTTGATAGCTGAATTGCAAATATAATTAAAAGGTGGCTGGTAAAACCTAATACACCAAGAAATATCAACCAAACCCACAAGCTATTATTCTCAATGGGAGTCCAGTCTAACATTACATAAATAGAGAAAACAATGGCCCCAACAACAGCAGCATAAAATAACGCCACTAAAGGATCATTATTACCAGAAATAAATTTTGTAAAAAATTGATATAAAGCCCAACATACTGGTGGTACCAAAGGAAAAATTAAGTCTAAACTTAATACTTTCATACTAGGACTCATTGAATAAATTATACACCCGAAGCTTAATAACATTAAAATTATACCTTTAGATGAAAGAATATCTTTTAAAAACAATGCCGTTAAAATTGATACTATTAATGGGGCTGAGAAGAAAACTACATAGATATCGACAAGGTCAAATTTTTGTAAAGAATGAATGAAAAAAAAAGTAGCAAAAACCATTAATATAGATCTAATAATATTAATTTTAAAATTGCTTTTTAAGTTTAACTTAGGTTTTAATATCGCGAATAAAATTAAAATAATCACAAAGTGAAAAAAAAATCTGCCCCAAATTACTTGATTTAATGGCATTAATGTTCCCAGATATTTTGCAGTAGAATCTTGGCAAACTAAAATAAAAAATCCAGATATAGATAAAATTATAACTTTGGTAATAGATTTATTTTTAAGAAAATTCATAATTTTGATTAAATTTTAGACTGAACTAAGATTATCTAAAATTTTTTTTGAGCACTGTTCTGTATTACTAGAGCCTTGAAGATCTTTTGTTCGACTGTCTTTATCTTTAAGAGTTAATTCGATTGATTTTACTATTCTGTGAGAAGCTTCTTTTTCACCCAAGTAATTTAGCATCATTGCAGCTGACCAAATCTGTCCCACTGGATTGGCTATCCCTTGGCCCGCAATATCTGGTGCAGATCCATGTACAGGTTCAAATAATGATGGGTATTTATTTGTTGGATTAATATTTCCAGATGGTGCAATTCCAATAGTTCCAGTACAAGCTGGTCCTAGATCAGATAGAATATCCCCAAAAAGGTTCGATGCGACTATCACATCAAAGCGTTCAGGACTTAAAACAAATCTAGCAGCTAATATATCGATATGGTATTGATCAGTTTCAACATCAGGATAATTTTTTTTATTTTCATCAAATCTTTCATCCCAATAAGGCATTGTAATAGATATTCCATTTGATTTTGTAGCACTTGTTAGTTTTTTTCTTTTTCTTTTTTTAGCTAATTCAAATGCAAATTGTTGAACTCTATCTATTCCGTATTTTGACATTATTGTTTCTTGAATAACCACTTCTCTATCACTTCCCTGATACATTCTTCCACCGACTGATGAGTATTCCCCTTCAGTATTTTCTCTAACGATTATCATGTCAATATCACCAGGTTTTTTATTAGCTAGTGGTGCATTTACACCTTCAAAAAGTTTTACTGGTCTTAAATTAATAAATTGATCAAATTCTCTTCTAAATTTTAATAATGAACCCCAAAGAGTTATATGATCTGGATACTTATCTGGCATACCAACTGCACCAAAGAAAATTGCATCGTGTTTAGTTAATTTATCTTTCCAGTCATCTGGCATCATTTTTCCATGCTTTTCATAATAATCACATGATGCAAAATCATAATCTTCTATCTTTAATTTGAATTGGTGTTGTTGAGAAATTTCTTTTAATATTTTTTGCGCTTCAGGTACAACTTCTTTTCCAATGCCGTCGCCAGCAATAGAGGCTATTGAATATTCTTTCATTTATTTAGTGAATGTATCGTTAAATTGCTTAGTAACTCTCACAAAAGTTGTGCACTTACTTAATTGTTTTAAAGAGGGCGCTCCAACATATGTACAACTGCTTCTAACGCCACCTAAAATATTTAAAATGGTATCATTAATTTTGCCACGGTACTTAACTCTTACTGTTCTGCCTTCACTACTTCTATAATCAGATAGACCACCATAATGTTTGTTATTTGCAGTTTCAGAACTTGATCCGTAAAATTCAACATACTTTGAGCCATTAGATTTTACTAATTTTCCCTTACCTTCATCATGACCTGCAAACATTCCTCCAAGCATAACAAAATCAGCTCCTCCACCAAATGCTTTAGCAACGTCACCTGGACATGTGCATCCACCATCTGCAATGATATGTGCACCTAATCCGTGAGCAGCATCTGCACATTCTATTACTGCACTTAACTGTGGATAGCCAACTCCAGTTTGTATTCGTGTCGTACAAACACTACCTGGTCCAATTCCAACTTTAACAATATCTGCACCTGATAAAATTAATTCTTGAGTCATATCAGCAGTAACAACGTTACCTGCTATGATTGTTTTCGTCGGATATTTATCTCTTACAGATTTTAAAAATCTACTAAAATGTTCTGAGTAACCATTTGCTACATCAATACAAATGAATTTAATGAAACTAAATTCTTTTAAAACTTTATCTAAATTTTGAAAATCTTCTTTTTTGGTTCCAATACTTAAAGCTACATTTGGATATATTGATTTAATCTTTTTAAATTGTTTAATTTTTTTTACATCATGCTGTTTTGTTAAACATGTGATCATTCCATATTCAGATAATTTTTCAGCAACACCAAGTACACCCACACCATCCATATTGGCTGCCATTATAGGGATTCCAGACCATTCATTTTTACTGTATTTAAAACGATAAGTTCGTTTTAAA
This sequence comes from uncultured Pelagibacteraceae bacterium, assembly GCA_902576115.1. Lineage (GTDB taxonomy): Bacteria > Pseudomonadota > Alphaproteobacteria > Pelagibacterales > Pelagibacteraceae > Pelagibacter. The sequence goes on from CACGUE010000001.1 coordinate 144,204, forward strand.
TTAACATCTTTTCTACTTTTAAGAGTGCTTCTTTTGGGTCTAAAAAGTACGTCGGAATAATCTAGTTTTAGCTCTTCTTCAATTCTCACAAAAATGAAGGTATACATTCAATGAATGATAATTCAATTTAATAATTGACCTTATTAACGTTGTATTTGAACAATTTTAAAATTACTGATTGTATTATGAATATATAAATAAAATAAATAAATGTTTGAAGGTTTTAAAAGCAAATACATAAAAGTAAAAAAGGGGAAGGTCTTTTGCAAAGTTAAAGGTGATGGTCCTCCTTTATTATTGCTTCATGGTTATCCTCAAACACATTTAATGTGGCACAAAACAGCTCCTGAGTTGTCAAAATACTTTACAGTTGTTGCAGCAGACCTCAGGGGTTATGGAGACAGTTTAGCTCCACCATCTGATAGTAAACATTATAATTATTCTAAAAGAGAAATGGCGAGTGACATGAAACAAACGATGGTAAAACTTGGATATCCTAAATTTTTTGTTGCAGGTCATGATAGAGGAGGAAGGGTTGCTCATAGATTAGCAAGAGACCATAGAAAAAACGTGCTTGCTCTAAGTGTATTAGATATTTGTCCAACTTTAGATATGTACGAACTAACAACAAGAGATTTTGCAAAAGCTTACTTCCATTGGTTTTTCTTAATTCAACCAAAGTGGCTACCCGAAAGAATGATAATGAGTGATCCAAGAAAATGGATGAAGTATTGCTTAGATAAATGGTCTGGGAATCATAAATTTGGAAAAGTTGAAGAGGGCTATCTAAAGTGCTTTAAGCAACCAAATAGAATACATGGATCATGTGAGGATTATAGAGCATCTGCTACCATCGACCTTGATCATGACAGATATGATCGAAAGAAAAAATTAAATATTCCTCTTCAAGTTTTATGGGGAAAAAATGGAGTTATAGCAAAACAATTTAAACCTATTAAAATTTGGCAAAAATATTCAAATAAAAAAGTTGTTGGAGTTGCTGTTAAATCAGGACATTTTATACCAGAGCAAAATCCCAAAGAAACAATTAAACAATTAAAAAGTTTCTTTTTAAAAAATGCTTAAAATTATTCCTAATAAAAAAAATATAGGTGCTGAATTAGTCTGTGATTTAAATAAAATTAATAATTTTACGTTAAAAAAAATTAAATCTGCTCTATCAAAATATGGGATGATCTATTTTAGAAACCAAAAATTGAGTTCAGATCATTATGTAAAATTTGCAAAAAAATTTGGAAAACTTGCAAACTATCCAAGGCTTAAAGGATTGAACAAAAAATATCCTCAAATAACTGTTGTTCAAAGAAAATCTACTGATAAAGGGCCTAGTTTTGGTGAACAATTTCATACAGACTCAATTTATACTAAAAAGCCTCCTAGATTTACTATGTTGCTTTCTAAATTAGTTCCAAAAAAAGGTCAGGCAAACACAGATTTTTGTTCTCAATATTTAGCTTATGAAAAATTACCAGCCAACTTTAAAAGAAAGTTTAAAAATGAAAAATGTGTATTTTCATCAGAAGGACCTATTTCTGTAACAAGATTAGAAAGAGAGAAAGAAAAAGGGAAAAAAGCCAAAGAACTTATTTCAAAGCATAAACTTATAAGAAAAATAAACAATAAACACACCTTATATTGCAGTCCAGGACACTTTATTCGATTTAATAACAGTAAAATTGATAAAAAATTAAAAACTTATTTATTCAAACACCAATTAAAAAAAAGTTTTCAATATTCTTTAGAGTGGGAAAAGAACCAATTAGCCATTTGGGATAACAGATCTATGCTTCATCAGGCAACAGCTTTTAAAGGTAATAGAATTATGCATAGAATTACTGTCCAATAATGTTTCAGGTATTTCTAGGATTAACACCTTTCATAGGCATTACACTCTTTGGTTATCTTCTTGGATATATTAAATTATTTGATTTACAAAAGGCCAGAATATTTAATTTATTTCTTTTTTATATTGCTGTGCCAGCCTTAATTATAAAAATTCTTGCGCAAAGTAATATTGGAGAAATAGATGTTTCTCAAATTTCATCATATTTTTTAATGCAATTAACGAGTGGAATATTTGCTTTCTTATTAACCAAAAATACTTTCAAAAGATCAATGCAAGAGTCTATAATTTGGGCCCTAACAGTTGCTTTATCCAATCACGTAATATTAGTCTTACCTATTGCAGAAATATTTTTTGCAGGAAGTACAATAACACAAATATCAGGTATTATTTTAATGGATAGTGTAGTTTTATTATCCATAGTTAGTTTCTTTTTAGAATTTACTGTAAAAAAAAGAATTAAATTATTTCAGTTTTTAAGAAATTTAATATTAAATCCAATGATATTAGCAATATTAATTGGATTGATTATAAGAATTTCAAAGATTAATATAGACGAAACCCCATTTGAATATATTCTTCAAAGACTAGCAGCATGTGTGATGCCAGTTGGGCTATTTGCAATTGGTATTATTCTATCTTTTTACTCAAAAAAAGTTTTCAATAAATTAACAATTACTATTTCAATATTAAAACTTATTATATCACCACTGATTTTGCTAATTTTAGGGTACACATTCTTTAGCTTATCAAATCCAGTAAATTTTGCTGGAGCTTTATTGGTTAGTGTCGGCCCATGTGGAGCTACTTCAATTGTTATGTGCTCTGCGTACAATGTTAGTCCAGAAAATATTATTAAGGCAATATTTATCTCAACATTTGCATCAATATTTACCTTTTTATTTACTATAAATTTATTAAATTAAATAATTATGTTAAAAAAAATATTTAGTATTCTTTTTATTTCTCTTTTTTTATCATCTATATCAATAGCCAAAGATAAAATAGATGAAACTATTGATAAAACTACTGACTTTTTAAAATCTATATCTAAGAAAAGTTTGAATAAATCTCAAACAGCAGAATTTTTAAATAATTATGCAATAACATTAGAAGATGAGAGAAATCAAGGTGTTGTTACTTATATATTTAATGAAAAGAATTACAAAAGATACCAAGATGGGAAAGTTATTTCAGAAGATGGATGGAGATTTACAAATTTAGGTAGGTTAAGAGTATTTTCAGGAGATATTAAATTAACATGGAAATTTAAACTTGATAAGCAAAACGTAATAGTAATTAAGACTAAATTTCAACCACTTGGAAAAGAATATCCTTTTACCTATCAATTAAAAGATAAGTTTTTTGAACAAATAAATTAAATGTCAAAAAGATATAGTGGAAAATCTTTTAAAGACTCTAGTGTAATGAAAAAAGCCAAACTTTCTCTGAAGGAAAAAAGAAAAATTAAAAAAGATAAGAAAAAGAGTAAGTGAAATCTTGTTTGAATCAAAAAATAAAAGTAGTATAAACCAAAAATTATTTACGGCGGGGTAGCTCAGTTGGTTAGAGCGCGGGACTCATAAGCCCGAGGTCAGTGGTTCGATCCCACTTCCCGCTACCATCAATGACCTGGAAAATCTAAAAGATTTTCCACTTTATAACCTTTTTTTAAAAGATTATCGGTTCCACCAAGGTCAAATAAATTAATTACAAATATAAATCCTGCAACCTTACTTTTAGATATTTCTATTAATTTAGCTGCAGCTTCAGCAGTGCCTCCAGTTGCAATTAAGTCATCAATAATTAATACATTATCGTTTTTATTAAATGAATCTTTGTGAACTTCAATTGTAGCTGTTCCATATTCTAGCTTAAAATCAACAGAATGTACTTCTGCAGGTAGTTTATTTTTTTTTCTGAGCATTATAAATGGTTTATCTAAAATATATGAAATAGCGGAAGCAAATACAAAGCCTCTAGATTCTACAGCGGCTATTTTATCAAAATTAAATTTTTTTGATCTTTCAACAATTTGGTTGATACATTCTTTAAATGCCATTTCATTTTTTATGAGAGTGGTGATGTCTCTAAATAGAATTCCCTTTTTAGGATAGTCTTGAATTGATCTAATATGTTCTTTTAAATCCATAAAACTTAATTATAATCTAAAATGTATTATGGCAAATAATAAATTAGCAATTATCGGTGGAAGTGGCTTATATGATGTTGAAGAGTTTAAAGATAGAGAAACTCTTGATATAAATACTCCGTGGGGAAAACCTTCTGATTCAATTTTAAAGTCAAAATACAATAATAAAGAAATTTATTTTCTTCCAAGACATGGAAAAGGTCATTTTATTTCTCCATCAAAAATAAATTTTAGAGCAAATATTGATGCACTTAAACAACTTGGTATTACAGACATAGTATCGGTTTCAGCTGTTGGATCTTTAAAAGAAGATTTACCTCCAGGTAAATTTGTTATTGTTGATCAGTTCATTGATAGAACTTTTGCAAGAAACAAAACTTTTTTTGATGATGAGATTGTAGCGCATGTATCAATGGCACATCCAACTTCAAATGGGCTAATGAACGCTTGCGAAGATGCTATAAAAAAAGAAAGTATACCTTATCAAAGAGGTGGAACTTATATTGTAATGGAAGGTCCACAATTTTCTACATTAGCAGAGTCAAATCTATATAGATCTTGGAAAGCTGATGTTATTGGAATGACAAATATGCCAGAAGCTAAACTAGCAAGAGAAGCAGAAATTAGATATGCTTCAGTTTCAATGGTAACCGACTATGACTGCTGGCATCCAGATCATGAGAATGTAGATGTCCAACAAGTTATAAAAGTACTCTTAGATAATGCAGCAAAAGCTAAAAATATGATTAAAAATTTGATAGAGAACTTTGAAAATCACATTAATCCCAATGATCCAACTAATAATTGTTTAGATGTAGCAATAATTACGGCACCAGAAAAAAGAACTCAAAAAACTAAAGATAAATTAAAAACAATTGCAGGAAGAGTTCTTAATTAATGAAAATTAATGGTGTTAAATATAAAACAATTTGGTTCGATGAAGAAAAACAAGTTGTAAAAATTATAGATCAGACAATGCTTCCACACAAATTTATAATAAAAGAATTAAATTCGGTTAAAGACGCCTTAAATGCAATCAAAACAATGGAAGTTCGAGGTGCTCCATTAATTGGAGGCACAGCTGCATTTGGATTAGTTCTAGCTATAAAAGAAAATAACAGTTTAGATTTTATAAAAAAAAGTTCAGAAGAATTAGTTGCTTCTAGGCCTACGGCTATAAATCTTCAGTGGGCAGTTCATAGAATGAATAACAAGTTGTCATTTGTTGAACCTGAAGATTTATTTAATGTTGCACTTAATGAAGCTAAAGAAATTTGTAAAGAAGATGAGAGATTTTGTGAAAGTATTGGTAAAAATGGATTAAATATTATTGAAGATATATATAATAAAAAAAAAGATACTGTAAATATTCTCACACATTGTAATGCAGGTTGGTTAGCCACGATAGATTGGGGAACGGCAACCTCTCCTATTTATCATGCACATAAAAAAGGAATACCAATACATGTTTGGGTAGATGAAACTAGACCAAGAAATCAAGGAGCAAACCTTACATCATATGAACTTAATGAGGAAGAAATTCCAAATACAATTATAGCGGATAATACCGGTGGAATATTAATGCAAAGAGGACAGGTAGATATGTGTATTGTTGGAACAGATAGGACATTATCTAACGGAGATGTGTGCAATAAAATTGGCACATATTTAAAAGCCCTCGCAGCTCATGATAATAAAGTGCCTTTTTATGTTGCTTTACCAAGTTCAACTATAGACTGGAATTTAAAAAACTCTAAAGATATTCCAATAGAAGAACGAGATCCAAAAGAACTTTCTCATGTGGATGGAATTAACAAAGATAATAAAGTGGATAAAGTTTTAATATATCCCGAAAAAAGCAAATCATTAAATTTAGCCTTTGATGTAACACCTGCTAAATATGTTACTGCATTAATAACAGAAAAGGGAATTTGCGATGCTTCTTCTGAAGGATTAAAAAAGTTATTTAATTAATTATCTTAAAGAAGCTGCAATATTTCCACCGTCTACGGTTAATACTGCTCCAGTTGATTTTTTTGATACCGCAAGATGATAAAAAGCTTTAGCTACATCATCTGCTTTGACCTCACTTAACAGCAGGTTTCCACTCATATATTGATCCGTAGTTACTTCTCTTGCCTTTGCTCTCTGCTTAATCATTTTATCATTTAATAAACCACTTCTAATTCTATCAGCGTTTACACCATTTGATCTAATACCAAGGTGTCCATAATCAACAGCATATTGTTTACACAAATTTAAAAGCGCAGACTTAGGCAATCCATATGGTCCAAAATTTTTACCAGGATTAACTGATTGCTTAGATATATTAAATAACAAACACCCATTTATATTTTGTTTTTTCATAATTTTTACAGCCTCTGAAGCACAATTTTGGTGTGAGAAAAAATTATCTTCAAAACTTTTTCGAAGTATTTTATCATTAACTTCTGCAATTGATCCACCTATAGCAGTACCAGCATTAGATATTAAAATATCTACACCTCCATATATTTCCAAAATTTTACTAAATGCTTTTTTTACGCTTTGTTTGTTGGTTACATCACAGTGAATACAAAGATCACTTATTTTTGTCTGTAAATCATTTATCTTACTTTTATTAATATCAAGCAAAACAACTTCTGCTCCGTATTTTTTAAATAATTTATAGGTTGCTTTACCAATTTCACCAGTGCTACCAGTGATAACAACAACGTTGCCTTGCAATTCTTTTTTTGCTTTATTTAATTTTGCTTGTTCCAAGGACCAATACTCAACATCAAATAAGTCTTTTTTCGATAAAAATTGATATCTGGATGTTTCCTCAACACTTGAAATTACATTAGCATTAGTTTGAGTTAAATCTCCTGCAATTTTTGCAGCTTTTAAGGTATCTCCTACTGTAAATAAACCAAAATTCTGAATTAGAATTACTCTAGGAGATGTATCAAGCATTACTTTTTTTTCTTTAGTTTTTTTCTTATTGGCTTGAAAATATTTTTTATATTTTTTCCGATATTCTTTGAATTTTTTTTCAGCTAAATTTTTAAATTGATCTAAAGTACAGTTTGCTGTTGGTGATATTACTAATGGAAATGGTTTAACTCTTATAACATGATCAGGTGTAGCTGTTCCTTCATTTGAGTATCTATTTATATCTTTACCATTAATAAAATAATCTAACTTACTATTTTTTTTAAAATTTAAGATAAATTTATTATCATTTTTCTCAGATAAAAGACCTCTCAATATAGGAGCTATATCTGCAATTGAGAAATTAAATTTGGTTTTATTTATTTGTTTTATTTTTTTCTTTTTTAGTTTGGATAAAGTTTTTTCAGCATCAGATATATACTTTATCATTAAACTGTAAGCATCTTTTGCATTATCGGAAAATGTGAAAATACCATGGTTTAATAAAATTAAACAATTGATATTTGGATTTTTTGAATAAACTTCATTTATTTTTTGTGCTAATTTAAATCCTGGCATTACATAGGGTACTATTGCAGTTTTTTTACCAAATATTTTTTTTGATAGTATTTTCCCATTTGGTCTATTAGTAATTTTCATAATTGCATCTGAATGAGTGTGATCGACAAATTTAAAAGGTAAAAATGCATGTAAAAATGTTTCAACTGATGGATTTGGCGATTTTGTATCTATCAAATTTTTTTTTTGAAAAGCAACCATGTCATCATCAGAGAGCGTTTTCTTTTTTTTCATAGTAAGCAATGGATTTAATTTAACTGCTGGTAAACCTGCTGGTTCAATTTCAGCCATATCCCATCCGCTGCCTTTTACGCAAAGAACATCATAATATTTACCATCTATATCTTTGATTTTGGTCTTAACAGAGGTATTTCCACCACCATGCAACACTAATTCTGGATTTCTTCCTAGAAGCCTAGTTGTATAAACTCTTAAAGCCATATCTTCAGAATGGCCTAATTTCTTATACTTTTTAATATATTTTTTAGCTTCGTTTTCTGACCAATTGTTTTTCAATGTTTATCCTCGATAAATTATTATAATAGTTTTTTGTTTGAAAGAAGTAAAAAATTTCGTTAGTTAAAAAAGATATATATATTAAATTCTTATGGAAAAAGTTGGGGAACATATAACACTGGATATAGTCGGAACTAAAAAGGAATATACCCCAGAATTTTATGAAAAGTTAGTTTATAAAATTGCTAAAGCAGCAAAAGTAACAGTTTTAAAAATTTCTAAATATAAATTCGAGCCACAAGGATTTACATTGGTCGCTTTGCTTGCTGAAAGCCACATTAGTTTTCATACTTTCCCAGAAAAAGAAATTGTAAGCTTTGATTTTTTTACGTGTGGAAAGGTATCTCCAAAAGTTTCTATAGAAATAATAAAAGATGAGATGGAACATACAAATATCATTATTAAAGAATTTAATAGGGATACAATTGATCTTTATCATGACAATTATAGTTCTCCAGGTTTAAAAAAATCATACGTTGTTAATAAAGTTTTAGAAAATTTTAAATCTAAAGCTGGTCAATTTATTGAAATACTTGATTTAGAACAATTTGGAAAAGCTTTATTTATTGATAATGAGATACAAGTTGCTGAAAGTGATGAACATTTATATAGTTCAACTTTTGTAAACTCTGGACTTAATTTGAATTTGAATAAAGAGAAAGCTGCAATCATTGGTGGAGGTGACGGTGGTGTTGCAAGAGAATGCATTTCACAAAATTTTGGTTTTATAGATTGGTATGAATTAGATCCTGAAGTTGTAGATGTTTGTGATAAGCATCTAAGTAAAATTGGTGAGAAGGCTACCGAAAAGAATTCAGTTAAATGTGTTTGGGGAGATGCTTTTGAAAGTATTAAATCTGTTAAAGACAATACTTATGACCAAATATTTGTAGATCTTAATGATGATCAATTTTGTATAGATTTAGCTGCAAAAAATATGTCATCCTTAGAAAGAATATTAAAACCTAAAGGTGTAATTACTGCTCAAGTTGGAAGCCAAGACAAAAAACCAAAACAGGTCGAAAATTGGTTAAATGTTTTTAACAAAAATTTTGGAAATACAAAACTTTCAAGAGTTTACATACCAAGTTTTGATTGTTCTTGGAATTTTTCATCGTCAATAAATCATTAATTTTTCTTTTTAAAACAATAATTTTATGAAATAATCTTCAAAATTTTTGGAGGAAAAAATGAAAAAATTAAAAGTATTAGGACTTGGTATTTTAATATCATCATTTCTAACGATTTCTTCAATCGCGGATCAAATTAAAATAGGAACTGAAGGTGCATATCCACCTTGGAATTCTAAAGATTCAGCTGGAAATTTGATTGGCTTTGAAGTCGAATTAGCAAATGAATTATGCAAAATTATGAATCATGATTGCACAATTGTAGAGCAAGATTGGGATGGAATGATACCAGCTTTAGTCTCAAGAAAATTTGATGCCATCATGGCTGGAATGTCAATAACTGGTGAGAGAATGAAAACTATAAACTTTTCTCAAGGTTATGCTGATGAAGTTGCATCATTAGCTGTTATGAAAGGATCGAAAAACGAAGGTCTTAAAACAATGTCAGCTATAAATTTATCTGATGTAAGTGCTGATGAACAAGCAACACTAGACGTTTTGACTAAAGCATTTAAAGGTAAAACTATTGGTGTTCAAACAGCAACAATTCACCAGAACTTTCTAGAGTCTGGTTTAATGGGTAATGTAAAAATTAGAACTTACAAAACTCAAGATGAAGTAAACTTAGATTTATCTGCTGGTAGAATAGATGCGGCACTAGCTGCAGCAGTTGCTTTTACAGATTATGCAGAGAAATCTGGTAAAGCAGTTGTATTAACTGGACCAACATTTGCAGGTGGAGATTTTGGTAATGGTGTTGGTGTTGGTATTAGAAAAGGTGACTCTAAACTTTTAAATGATTTCAATGCAGCAATTGATAAAGCTAGAGATGATGGCATTATTAGTAAGCTTGCTATAAAACATTTTGGTTTTGACGCTTCTATGTAATAAATTATTTATGGGTGGCTATAATTAGCCACCTATATTATGGAACTTCTATATCTTGGTGATAAAGGTTGGGGAGACGAGTTATTCTTTGCAACATTAATGACAATTGCAGTTTCCATAACTGCAATGATAATAGGCTTTATATTTGCTGCTTTATTTACTCCATTAAAATTATCTAATAACAAATTTCTTAATTCTATTGGTAATGCATACACCACTGTTATTAGAGGTGTACCAGAGCTTCTAGTAATTTATTTATTTTTTTTTGGCGGAAGTGGAGCAATTATGTTTGTTGCTTCAATTTTTGGTTATAATGATTACATCGAAATTAACGCTTTTTTAACTGGTTCATTCTCAATAGGGATAATATCGGGAGCATATTCAACTGAAGTATTTAGAGGAGCCCTACAATCAATAGATAAAGGTCAGTTCGAAGCTGCAAAAGTTTTAGGTTTTAATAAATATATTTACTTCTTTAAAATTATTTTGCCTCAAATGCTAAGACTAGCAATTCCAAACTTAAGTAATGTTTGGCAAATTACATTAAAAGATACTTCTCTTATATCTGTAACGGGTTTAGTTGAAATAATGAGACAATCTTATATTGCAGCTGGTTCAACTAGAGATCCATTATTTTTTTACTCATTTGCAGCAGTTCTATACTTAATGCTTACATTTTTAAGTATGCAATTATTAAATAGATTAGAAACAAAATATAGCAAAGGTTATTAATGGATATTGAATTAATGATTAATAGTTTTCCTAAGTTGTTAAACGCAACTTTGATTACTCTTAAGCTATTATCTGTATCTTTAATTCTTGGTCTTTTTATTGGATTAGGTTTTGCAATCTTGAGAATGAATAATAATAAGTTGATTAATAAATTTGCTTACGGGTATTCATATATTTTTAGAGGAACACCTTTATTGGTTCAAATCTTCATAATATATTTTGGATTAGGTCAAATTGAATATTTAAGAACAACCTTTTTGTGGGTAGTTTTAAAAGAACCATACTGGTGTGCGATAATAGCATTTTCATTAAATACAGGGGCTTATACTTCAGAAATATTGAGATCAGCTTTTCAAACTATAAAACCAGGATATTTAGAAGCTGGAAGAAGCTTAGGGATACCTTCAAAAATTATTTTTACAAAAATACAAATTCCTATAGCAATTAAACAATCTTTACCAGCTTATGGTAATGAAATTATTTTAATGCTTAAAGGTACATCTTTGGCAAGCACAGTCACACTTATGGACTTAACTGGTGTTGCTAAATATATAATTTCAACAACGTTTAAGCCAGTAGAAGTATTTATTGTGGCAGGAGGTATTTATTTGTTTATGACTTTTATAATTCATAATGTTATTAAATATTTAGAAAAAAAATATGGGTTTCAAACATGAAAATAGCATGCATACAATTATCTAGTGGAGAAAATTATGAAAATAATTTTAAAGATATTGTTAAATACGTAAATCAAGCTATAAAAAATAAATGTGATTTAATTATTACACCCGAAACCTCTTCTTTGATGTCTAGTAGTAGAGAAATATTATTTAAATATTCATTTGAAATGAATAAAGATCCAATTTTGAAAAAAGTTAAAGAAGTATCAAAAAAATATAAGAAATGGATTTTACTTGGTTCAATTTGCGTTAAGGTTAAAAATAAACTTAGAAATAGATCTATACTTGTTGGACCGAATGGAAAAATTGTTAAATATTATGACAAAATTAACATGTTTGATGTTAAAATTCCGAATAAAGAGCAACATAAAGAAAGCAAAACTTTTAAAGCAGGAAACAAATTAGTCACGGCTAATTTACCTTGGGGTAAAATAGGTTTTACAATCTGTTTTGATCTAAGATTCCCAGAACTTTACAGAAATTTATCAAAAAAAAATTTGAGTTTTATCGCTGTTCCTTCAGCTTTCACAAAGTTTACTGGACAAAAACATTGGTTAACACTTTTAAGAGCAAGAGCGATTGAAAATTTTTGTTATATATTCGCACCAGCTCAAACTGGTAGAAATACCCCTAAAAGAGAAACATTTGGTCATACAGCTATTATTTCACCAGATGGAAAAATATTAGCATTAAAAAAATTAGGGAAGGGAGTGATATATTCAAAAATTAATCCAAAGCTTTCCATGGATTTAAGAAAAATAATTCCAAGTTTAATTTAATTCCTACTATCCACAATCAAAGTATCTTTAGATCCACCACCTTGAGAACTGTTAACTATAGTACTACCTTTTTTTAGAGCAACTCTAGTTAATCCACCAGTTGTAACATAAGTTGATTTACCTGTTAAAATAAAAGGTCTTAAATCTAAATGTCTTGGTTCGATGTTATCAGGTGTAATTGTAGGAACAGTAGAAAGAATTTCCAATGGTTGTGCAATGTAATTTCTGGGATTTTTTTTTATATTTTTTATCATTTCTTCTTTTTCTGCTTTAGAAGCTTTAGGACCAATCATAATTCCATAGCCACCTGATGCATTTGAAGGTTTAACTACATATTTAGAGATATTATCTATAACGTGTTCTCTATTTTTTTTATCTCCACAAAGAAGAGTTTCAACTTGATCAATAATTGGTTGTTCTCCTAAATAGTAAATGATCATTTTATTAACATAAGAATAAACTGCTTTATCATCTGCAACTCCAGTTCCTAAAGCATTTATTATTCCAACATTTCCTCTTCTCCAACATTTGAAAACACCAGGCACACCTAATAAGGATCCTTTAAAAAAAACTTTTGGATCCATAAAGTTGTCATCTATTCTTCTGTATATACAATCTACCTTTAAAGGGCCTTTAACAGTTTTCATGTAAACATGATCGTTTTCAACAAATAAATCTTTACCCTCCACCAATGCTATTCCCATTTGTTCAGCTAGAAAAGAGTGTTCAAAATAAGCAGAATTATAAATCCCAGGTGTTAATAAAACCATGTGTGGGTTATTAGTCTTCTTTGGAATACACTCTGTCATACAATTATATAATTTATTTGCATATTGATGAACTGAGGAAACCTTATATCTTGTAAATAATTCTGGAAAAATATCTCTCATAACCATTCTATTTTCCAGCATATATGATACTCCAGACGGAACTCTTAAGTTATCTTCAAGAACTAAAAAATCCCCATCAATGTTTTTAATAAGATCAATTCCAGATATATTAGACCATGCCTTGTGTTTTGGCGAGAAACCTTCACATTCTTTTAAATACAAAGGAGAATTAAAAATTAATTCTTTAGGTATTACTTTATCTTTAAATATTTTTTTTGAATTGTAGACGTCATCGATAAATAAATTTAGTGCCTTAACTCTTTGTGCAAGTCCTTTTGCAACCTTTAACCATTGACTTTTTGGTATAATTCTAGGAATGATGTCTAAAGGCCATTTTTTTTCTTCAGCTCTATTGTTTGCAGCATAAACTCTAAAATTTATTCCTCTAGCGCTTATTGTACTTTGACAATTTTTCTCAATCTCTTGTAATTTTTTTTTTCCATATTTTTCAAGTATACCTGCAATAATCTTAGCATGACTTCTCAACTTCTTCTCTTTGCTGATATATCCATCAAAAGTTGACTTTGAGTCATAATTTTTCCAAAAATCAGTCATATTAACTTAATTTTTTTACATAAGAGTTAAATAAGCAAATGATTAAATTCGATATCTGATATGAAATAAATGGGTTTTATTGTAACCACATATAATTTAAATATTTAACTTATTATGACTTATTGTATTGGCATTAAAACAGAGACAGGACTAGTTTTTGCATCAGACTCCAGAACAAATGCTGGATTAGATAATGTAAATATATATTCTAAAATGTTAACGCACGATGTTGGAGATAGAACAATAGTAATTGTTACTTCGGGAAATCTTGGAACTTCTCAAGCAGTTTATAATTCAATAAAAAAAGATTTAAAAAGTGAAACAGGTATTATGAATTTAAATACCTGTAGTGATTTTGATCAAATTGCATCCTACATAGGATCTCTCAATATTGAACATTCATCCCCTCAAGGAATTAACACTGATAGCGTTTTACTAGGTTCAACTTTTATTGTAGGTGGTCAAATAAAAGACCAACCACCGGAATTATATTTAGTTTACCCCCAAGGTAATTATATTCGTCCAGCAGATAGCAAACCATATTTAGTTATAGGTGAAGTAAAATATGGAAAACCCATTTTAGATAGAGTAATCACACCAAAAGTTTCAATTGGAGATGCATCGAGATGTGCACTGATATCAATGGACTCTACATTAAAAAGCGATTTAACTGTTGGTCCACCAATAGATTTTGCTGTGATAAAAAAAGATGAAATCAAAATAGCATCTCTTAAATGTTTAAATATGAATGACCCTGAGTTTTCTAAAGTTTGTAATCAATGGTCACAAGGTATTTTCAAGATATTTGACTCTTTTCAAAGGTTCGACTGGGAATAAAGTTAATATTTTGTGTATTCTTTAATTTCTTTAATTTTAGAACCACTTTTATTATTTATTTCTAATTTCAATTTTGCCCTTTCATCATTTAGGAAGTGAACATCTCTTGATAATTTAATAAATTTTTCACCAAAATCAGAATTTTTTTCACATAATCTTTTATCATCTTCTATTACCCAAAGCTTTGAATTAATTTCTTTTAGTGAATTATATAAACTTTCAATTTCACTGTAATTTTTAATATTTGTATTTAATTGATCTTTTAAAATTTTATATTCATCATTTATAAAGTTTAGTTTCTCAGGATCTTTAATTTTTTCAGATTTAATTTCTAAAATTGAAATTTTATCCAGTAATTCTCCAACTGATACTTCTACTAAAATTTTATTCATATAAATTGATATTATGTTAAGTTGTTAAAAATATGTCTAATATACTTATTATAAAACATGGATCTTTAGGTGATATAGCGCAAGCAAGTGGTGCAATTCAAGATATATCTGATAATCATCCAAATGATGATCTTTATATACTATCAACCAAACCTTATTATGATTTATTAAAAAAAAATCCATATATAACTGATGTCATTTTAGATAAAAGACTCTCTAGGTTTAACTTAATTTATTTATATTTATTAATGAGAAAGATAAAAAAATATAAATTTATTAAAGTTTACGACCTTCAAAATTCTAAAAGAACTAGTTTTTATAAAAATGTTCTATTTCCAAAAGCAACATCAGATATTTGGTCATCAACAGAAACAACACTTCCTGAAGGAACTAGTAAGATTGATTTTGATAAAGACACTGTACTAAACCGCTTTGAACACCAATTAAATGTTTCTGGAATTAAAACTAATCACGTAACTAAACCAGACTTTACTTGGAGCTGTGAGGATATTTCAGAAATCAAAAAAAAATATAATTTAAACAAATATTTAATTTTATTCCCCTTTTCATCATCTCATTTAACTATAAAAAGATGGCCATATTACAATGAATTGATAAAAAAAATTAAATCTGCTTTTGGAGATGAAATCCAAATTTTAATTGCTCCCGGCCCTAATGAAATCAAATTAGCTAATGATATTGATGCTAATATTATTTTAGATAATGATAAAGCGCTCAACATTTCTCAACTTTCATCATTAATAAAAGAAAGTTATTTTGTTATATCTAATGATACTGGGCCAGCACATATGGCGGCTCATTTAAATGTAAAAGGATTAGTTTTATTTGGATCGCATACTACTGCAAAAAAAGTTAGTATTGAAAGAGAACATTTTAAAGCAATCCAAGTTTCAGATTTGTCTAAACTTTCAGCGGATAAAGTATTTCAAAGAATGCAAGAAGCTATTAATTAGTTTTTCTAAATTTTGACAATAAAAAAGGCAAAAATAAAACTATTATAAAAATTCTTAAAAAATGATGGTAGCTCACAAATATTGGATCTATGTTATAAGCAACACTAATAACAACCATTTCATGAATTCCTCCAGGTGCAAAACTTAAAAAAGTTGGAATAAATTCAAACCCTATATAAGTGAGCAAATAAGCAGTTATCATTGCAACAATTACCAAAATTGAACTAACTATTATTCCATGAAATATAAAAAATAATAACTCTTTAATTTTTAATCCGTTTAATCTGGTACCTAAAGCAGTGCCTAGAAATATAAATGCAATATTTATAAATGCATCTGGAAATCTGGCATTAATTATTTCAAAAGTATAAAAAGCTCCAGATAAAGCCATTGCACCAACCAAAGTAGGTGATGGAATTTTATAATTTTTTAAGATGTTTGCAAAAATGAAACAAATTATTAACAGAAATAATATTTCTAAAAAATATCTTTCGTTATAGATATTTTCATAGTTATAACCTGTCATTTCCGAGAAGCCTAAATTATTAATAAAAAAAATAGGCACAAAACTTACAATAAATATCACTCTTGTAGCTTGAGGAATCAAAACACCCTTATCGTGTTTTGATTTACCAAATTCTAATAATGCTGCAGATATTGGAACAAATGCGCCCGGAAGAGCTGCTAAAACTGAAATGAATTTACTAAATTTACAAACTTTAAAAAAATAATAACCAGCAAAAATAGTGCTGACTATTGTGCAGATTAACATCGCTAATGACGAAAAAACCCATAAATGAATTTTATACAATAATGTTACATTTAAAGTTCCACCAAGAATTATACCAACAATTAAAAATATAGGATTTAATAATTTAGTTGGAAAAACTATTTTAAAATTTGTAAATGCGAAACATAAATTTAAACCTAGAGATCCTAATAACCAGGGCAAAGGTAGATTAATTAAAGTACCTAAGTATCCACCAACAAGTCCTATAAATAGAGCTTTATAACTACCTACTAAAGCTAAAATATATTCCTTTATATTTTTGGAAAAATTATATTTGAGCATTGACTAAAATTTATAACTTATGTTTAATGATGTTTTCATAAATATAATAAGAGAGGAAATAATGAAACTAATTAAAACTTTTATTTCAGTTTTATTCTCTGCTTTCCTTCTATTTTCATCAACAAGTTCATTTGCAGTTGAAAAATTACATTTTTTAATTGGCGGTGGTGCTGGTGGTGGTTGGGATGGAACTGCTAGAGGTACTGGAGAAGCATTAACAAAAGCTGGTTTTTTGAAAAGTGCATCATTTGAAAACATGTCAGGTGGTGGAGGTGGTAAGGCTTTGGCTTACCTAATCAATAACGCTCCGAAAGATACAGTTTTAGTTCAGTCAACACCATTGGTGTTAAGATCTATTACAAGACACAAGGGTTATGTAAAAGGTACTGGCACTTTATCTTATAAAGATGTTAAACCAATTGCAGGTGTAATTGGAGATTATGGTGCAATAGTTGTTGCAAAAAATTCACCTATCAAAAATTTCAAAGATGCAGTTGATCAATATCAAAAAGATCCAAAGTCAATTAAAATGGCTGGAGGATCTGTAAGAGGAAGCATGGACCACTTAATTGGTGCGTTAGCTTTCCAAGCAGCTGGAGCAAATCCAAACGATGTGATTTATGTTCCATATGATGCTGGTGGAAAAGCGCTTGCTGGACTTTTATCTGGAGAAACTCAAATACTTTCAACGGGTTTAGGTGAAGTAATGGGTGCTAGAGATCAAGTGAGAATAATTGGTATCACAGCTCCTGAAAGAGTAGGTGATGCACCAGAAGCTCCAACATTAAAAGAGCAAGGATATGATGTTCAGTTTGTTAACTGGAGAGGTTTCTTTGCACCAAAAAGCATGAGTATGAGTGACTATAACAAAATCTCTAAAATGCTTGGTGATGTTCAAAAGACACCAGAGTGGGAAGCTGTTAGAAAAAGAAATGCATGGGTAAATATTTATAACCCAGGTTCTAAATTTGATGCGTTCTTAGAAAAACAAACAGTTGAAATGACAGCTCTGATGAAAAAACTTGGAGTAATATAATCTTTATAGATTATTAAAGAATGTAAAGCAGTGAGAATAAGTCCTACAAAATTTATCTCACTGCTTTTTTTAGTTTTATCAGTATTTTATCTATACACTGCATACAACATTCAAGTATTTGCATTTGATGAAAACGCACCATTCAATGCTAGGACTTTCCCAATATATTTAGGTTGGGCAGGAATAATTCTATCGAGTTTAAAAATAATTTTACCTGAAAAAGTTACTACAGAGGTAAATCATAAACACTTAGATTACAAAAGTATAATTTATCTTATAATTATCTCACTAATATATGCTGCTGTAATATTAAAAATTGGATATTTTATATCAACTTCTTTATTTCTTTTTGCATCTTACTATTTCTTAGGTGAAAGAAGATGGGGACTGATGTTTATTTTATCTTTCCCATTTGTTGCTGCATTTATGTATTTGTTACACGGATTATTAAACATTTATCTTCGTGATCCGTTTTTAAAATACATTGGAGTTATGGGATGATCGAAGGAATACTTATCGGATTATCAACTGCTTTATCTCTAACAAATATTTTAATGGTGATGGTTGGATGTTTTGCAGGAACAATAATTGGAATGTTGCCTGGACTTGGACCAATGACTGCAATTGCATTAATGATACCAATTACCTACGGCTTTGATCCATCAACAGGTTTAATTTTAATGGCAGGAGTTTACTATGGTGCAGTATTTGGAGGATCTACATCTTCAATTTTGTTAAATGCTCCTGGAATACCAGGAACTGTTGCTACTGCTTTTGATGGTTATCCAATGGCACAACAAGGTAAAGCTGGTAAAGCTTTAGCAATCGCCGCTTATAGTTCATTCGCAGGTGGAACAATTTCTGCAATATTTTTATTAGTTGCAGCACCTAGTTTATCAAAAGTAAGTTTATCATTTAGATCACCTGATTATTTTGCATTAATGATCTTAGGTTTAACTGCAATTTCTGCATTTTCATCTAAAGGACAGTTTTTAAAAGCAATGATGATGGTTGTTTTAGGGTTAATGTTAGCAACAGTTGGTCAGGATTCATTGTCAGATATAACAAGATTTACCTTTAACAATATGAATTTAACTGATGGGATAAGCTTTGTATTAATTGTCATGGCTACATTTGCAATGAGTGAAGCTCTAACGATTATTTTTAGAGGTAAAGATCCAAACAGAGCTGCAAAACAAATTTCATTAACAGAATTAGGCTCAATTAAAGTAAATAAAGAGGAAACTATAAAAATGGCCAAAACAATACCTAGATCCTCAATACTTGGTTTCTTAATTGGTGTTTTACCTGGAGCGGGAGCAACGATTGCATCTTTCTTAGCATATGGAATGGAAAGAAATTATGTAAACGAAGAAGAAAAACAAAAATTTGGAAAAGGTAGCGTTCATGGTTTATCAGCACCAGAGACAGCAAATAATGCTGCTTGCTCTGGATCATTTGTTCCATTACTAACATTAGGAATTCCAGGAAGCGGTACAACTGCCGTTATGCTTGGAGCCCTTTTAGGATTTGGCATTCAGCCAGGACCAAGACTTTATCAAACCAACCCTGAAATTTTTTGGTCGGTTATCATGTCAATGTATATTGGTATGGTAGTGCTATTAATTTTAAATTTACCATTAATTCCCTATATTGCTAGAATTTTAGCAGTACCAAGAAATTATTTAATTCCTCTAATTTTATTTTTCTCTGTTACTGGAATTTATTTAATGTCTTTTAATAATTTTGATATTTTTTTAATGATAGGTATTGCAGTTGTGGCAACTTTTTTAAGGCTCTATGATTTCCCCATGCCACCTTTAATATTGGCTTTTGTACTCGGAGGATTAATGGAGGAAACATTGAGAAGATCACTTTTAATAAGCGATGGTTCGCCTAATTTCCTGTGGGACAGACCTATAACATTGATTATCTTAATTATAACTGTTGTGATTGTCTTTTGGCAGATATTTTCAACATTTAGAAAAAAAACTTAACTAATATAAATTTTGTCTGAAAGACCATAAATTAGAACAGCACTTAAAATTGTTAGAGCCGCAGAAGCTACTACACCTTCGCTATTTGTTTTCTCATTATGACCTAATTTATTAATGTATATTGTATAAACACCAACTACAAAATACATTAGGTTTTGAACAAATATTAAATTAAAGAAACCCCAAGTTCCATTTACCCCACCATCTCTAACAAACATTATGTATATGGCCATTAATATAGAGCCTATAAATGCTGCTCCAAAAAATCTTACCATTACCGCAGCACTATGATCTATTTTATATTGATCCATAAATGCTTTAGTCCCAACAACGGTTCTAAAAGCATAAACTGCATAAACCAAAAAATGAACAATAAAAATAATTAAATAAATTATTCCATTAAATTTTTCAATCATATCATAATTTTATAAGATTCGTTTATAGTTTTCAATTATCTTATCCCAAAGAAAATTTTCTGAATGAGTTTTGCACTCTTTTCCAAACTCAATATATTTATTACCTACAAATAAATTATCTATACTTGAATAAATTTCGTCTAGATTATTGCCATCGCAAATTAATCCCGTTTTATTATGAACAATTGCATCAGAAGCACCACCATCTTTACCACCTATAGATGGAATCCCATATTGTGCAGCCTCAATAAAAGAAATCCCAAAGCCCTCAACTGAAGTTTTGTGAATTATTGATGGCATTATAAAAATATTTGATTTTGCAATTAATGCATTTTTTAATTCATTAGAAATATCACTTAAAAAAACTACATACTTATCTAGCTTTAGCTCTATTACTAATTTTTTCAAATTTTCTTCTTCATCTCCGTATCCTATACAAGTGTAAGTAATATCAGGATATTTCTCTTTTAAATTCCTAATAGCCATTATAACTTTTTCGTGATTTTTTCTTTTGTCAAATCTAGAAACAGTAATTAACCTTTGTTTTTTTCCTTTTAGCATTTCTTCTGCTTGTTTAAGGTCATCTTTTGGAATTTCTTCAACAGGATCTACACCTGGATTTATGACTATTAGTTTTTTTTCATCAACTCCTAGATTAACTGCTAAATTTTTCGTAAAATTTGAGTTTGCTACCACATGATCAACATTATTTAAAACTTCTAAAACTTTTTTGTTTAGTCTAGATCCTTTAGGGTGATTAATTTCTTTAGAATGAATTAAACATATTTTCTTTTTTGAGGATTTTATAAGCTCTAAACTTTTCCAGTGATCTGCAATAATGCAATTTACATTTTTATTTTCATTTAAATATTCATTTATTAGTAGAGATTTTCTGTATTTTCTTAATAATTTAACTCCACTAACTCTTTCAATTGTAAATGAAACTTTCTCATCAAATTTTTTATGATCTTCGTGGTAATCTGCAAAAACTTTAACCATATCTAACTTTGACAAAGATCTTGCTAATCCCCACATTAGATTTTGCATACCACCAACGTCGGGTGGAAAAGTTCTAGTTATTATTAAATACATTAATTAGATGACCACTTAATACCGCAACCCATACTTGGGAATTGTTCTTCAGGACCTTTACCTGTTTCTGAAACTTGTTTCATAGCAATAAATAAATCACTATCTCCAGATCTCACAGGTTTTAATTCTCTTAATTCTTTAATTCTTCCTCTATATTGAAGACCAAAATCTTTATCATAACCAAAAAAATCTGGAGTACACACAGCATCATATTTTCTTGCAATGTCTTGGGTTTCATCAATTAGATAAGGAAAATTAAATTTATGTTTAATTGCAAATTCAATCATATTTTCAAATGAGTCCTCTGGATAATTAATTGGATCATTAGAGCATATTGCAACTGAATTTATTCCTAAATCATTAAGCTTAGTACAGTCCTCCACCACATCTCTAATAATTGCTTTTACATATGGACAATGATTACAAATAAACATTACCAAAGTTCCATTTTCGCCTTTGATATCATTTAAAGATATTAATTTGTTCTCTGTAGATTTTAATTCAAAGTTTTCTGCTTTTTTTCCAAAATCACATACTGGTGTTTTAATAGGCATAATGTAATAATATATAAATTATGTTTTACGATTTGGAAGATAAAAAACCAAAAAACTCTGGCGAAAATTGGGTAGCCCCAAATGCAACTATTATTGGAGATGTCACATTAGAAAAAAACTCCAGTGTTTGGTTTAATGCTGTAATTAGAGGAGATAATGAAAACATTCATGTTGGAGAAGGTTCAAATGTTCAAGATGGGAGCGTTCTACATACTGACCCAGGTTGCCCTTTAAGAATTGGTAAAGACGTAACTATCGGTCATATCGTTATGCTTCATGGATGTACAATTGGAGACAATAGTTTAATAGGTATTGGAGCTGTAATTTTAAATAATGCAAAAATAGGTAAAAACTGCATCATTGGTGCAAAAGCATTAATAACTGAAAACAAAGAAATTCAAGACAACTCATTAGTGGTTGGAGCTCCAGGAAGAGTAGTTAGAAAACTTACAGACGAAGAGATAGGTAAAATTACAGAGAATGCAAAACATTACCAAGATAATTGGAAAAGATACGTAAAAACTGTTTTTTAATATGCCAGCAGGGTATGTAATTGCACAATTAAGAGTAACTAATCCAGAAAATTACAAAGAGTACATTGAAAAAGTTAATCCAATTGTAAAAAAATTTGATGGAGAGTTTTTGGTTAGAAATGGTGAGTATCAAATATTTGATGGTGAAACTAAATTTCCAAGAATAATAGTTCTAAAATTTCCAAGTTATGAGAGAGCGCTAGAATGGTATAATTCGGAGGAATATAAACCTATCAAACAGATTAGACTCGATAATTCTGAAGGGACCAATATAATAATAAGAGGGTTATGAAAAAAATATTATTAGCATTATTAATTACTTTATTTAGTTCATCATTATTTGCATCAGATGAAAAACCGGGAAGATTTTTTGAGGATCAACCAGATGTAACTGATGATTATCAAATTCATTTCATATACATGCTGACAGCCAGTGATAAAGATCGTGAGCTAGATATAAATGGTAAAATTGAAGAATACGCTAACAAAATGAACGCTCTTGTTGAAAAGTTTAGTAAAAAAACAAAAGGATCTTCAGGTGTAAAAAAATATAAATACGATTATCGAAAAGATGGAAAATTAGATGTTACCTTTATAAGGTTAGATAAAAAAAGAAAAGAACTTCATAAACATATAAATAACAATTATCGTGCTTACCTCTGGTTAAATGGATTTAATAATCCAAAAAAAGTTTATTTTACCTTTGCTGATGTAACGAGTGTTGATGGTGGAGAAGGTGGTGTTGGAATGGCATCAATGTTTCTTAAAAATAAACATAATAAAAATATAAATAATATGATTAAAACAGCTCTTCATGAAGTGCATCATGCGATGGGAGGAGGTTTTGCTTGTGTCCCAGGTATGAATAAAAAAGCTCATTTTTCAAGCGGCCAAGATACTGATGCAAAACATATGTTTTTTGGAAAAGCTTATGTTCATGATGTTGAAGGTTGTCCAAAAGGAGAGGATACTGTTTATTTAACTCCAACATCAAAAGATCCTTACGATCCTTTTAAGCTAATATGTCTAAATGAATGGGGAAAATATAATCATAAAAAACTTGTTAAACTTAGAGAAAAACAATTGAGCGATCTTAAAAAAGGTAAGTGGAACTACAGGAGTGGTGGATCTGGATGTAAGTTTACTTATTGGGACAGAAACGGCACTGGGGTTATGAAATTATTTAATAACGAACAAGCTAATAGAGAGTATAATAGAGATCCAAAAGGTCATTAAATAATCTAATCTCTTAATGTTAATATTTTAAAAGATAATTTTAATTTAGGGAATTTTTTACTTAAAGTTAACTTAATTTTTTTAAAAGAATCCTTGTGAATTTTCTTTTCAATAGTTGAATTAAATATTTTCTTTCCATTTACTATTTTAGCTGCACCACAATCTTCGTGATTAATTACTATTAATTTACTTATATTATGCAACTTTATTGAAGTTGATAAATTATCCAAAAATGTTGATTGCCATTTTTTAAATTTTTTAGAAGTTACACCAATGGCTGCTCCAGCTATAGTAAATGAGCTATATTTTCCAGTTAATTTCTTTTTTTTTAAATAATTAAAAACTTTTGGCTGAAACCTTGGATCCATACATGACAAAACCATAGCTTCATATTTTTTCATTAAGGCACCAACCAAGTATCTTTACTATTATCAATGTCAAATCTAGCTCTTCTATGACCTTTTGCAGCTAAATATAACCACTCAATAGATTTAATTTTACACTGTATAACAGTAAAGTTTTTATATCCTTCTTCGCTTTGTTCTTTTGTGTAATCAAAATTATCTAACTCAGGTTTTAAACCAGATGTTGGAATATCAGACTCTGTACCTGGTCCATTATCTACTAAGTAACATTTACGACTTATATGTTGAGTTTTTTCCCAAGATTGTTTCGATATATCATTATTGTGATTGATAATTGCTTCAACTTTCAATCTAACCTGAATTTTTTCATCTTTATCGTAAAATAACATCGAGGAATTAGGATTTTTTTCTAAGATTTTAATTTTATCAGATCTAATATCACTGTGGAATTGAACTAAATTATTTTGTTCATCTGATTTTCTAAGAACAACAATTCTACTTTCAATATTGTCTTCACTCCCGCATGAAAAAACAGGTATCCTAAAAGGAGATGATCTATTAGTAACCGCATCAGTTAGCATTAACCAAATTTTCTTTTTTATTTCGGAAAAATCCTCGTAGTAGGGAACAGTAGTAGACACAATTACTTTTTCTTTTTTAATCTAGCAATTAAACTAGAGCTATCCCAACGATTTCCACCCATTTTTTGAACCTCAGCATAATAACCATCAACAATTTCAGTTACTGGTACAGGCGAACCATTTCTTTTTGCTTCTTCAATACAAATTTTTAAATCTTTTCTCATCCAATCTACAGCAAAACCATAATCAAATTTATCAGCCACCATAGTTTTATATCTATTTTCCATTTGCCAAGATTGAGCTGCACCTTTTGAAATAGTTTCCATAACTTTATCCATATCTAATCCTGCATTAATCCCAAAATTTACTGCTTCAGATAAACCTTGTACTAAACCACCAATACACATTTGATTAACCATCTTAGTTAATTGTCCACTTCCTGATGGTCCGATTAAAGTTACTTTTTTACTATAACAATCAATTATTGCCTCTGCTTTTTTAAAATCATTTTCATCGCCACCAACCATGACAGTTAAAATTCCACCTTCAGCACCCGATTGACCTCCAGATATAGGAGCATCTAAAAAACCAAATCCTTTATCTTTTGCAGCTTTATAAAGTTCTCTAGAAATTTCAGCAGACACTGTTGAATTATCTATATACACACATCCTTCTTTAGCATTATGAAATAATCCATTATCACCTAAAGAGACTTGTCTTAGGTCATCATCATTTCCAACACACGTAAAAATAAAATCAGCATCTTTAGCAGCTTCAGATGGTGTATCAGCCATATTACCCTTGTATTCACCGATCCACTTTTCTGCTTTAGATTTTGTTCTGTTAAAAACAGTTACATTATGTCCTGCTTTTGATATATATCCTGCCATTGGATAACCCATTACACCAAGACCTATGAAAGCAACTTTAGAAGTCATATTTTTTTATGTTTAAAAATTTAAGTTTAAAAGTAATTGTATTTGGATTTATATTTACATTTTTTTCAAGCTTTGGACAGAGTTTTTTTCTTGGAATATTCAATACAAGTATAAGAGAGACACTCTCAATAACTCATGGACAATTTGGCTCAATATATGCATCTGCAACATTGTGCAGTAGTTTACTACTTATATGGGTTGGAAAGAAAATTGATGATATTAATATTTTCCGATTTGCAATCTATGTAACATTACTTTTATCTTTTTCTTGTTTTTTCTTTTCAAAAATTTCATCAATAGTTTTTTTATTCATTGCAATTTTCTTAATGAGATTTTCAGGACAGGGAATGATGTCTCATACTGCAACAACAACTGTTTCAAGATATTTTACAAAATCACGGGGAAGGGCATTAAGTATTTGTTGGTTTGGTTTATCAAGCGCTGAATTTATTTTACCTGTTTTAATGGTATTTTTGTTGTCATTAACGACTTGGCAAAATATTTGGACTGTAATTGCAATATTAATTTTAATATTTTTACCTATTGCATCATTCTACTTAGTTCGAACTGTTAAACTTGATACAAGAGAAAGCACTGAAGGTAAAGATTTTAAAGAAGAAAATATTAAGCAATGGAAAAGAATTGAAGTAATAAAAGATTATAAATTTTATATAGTAAGCATGAATATGCTGGCCATGCCTTGGATTGCAACCGGTGTATTTGTTTACCAATCATTTATTACTGAGTCAAAATACTGGGGACCATTTGTAATTGCACAGTCTTTTATGTCTTATTCAGTATTTTCAGTAATTACACTTTTAATATCTGGTTTTTTAATTGATAAATTCACAAGTCGAAAACTTTTAATTTTTATGAATATTCCTTTATTTCTATCGACTTTTGTAATTATTTATTTTGATGCACAATTTACTGCATTTATATTTCTAGGTTTAATTGGAATATCAAATGGTTTGGCGAACGTTTTGGGATCTTCTACTTGGGCTGAAGTTTATGGTGTAAAGCATATTGGATCTATTAAAGCTTTGACAACTGCTCTTATGGTTTTTTCAACAGCTTTTGGAACAGCTCTTTTTGGAATTTTAATTGATATTGGATTTTCAATTGAGAAAATTGCTATAATATCTGCACTTTATATACTTATTTCTTTTATTCTTCTTTTTTCAGTTAGAAAAAAATTAAATCCAGTTTTAGTGTAAAAATACTTGATTTTGTTGATCTTGGAGTATATTTAATCGCCATGGCAAGAGTTACCGT
>CACGUE010000002.1 GCA_902576115.1 uncultured Pelagibacteraceae bacterium
TAGATAAGTTTGAATATAGAAGAGGATATAAATTTTCAACATATGCCACTTGGTGGATAAGACAAGCTATTACTAGATCTATAGCTGATCAAGCTAGAACAATTAGAATACCTGTTCATATGATTGAAACAATAAATAAAATTGTAAGAACTCAAAGATTGATTTTGAGCGAATTTGGAAGAGAGGCAACACCAGAAGAGTTGGCAAAAAAACTTAGAATGCCATTAGAAAAAGTGAGAAAAGTTTTAAAAATCTCAAAAGAACCTGTATCACTTGAAAAACCTGTTGGTGATGAAGAAGATAGTAGTCTAGGAGATTTTATTGAAGATACTAAAGCTCTAGCTCCTTTAGAACAAGCGATTAAGTCAAATTTAAGCGAGGCTACAACTAAAATATTATCTACTTTAACGCCTAGAGAAGAAAGAGTTTTAAGAATGAGATTTGGAGTAGGAATGAACACTGACCATACTTTGGAAGAAGTGGGCCTTCAGTTCTCTGTGACTAGGGAAAGAATAAGACAGATAGAAGCAAAAGCTCTAAGAAAATTAAAACATCCAAGTAGGTCAAAACAATTAAAAAGTTTCTTGGAAAGTTAGGGCCGTTAGCTCAATAGTAGAGTACTGCATTGACATTGCAGGGGTAGTTGGAGCGTAACCAACACGGCCCACCATCAAAAAAAATTATTATATATTTAAAGTTTTATTAATTTGATAAATTGTTGAGATAGTTTAAATTTAAAATATCTTTTATGAAAAAAAACTATTCGGTTACTGTCGGATATGGCTCTGTAAAAAAGGTTAAAATATCAAAAACAGGACCTCTAGTATTTATAGGCGGACCCTGTGCAATAGAGTCAAGAGATCATGCATTCAAAATGGCAGAAAAGATTCAGAAAATTTGCAATAAATTAAAAATACCTTGGATTTATAAATCTTGTTATAATAAAGACAGCAGATCATCTCAAAAAAGTTTCAATGGCTTAGGAATGAGTAAGGGATTAAAAATATTATCAGAAATAAGACAAAATTTTGGAGTACCAGTCGTTTCTGATTTTTCAGATCCAGCTTGGGCAAAAGAGACCGGAAGTGTCTGCGATTTAGTTCAAGTACCTGCTTATCTTTGCAGACAAACAAGTATTTTAAAGGCTGCTGCTGCCACAGGAAGACCTGTTTTGATAAAAAAAGGTCAATTCATGAGTCCATGGAATATGAAAAATTCAGTAAAAAAATTAGAGGAGTTTGGTTGTAAGAAAATTATTTTAACAGATAGAGGAACTTTTATGGGGTACAATATGTTAGTAAATGACATGAGATGTTTTCCAATTATGGGTGAAACTGGTTACCCTGTTTGTTATGATGCAACACATTCAGTTCAACTTCCAACTTCAATGGGAAATATTTCTGGTGGACAGAGAGAATTTATACCCACTTTAGTTAGAGCAGCTGTCGGGAGTGGTATTCAAGCTTTATTTATGGAAGTACACAATAATCCAAAAAAAGCATTGTCAGATCCAAATACAGTTTTAGACTTAAAATATCTGAAATTAATTTTAGAACAAGCAATAATTATTCATAAAACAAGATTAAATTTATTCAAAAAATTTGGAGAAGATAGAGTTCATTTGAATGACTAAAAATAAAGACATCATGCTAAAACTTGGAGATTTCCCAGTAGTTCCTTATAATATGATATTAAAAGAGACTCTTGAAGAGATGAATAAATTTAATTTAGGAGTTGCTTGTTTGGTAAATAAAAAAAATAATTTAATGGGAATAATCACTGATGGCGATATAAGACGAAAACTTTTAAAGGATCAAAAACCATTTTCTGCATTTTTTGTTGATGACAGTATAAAGCATGCTGTAAAAAAACCTAAAAGCTCAAGTCCTAACAAAAATATTAAAGAAACATTAAAAATGATGAACAAAAATGAAATTTGGGATCTGCCGATAGTAAAAAATAAAAAACTCGTCGGTTTAGTCCACTTACATCCAGCAATGAGAAAGCTTATTAAATAAATGGAGCTAAACCAAAAAATAAGAAAAAACATTAAAGAAAAATTTAAAAAAAGAAAAAAAATTTTTGGTGGGTGGATTTCATTTGAGGATCCCTCTATTGCAGAACTATTTTCAAATATAAATTTTGATTTTATTGCAATTGATATGGAACATACTACCATTTCAAGTAATTTGGCAAAAAATATAATTACTTCTTGTAATTCCAAAGGTAAGCCATGTTTTCCAAGACCAGTTTCTATTAATGAAGATATTTTAAAACCTTTACTTGACGCTGGGGCCGATGGAATAATAGCTCCTAGAATTAGTTTCAAGGAAGATGTTTCAAAACTTATAAATAATATGAAATATCCAAATAAGGGACATAGATCATTTGGCATAAGCAGAGCTCAAAGTTATGGTCTTAATGAAAAAAATTATTTTAAACACTGGAATGATACTTCTACATCTATAATTCAAATTGAAACTACGGATGGAGTTAATAATTTAAATGACCTGTTAGAAAATGAGAATATCGACGGAGTAATGATAGGACCTTATGATTTATCTGGATCTTTAGGTGTTCCTGGTGATTTAAACAATAAAAAAGTATTAGATGTCACAAGATACATTTTAAATATCTGTAAAAAAAAAAAAGTTAGTTGTGGTACGCAATTATCTAAATTTAGCCTAAATGAAATAAAAAAGAATTTTTCTATAGGATTTAACTTTATAATTTTAGGATCTGATTTATTTGCTTTAAAAAACTGGACAATTGATTGCAAAAAAATAATCAAAAAATTTAAAAGATAAAATGTATCAGTTAAAGAAATTATTTAATTTAAATAATAAAGTTGCTGTTGTTGTTGGTGGCGCTGGGTATTTATGCTCTTCAATGGTTAAAGGATTGTATGATAACAATTGCAAGATAGTTGTAATAGATTTAAGAAAAAAAAAAATTAATCTTCTCAAAGAAAAAATTAAAAATTTAGATAAAAATAGATTTACGCATTTTGTAGCAAATGCACTTGATAAAAAAAAATTAATAAAAATAAAAAAGCAAATTTATAAAAAATTCAATAAAGTAGATATTCTTATAAATGGTGTGGGCATTAATGCTTCTACGGATTTTCTTAAAATTAACCATAAAGAATGGAACAAAGTTATTAATTCTCACTTAACTGCAACTCTTAATGGATGTCAGGTTTTTGGAGAAGAAATGATAAAGAACAAATATGGGTCAATTATAAATGTGTCTTCTGCGTCTGCAGGGCCTCCGCTTTCAAAGGCTTTTGCTTATTCTGTTGCAAAAGCTGGAATAAAAAACTTAACACAAAACTTAGGAAGAGAATGGGGAAAAAAAGGTATAAGAGTTAATTGTATCAGACCAGGTTTTTTTCCTACTGAGTGGAATAAAAAAAATTTTTTAGATAAAAAAAGAATTAAAAAAATTCATGAGCACACTCCGATGAATAGATTTGGAAATCCTGATGAACTAATAGGCGCTATTTTATGGCTATCTTCAGACGCCTCAAGTTTTGTAACAGGTTCAGAAGTAACTGTTGATGGAGGTTTTTCATGCATGACAATATAAAAAAAACTATAATTATAACGGGGGGAAATAAAGGTATAGGACTAGCGATAACAAAAAAGTATTTAAAAGAAAATTGTAATGTTTTTGTCGGTGCAAGGTCTAAAATTTTATATAATGGTCCAAATAAAAAAAACTTATATTTTGTTAAAATAAACGCTGAAAATTATAAATCACATTTAAAATTAGCAAAAATAGCAAAAAAAAAAACTAAAAGACTAGATGTATATATTAATAATGTGGGCCTTTCTGAATGGAAACCAATTAACTTTATTACAAATCAATTTTTAAATAAAATGTTAAGCATAAATTTAAAGAGTGTTTTTTGGGGTGCTAAAGCAGCAACAACTATAGGTAAAAATAATTTATCAATAATCAATATATCTAGTATTGCCGGTAAAAGAGGTTCGGCAAATAATTCAGCTTACTGTGCTTCAAAATTTGCAGTTAATGGAGTTACGCAATCACTTGCAAAAGAGTTGGGAGAAAAAAATATTAGAGTTAATGCAATTTGTCCTGTGTTGATCAAAACAGAGGGTTTAGTTAAAGCACTAGATCATAAATTTTCTCCAGCAAAAAAAAATATAAATAAATTTTTTAAAGAATTTTCTAATCAAAACTCAGCATTAGGTAAATTGCCAACTGCAGAGGATGTTGCTAGTATTTGTTATTATTTATCTAAGAAAGAAACTTCTTCAATTACTGGTCAATGCATAAACATTGACTGTGGTGTATTTCCACAATGAAAGTTGTTGGAATTATACCCTCTCATTTAAACTCTGTTAGATTTCCAAAAAAAATATTATATAAAATTAAAGGTCTTCCAATGATTGAGCATGTAAGAAGACGTGCTTTAATATCTAAACAATTTGATGAAGTTGTCGTTTGTACCTGTGATTTAAAAATAAAAAAAGTGATTAATAACTACAATGGAAAAGTAATTATGACCTCGAGAAAACATAAAAATGGAACCTCGCGAGTAACTGAAGCAATAGATAAAATTAAGGCAAGTCATATAGTTATAATTCAAGGAGATGAACCTTTAATTGATCCCTCGTATTTAAAATTATTTATTAAAAATATTAAAAACGATCGATCTAAAAAAAATATTCATGCTTGGAATTTAATTTCGGAAATAAATAAAATCAGCCATATAAAAAATCCAACATTTGTGAAGTGTAATTTAAATAATAATAACTTAATTGATGAATTGTTTAGATCAAAGAAAAAAAAAAATTTTAAAAATAAAACTTATAAAATTTTAGGACTTATAGGTTTTAAAAGAAAAACTTTAAATAATATCAAAAAATATAAACCGTCATATAATGAAAAAAAAAAAATCAATTGAACAATTAAGAATATTAGAAAATAAAATGAATTTGAAAGGAATTAAAGTTAAAGTTCCATTGCCATCTATAAATGAATTCAAAGATTTAAAAGAAGTTAATAAATTGCTAAAAATAGATAAAAATCAAAAAAAAATATATGAAAGAATAATAAAACTAATTTAGATTAATTATTTATCAAATATTAAAAACTTAGAACAACAAATTTCTAAAGATATAGTATACAAATACAACATATATTGAATTTTTTGATAATTGATAACTTGAATGAATTTTAAAAAAGAAGTAAAACCAACCTCAATTTACAAGGGCCTGTAGCTCAGTTGGTTAGAGCAGTACACTCATAATGTATTGGTCCCAGGTTCGAGTCCTGGCGGGCCCACCAAATCAAGCAAAATAAATATTAATAAATTATAGTTTTTCAAAATATTAATAAAAATTGTATTATTATAATAAATAAAATGAAATTTAAAATTAATATTAAACCTAAGATTTCGTATTACGTTTCAATACTAGTCTCTTCTGTAATTCTTTTTTACTTTGCTTATAAAGGAGTTGTTGCATATATAATTCATAGAGAATTATATGGTGGAGGACTAGACACATTAGTTTTGTTGCGTGCATCCATATCAGGAATAATGCTACTTTTAATACTTTTATTTATACAGTTTATAAAAATACCCGATCTGAAAAGTCATCGAACAATTTTAAGAGGAGTATTTATTGGATGGACTAGTGTTTTTATAATACTTGTCATTATTAACTTGAGCTCAATTTATTTTATTTTACTGACTTGTTTGGTATCTTTTTTCTCGTTAATTACCTTATTCAGTCTAGAAGACCAAATTAAAGACGAAAAAAATACCCTTACAGAAAAAGAAATTTACCTTCTCCAACAACTTGCAAAAAAAAAGTAGCTCTATTTTGAAAAAAACAATATTTTTAATTTTTTTTTTATTATGCCCAACCAATATTTTTTCTAATGAAATGATTTTAGATCAATTAAAAAACCCTAAAATAACAAATCAATCTCAAAAGTGGAATTTTATTACCGATCAAGTAATGGGAGGTGTATCAACTGGAAAATTTGTAGTTGATAAAGTTAGTGGAGTAGAGTGCTACAGAATGACTGGGGATATATCCACTAAAAATAATGGTGGATTTATTCAAATAAGAACAAAATTAAGTCCTGAAATTAATAGTAAAGATTATGATGGAGTTTACGTAAAAGTTTATGGAAATGAAAAAAATTATAATCTTCATTTAAGAACTGGTTTAACATTAGCTCCGTGGCAGTATTACAGTTACACTTTTGTAACAAAAAAAAATTGGATTGAAATTAGAGCACCATTTGAACAATTTAAGAAATCTAATTTTTATCAACCTAAAAGTATAATGGGCCAAAATATAAAATCAGTTGGGTTAGTTGCGGGTTTTGATAATTTTAAATCAGATATTTGTTTAAGTGAAATTGGATTTTACTAATTATTTAATTAAAAATTCCTCAAGTGTTTTAAATAATGCATTTATGTCACCATCATTATTCTGAATTATAGAATTAAACTCTTCTTTTTGAGTTCTTGCTAAACTTAATCCCTCAACTATTAAATCTCTTATTAAAGGTCTCTCTGGATTTTTTGTATATATTCTCCAGTCAATTTTGACCTGTGGTCTTTTTGATGTAGCCTCTAATACACTATTTACAATCGTATATTTATCATTAATTTTTTTCTGTGATACCACGTTAATTCTTGGGTTTGTATAATCAACTAATCTGCTTGAGAAACTTTTTAAAAAATAACTTTTAAATAATTTTTGATACTTAGCTTTTTGTTCTTCATTAACAGATTTTCTATATTTTCCTAAAGTGTACATGCCTATTCCATTTATATCTACAGTTCTTTCTGCAATAGCATTTAATTTAATTATTTTTGACTCAACTGGATCTTCACTAGATAATACAGATGCAGCTTCATCAACTATTTCATTGATTAAAGCGCTAGGGTCTTTTGAAAAAGACACATTAGAGAAATTGGTAAAAAATAAAAATATAATTAAATATTTGAGAAATTTCATCTGATGACAAATTATTGAGTATCTAGTTCTTCCCAGTCATCGTCGCTAAGTGTATTGGTAGTTTTATCTATATTTCTAATTTTTCTGTATCTATCCTGCAAATACAAACTTCTAACTGAAGCATAAAGATCAACAGAGCTATTTTCAAGACTATCAAATGACTCTAAATTTTTTGCTCTAAAATCAACTCCACTTAATAATCTAGATACATAATAATCTGCTTCAGAAAAATATTGAGTGTCATTAGCTACGGTAACATTATACCACGCATCTCCGCCTATAATATTAATTACTGATCCAATTGAGTCTCTCACAGTAGTTGGGCCCAAAACTGGCAAGACAAAATAACAACCGGATCCGGCGCCCCAAACACCAAGTGTTTGTCCATAGTCTTCTTTATCACGTTTTTTTAAACCATAATAAGAAGCTACATCAAATATTCCTGCAATTCCGAGAGTTGAATTAATAACAAATCTGGATGAATTTATTCCAGCATCTTTAAATTGACCTTGCAGTACATTATTAGGAACAGTTACAACATTACCAAGATTACTTAATGCATTACTTGTACCTGATCTAATAGGCTGAGGAAACATTCTGTACCCTTTTGCCAATGGTTTAAAAATTACTTTGTCTAATACTTGGTTGAATGCAAAAATTCCTCTGTTAACTTTTTCAAAACAATCTCCAACTTCTACATATCCATTTTTATTTTCATTTAATTTAAGTTTGCCATCATCTCCCGCATTTGCATAACTATTAATAAAGGTGAAGATAATAAGTAATAAAATGGATAGTTGTCTACTCATAGAATAGTTATAATATAATTGATGTTAATATAAAGGTAAATTGTTTGAATTTATGCAGAAAAATGTTGAAAAAGTGTCTATAAATTACTCTCCAAATTTTAATATAAAAAAAAGAAGTAGATCAAAGATAAAGTACCTGATTTATCACTATACAGGAATGAAATCTGAAAACGCAGCCATAAAAAGATTAACAAACCTCAACTCAAAAGTGAGTTGTCATTACTTTATTAAGTTAAATGGAGAAATTGTGAGAATTGTTCCAGATTTATACGTTGCTTGGCATGCTGGAATTTCATCTTGGAAAAAAGATGTATCTATCAACTCAAATTCAATAGGTATTGAAATTTCAAATCCCGGACATGAGTATGGTTATATGAATTTTAATAATAAACAGATTTTATCAATTTTAAGTTTGTCTAAAAAATTAAAAAAAAAATACAAAATAAAAAAAGAAAATATTTTAGGACACTCTGATATTTCTCCTTTAAGAAAGAAAGATCCAGGAGAAAAATTTCCTTGGCAATTACTCAATAAAAAAAAAATATCTTTATGGCATAATTTAAATCAAAAAAAATGCAAAAACTTAAGAAAAAAAAAAATAAACGATAATAAGGATTTTTATAATCTATTATTTAAATTTGGTTATAAATCATCAAGCAATAATAAAGAAAAAATTAAAATTTATAAAAGCTTTCAAAGAAGATTCAGACCACAATTAATTAGTAGTATTGTTGATCAAGAGTCTTATGAAATTTTAAAATCCTTGATTTAATTGAATTAAATTTAGTTGAAATTTAAAAAAAAAAGAATATTTTTTTATCGCCAGATAAATGACTTATCGCTTTAAATTTTAAAGAGGAAAGTCCGGGCTCTACAAAGACACAGTGCCAGTTAACAGCTGGCGGGGGAAACCCTAGGGACAGTGCCACAGAAAATAAACCGCCTTATCAAGGCAAGGGTGAAAAGGTGTGGTAAGAGCACACCGGTTAAGTTGGTAACAACTAGCGCATGGAAAACCCCACTGAGAGCAAGACTGAGTAGAGATGACATTGTTAGAAATAACTAAAAGCAGTCTTTGGCTAGTCATCAGGGTTAGTTGCTTGAGCTTTAAAGTGATTTAAAGCCTAGATAAATGATAAGTTTAAATGACAGAACCCGGCTTATAGTTTATCTGGCATTTCATTAAAATAAATCCAAATTATTATTTAATTTTTAGTTTAGAGTTCCATAATTTTATCTATTGACGCTTGCATTAAAAACCCATAATATCCCATAAAAACCCAAAATTTAGGATAATATGGTTTATGTTTTTATCTACCTACGAAAACAAATTGGACAAAAAGGGAAGGGTTTCAGTGCCTGCATCATATAGATCATATTTATCAAACATAGGCTACAATGGAATAATTTGTTATCCATCATTTAACAATTTATGTATTGAGGCGTGGCCACAAGACCGCATTGAAAAAATATCTAATGCAATAGACTCTTTAAATCCATTTGAAGAAAAGAAAGATTATTTTGCAACATCTATATTATCAGAAAGTATAAATTTACAATTTGATAGTGAGGGTAGAGTTCAAATAACGACAAAATTACTAAAACATGCAAGAATTAAAAGCAGCATGTTATTTGTTGGTCAAGGCAAAACATTTCAAATTTGGGAACCAACATATTTTGAAAAATTTAGGGCAAACGCTAGAAAAAAATCTAATATTAATCGAGCAAGTCTTAAATGGGAAAAGCAATTTAATAACTAAAAGGGGAAAAATATGACAATAAACTTTAAAACACCAGATATAAAAGAATTGAAACCTAGAATTCTAGTATTAGGAGTAGGAGGAGCGGGCGGAAATGCAATCAATGGAATGATTGAGGCTGGCCTCCAGGGCGTTGAGTTTATTGCGGTCAATACTGATGCTCAAGATTTAAGATTAAGTAAGGCACAAACAAAAATACAAATGGGATTAAATTTAACTAAAGGGCTAGGAGCGGGTGCAAAACTAGATATAGGCCAAGCTGCTGCAGACGAGTCTCTAAATGAAATTGTAAATATATTGCAGGGTGCAAATATGGTTTTCATTACAGCCGGAATGGGTGGAGGGACTGGAACTGGATCTGCTCATGTAATTGCTAGAGCTGCAAAAGAACTTAATATCTTAACAGTCGGGGTTATAACTCTACCATTCTTATATGAGGGCCCTTCAAGAATGAGAAAAGCTCAACAAGGCTTAGAAGAACTGCGAAAACATGTTGATACTATTATAGTTGTTCCAAATCAAAATTTATTCAAGATTGCAAGTGAACAAACAACATTTGAAGAATCTTTTGCTTTATCAAATGATGTTTTGCTTCATGGTGTTCAAAGTATAACTGATTTAATGGTTAGACCGGGGCTTATTAACTTAGATTTTGCTGATGTTGAAACTGTTATGAGTTCAATGGGCAAAGCTATGATGGGCACAGGTCAAGCTGAAGGAGAAGGCAGAGCAGTCAAAGCTGCTGAGTCAGCAATTAACAATCCATTGATTGACGATTATTCTTTAAAAGGGGCAAAAGGACTTTTAGTTAATATCACCGGAGGAAAAGATTTAAAATTATTTGAAGTAGATGAAGCTGTGAATAAAGTAAGAGCCGAAGTCGATCCAGAAGCAGAATTAATTATAGGAGCTATAACTGATGATAGTTTGGATGGATTGATGAGAGTTTCAATTGTTGCTACTGCATTAGATGGACAACAACCTGAGCCTAAATCAGTAATTAACATGGTACATAGAATTCAAAATAGAAATCCAGGGTATTCAGAGTTTTCAAATTCTGTATCAACTCAATCTTTCCAATTTACAAATAACAACTCAATAATTACTAATGGAGCTAACGCTCTTAAAATAGAGGAAGAAGAGAAAAATGATGAGTTGAGTTCTAAAAGTATAGATACTAATTTTGCAAATGAATCATCAAGCACTATAAATGGTGAAGATTTACAGCAAACCGAAGTACCTGTAGCTAGCTCAGTAAACTCTGAATTTGAAAGCAATATAGATGAGCAAGTATCTGAAAATAATGGTCTTGAGAATTTTGAATTAAATGATGATGATGCTCCCGAGCTATTTAATTCAGATGCTAACGAGGAGTTATCAACTTCACCACAAGAGATAAACTCTGAGGAAGAAGAAGATTTAGAAATTCCAGCATTTTTGAGAAGACAAAAGAATTAATGGTCTTCAAAAAAATAAATGAATGCCACCATAAATCTGGAAAAACATTTTCCAGTATTACTAAACGAATTAGTTAGTATTATTTCCCCTCTTTATGGTGGCACATTTATCGACTGCACATTTGGTGCGGGCGGTTATTCAAAAAAGATATTAGAGAATAACTTAAATAATATAATAGCACTAGATAGAGATAATTCTGTAAATAGTATAGCTAATCAATTTCATACAAAGTATAAAAAAAGGTTTAAATTTTATAACAAAAAATTTTCGGATATCGATCGAATAAAGGAAGATAATATTAAAGCAATTATTTTTGATCTGGGATATTCGTTAAATCAGATTTCCGACCTAAATAGAGGGATATCTTTTAATAGCAAAGGAAAACTAGACATGAGAATGGGATTAAATGATTTTTCTTGTGATGATGTAATTTCAAAAATGAGCCAACAAAACCTTTATAAAATTTTTAAGTATTTTGGTGATGAAAAATATGCAAAACCAATATCAAAAAAAATAGCACAAATAAGAAAAAATAAAAAAATTAAAACTGAAAATTTAGTAGAAATAATTGAAGGTATAAAAAAAATGAAAAGTGGAAAAAATAAATCTACCAAAGTTTTTCAAGCACTAAGAATTTTTGTTAATAAAGAAATAACTGAGCTGATAAATGGTTTAATAAAAGCATATAATATTTTACCAATTGGTGGAGTAATATTAGTTGTTACTTTTCATTCTATAGAGGATAAAATAGTAAAGTTTTTTTTTAAAGAATACTCGGAAATAAAAAATTCATCTAGATATTTACCTAAAAATATATTAACTAAAAAGTATTTTAATTTAACAAAAAAAAAACCAATAGTTCCATCATCCGGTGAGATTAATATTAATCCTCCCTCAAGGTCAGCAAAACTTAGATTTGCATATAAATTAGAAAACGGATGTAACTTTAAAAAATTTGTTAGTAATTTTAATTACTTAAAAGATATTGAAAATTTGAACTTTGATGCATAAAAAAATTCTTTTAATTATCCCAATTGTAATTCTTATAATTTCAACTGCGTTTACAAAAAATTCGACAAAAAAACTTGATAAACAAATTTTTGAAATTCAAGAAGAAATCAGAGCTCTCAATGATATTTATGAGTTAGTTTTATTTGATTACAACTATCTTACATCACCAAATAAGTTAATGGAATATTCAAAAATATATTTTGATAAAGAATTAAAAAAAAAGGAAATTACAGATTTAAAAATTTTTAAATTTAATAATGAATAATATTGACGAAAATTTCAAATTCGATGCAAATAGATCAAATTTGAAAATATCTTTTGAACGTATATCATTTATTTTTTTCATATTTTTTATAATTACAATAATTTTTACCACTAAAACTATCTATTTAGGATTTAAAAAATCAAACCAAACTCAAACTGTAAAAGAAAAAGAGAAATATAGAGCATCTATTATGGATAGAAATGGAAATATTATTGCTAAAACAGTGCGTGTGACCAATTTAGGCATAAATCCAAATCAACTAATTAACAAAGAAAAGTTATTAATTTCTTTGAAATTAATATTTCCAGACAAGGATTTTGTAAATGAAATCAATGGAAGAAAGTTTTTTTATGTCAAAAAAAAAATATCTCCAGCAAAACTAGAAAAAATAAAATTACTTGGAGAAAAATCGTTTAAAGAAGAAGAAAACATTGCTCGTGTTTATCCTAACGGTAATCTTTTCAGCCATATATTGGGACAGATTGATACAGATAACAATGGTGTGTCTGGTATAGAAAAATCTTTTGACTATGAATTAACAACTTCAAACAAGCCATTAAAGCTTTCTTTAGATACCGAAATACAATATTTGATTAGAGAGGAATTGATAAAATTTCAAGAAATTTTTAATAGTTATGGAAGTACAGCAATTTTAATGAATGTTAACAGTGGTGAGATTTTTTCAATGGTTTCTATACCAGATTTTGATTTAAATAAAAGAGAAGACATTTCTGATAAAAAATTCATAAACAGATCTACAAAAGGTGTCTATGAACTTGGATCAGTTTTTAAAACATTTACATTGGCCGCTGGGCTTCAACAAAATGTTATCCAAGAAAATACTCCTTTTAAAAATTTACCAAAAAAAATAAAATGTGCGGGAAGATCAATCTCTGAATATGATATGGATATACCATCTAGTCTTACTGCTGAAGAAATATTAATTAGATCTGGAAATATTGGTTCAATTAAAATTGCTCAGAAAGTTGGATTGGAAAATTTTAAAGATTTTTTAGAAAATTTAGATTTATTAACTAAAATACAATTTGATATAGAGGAAGTTGGAAATCCAATCCCATTTAAATGGGGAAAATGTAAATTAGCTACATCAGCGTATGGTCATGGTATAACAACTACACCACTTCAACTTGCGAAAGCCTATGCAATAATTGCAAATGGAGGATATAAA
This sequence comes from uncultured Pelagibacteraceae bacterium, assembly GCA_902576115.1. Taxonomy (GTDB): domain Bacteria; phylum Pseudomonadota; class Alphaproteobacteria; order Pelagibacterales; family Pelagibacteraceae; genus Pelagibacter. The sequence continues at coordinate 13,500 of CACGUE010000002.1, forward strand.
ATAAAACCAACTTTAATTAAAAAAGAGAAAAATTTAAAAAGAGGTGAGCAAATAATAACACAAGAAAATTCGAATAAAATTAACGAAATATTGAGAAAAATTGTAACATCCAAACAGGGCACTGCTAATTTGGCTAATATTGCTGGCTACGAGATTGCTGGAAAAACAGGAACAGCGCAAAAGTCTATAAAAGGCAAATATTCTAAAAAAAAAATAAATACTTTTGCTTCAATTTTTCCAATATCTTCTCAAAAATATGTTTTAATTGTTTTGTTAGATGAACCAAAATTGAGTGAAACTTATATTTATGAATATAATGATGGTAAAAAAAGAAAGATAGTAGGCACACCTTTTAATACTGCCGGCTGGACTTCAGTTGAGGTTGCCAAAAATATAATTGAAAAAATCGGGCCTATTTTAGCCATAAAATATTAAGAAATTTCATGATGATATTAAAAAGCTTTTTTAAAAATCTTAAAAAAGATTTTAATAATAAAAGTTTTGATGGATTTGAATTTAATTCAAAAAAAATAAAAAAAAATTATATATTTTTTGCAATACAGGGTAGTAAATTTAATGGAAATAATTTCATAAATGATGCCATTAAAAGAGGAGCCCGAATAATTGTATCAAATAAATTTAAAACTGGAGTCAATAAAGGTGTATTATATATAAAAGTAAGCGATCCTAGATTAGCCTTATCAAGTTTTGCAAATAAATATTATAATAAAAAACCAAATAATATAATTGCTGTAACTGGTACAAACGGTAAATCATCTATAGTCAATTTTTATTACCAGATATTAAAACTTAATAAAAAAAGAGTAGCCTCAATTGGAACTTTAGGCGTCAAATCGAATGGTGTTAGCTTAAAACTTAACAATACAACTGTTGATGCTATTACAATAAATAAAATACTTGCAAATTTAAAGAAAAAAAAAATTGAAAATGTAATTTTAGAAGCATCAAGTCATGGCCTTCATCAAAAAAGATTACATGGTATTAAATTTAGCACATCTATATTCACTAATTTAAGCAGAGATCATTTAGATTATCACAAAAATTACAAAAATTATTTTAATTCAAAATTAATTTTATTTAATGAGCTGACAAATAAAAATGGAAATTTGATATTTGATAATGATTTAAAATATTCACAAATCTTTAAAAAAATAGCCATAAGAAAAAAATTAAATTTATTAAATATTGGTACATCAGATAGTCATTTAAAAATTAATTCAATTAAAATTTTAAATAACTACCAACATATAAAGTTTACTTTTCAAAATAAGGAATACCAATTTAAAACAAGCCTAATTGGAAAAATACAAATTAAGAATTTGATGATGGCTATTGCAGCAGCAATTAAAAGTAATCTAAAAATTGATGATATTGTTAAAAAGCTTAAGTATATTAAACCCGCAAAAGGAAGACTCGAGATAATCGGAACAACCAAAGATAAATCAATTTTTATTTTAGACTATGCTCATACTCCAGAGGCTCTTAAAACAAGTATAGAAAATATTAAAGAACAGTTTGGTTTAAGAAAAATTAATATTGTATTTGGATGTGGCGGTGAAAGAGATAAAAAAAAAAGACCAATAATGGGCAAAATTGCTAATAAACTATGTAATTATATTTATCTTACAGACGATAATCCTAGAAGTGAAAATCCAGAAAATATCAGAGCAAGTATTAAGAAATCAATTTTACCATCTAAAATGATTGAAATACCATCAAGAAAATTAGCAATAAAAAAAGCAATTTTAAATAGTAAGTCTGATGAGGTTTTAATTATTGCGGGAAAGGGACATGAAAACACACAAGAATATATTAAAAAAAATAAATTTTCTGACAAAGATAATATAAAAAAATCAATAATTTTAAAAAATAGAATTTTATCAAATGATTGGAAATTAAATATACTTAGAGAAATTATAAATAACAAAAAATTAGATAGAATAAAAAATTTAAAAATTAGCACTAATTCGAAAGAACAAAATAAAGGTAAAATTTTCCTTGGAATTAAGGGGAAATCTTTTAATGGAAATGATTTTGCAGACGAAGCTCTAAAAAATGGAGCAAAGTTAGCAATACTTCAAAATAACAAAAATGATAGTAAAAAAAAGATTAATGTTAAAAGTACTCTAGAATTATTAATTAAATTTTCACAAAAGATAAGAATTTCTTCAAATGCATCTCAAGTTGCAATTACAGGATCTTCAGGCAAAACTTCGCTGAAAGAATTATTAGGACAATGTCTTAAAAAAAATTATTCCACAATATTTTCAAAAAATTCATTCAATAATAAATTTGGTTTACCGATTTCATTAATAAATTTAAATAAGGATACGACTTATGGAATATTTGAAATTGGAATGGATAAAAAGGGAGAAATAGACTATTTATCAAAAATAATTAAACCAGACGTTGGAGTTATTACAAATATTAGTTATGCGCACGCCAAAAATTTTAAATCTTTATCGGATATAGCTAGAGCCAAATCAGAGATTATTTTCAACATAAGAAAAAATGGCACAATTGTATTGAATAAAGATGATAAATTTTTTGATTTTTTTTCAAATTTAGCGAACAAAAATAATTTAAATATCATTTCTTTTGGTAAACATAAAAATTCTAATATTAGATTATCTAAATTAAAAAAATCTACGAAATCTTATATCATTTACGTTGACGTAGCTTCTAAAACTTTTAATTTTAAAATTAATAATAATTTATTACCTTATTTGGATAATATATTGGCTTCCATAGCAGTTTGTAAAAGTTTAAATATCATTGATAAAATAAAAAGTAACTTTTTTTCCAATTATAAAATACCAAGTGGTAGAGGAAATATCAAAAAATTCAATGTTGGCTCTAAAACAGTTAATATAATAGATGAAAGTTATAACTCAAATCCATTATCTCTTAATTTCTCAATTAAGAAATTTGATAATTTAACAGTAAATCCAAATAAAAAATTTATGCTACTAGGTGACATGTTAGAATTAGGAAAATTTTCAAAAAAACTTCATATTGAAGCTGCAAAAGATATCAATAAGGTAAAGTTCAAAAAGCTGTTTGTTTATGGGAATTATATCACAGAAACATTTAACAAAATTAGAACACAAAAAAGAGGAAAAATACTTAAATCAACTAGTGAAATTTTTAATATAATTAAAAATGATTTAAATAATGGTGATTTTTTAATGATAAAGGGCTCAAATTCTACAGGACTAAATCAATTAACCAAACAAATTGGATCAAAATCTTAATGTTGTTTGAACTTTTTTCAATACTAGTAGATCAATTTAGTTTTTTGAATGTTTTTAAATATTTAACAGTAAGAACCGGTCTTTCTATGTTTACAGCTATGGTTGTTGTTTTTTTAGTTGGAAACCCATTAATTAATTTTTTTTCTTCAAAACAGATTCATAATCCAATCAGAGAAGATGGACCTAGCGATCATATAATTAGAAAAATTGGAACACCTACAATGGGAGGACTAATAATATTACTAGGTGTTTTTTCAGGAGTATTGCTATGGGGTGACTTATCAAATCCTTACAATTGGTTTTTAATATTTATTGCAGCTTCTTTTGGATTATTGGGAGCTTATGACGATTATAAAAAAATAAAGTTAAAAAGTTCAAATGGACTTTCTTCTAAACTAAAGTTCTCTCTACAAATTATTTTAGCTTTGATTGGTATATTTATACTTTATATCACAAGTAATTCTGATCAAATATACAATCTATATTTTCCTTTTTTCAAAAACTTAGTTATCAATCTTGGCTGGTTTTTTATACCTTTTTATATGTTCATATTAGTTGGAGCTTCAAATGCTGTTAATTTAACAGATGGTTTAGATGGATTAGCAACAGTTCCTGTTATGTTAGTTGCCGCTTGTTTTGCATTTATTAGTTACGTCTCTGGTAACATAATTTTTTCTGATTATCTTCAGATAGCTTATATAGAGGGTGTAGGAGAAGCTTCGATTTTTTGTGGATCAATAATCGGGGCTTGTTTAGGTTTTTTATGGTTTAATGCACCACCGGCAAAAATTTTTATGGGAGACACTGGATCTTTATCATTAGGTGGTTCACTGGGAGCGGTTGGTATAATAACTAAGCACGAAATTGTGTTAGCAATAACAGGCGGGTTGTTTGTTTTAGAGGCTGTTTCTGTAATAGTTCAAGTTATTTCCTATAAATTAACAGGTAAAAGAATATTTAAAATGGCTCCAATACACCATCATTTTGAAAAAAAAGGATGGCCAGAGTCAACGGTTGTAATTAGATTTTGGATAATTTCTATTATTCTAGCGATGATTGGATTAGCAACTTTAAAACTTAGATAATGAAATTAAAAAATGAAAAGTTAAGTAAAAATTTTTTAATTTATGGTTTTGGAAAATCTGGAATTTCATCATTAAAATATTTAAAGAAGAAAAATAGATGTTTTATTTTCGATGATGATAAGAAAAAAATTAAAAATAAATATAAAAAATTTTTTATTTCTAAATCAAAATTATTAAATAATAATTTTGATTACATAGTTATAAGCCCCGGTATTAATATAAATAGATGCCATTTATCAAATTATTTAAAAAAGAATCAAAAAAAAGTTATTACTGATTTTGATATTTTTTATAAATTTAACCCCGAAGTTTTAACAATTACGATTACTGGTACGAACGGAAAGTCAACCACAAGTAAGTTGCTTTATGATATTTTAAAGAAACACCATTATGATACTAGGCTAACTGGAAATATTGGAAATCCTATCTTAGAGGAAAAAAGAGTTACCAAAAATTCTATCTTTGTTATTGAGGCTTCTTCTTATCAGCTAGCTTATAGTAAATATTTCAAATCAAAATTTTCTATAATCATTAATATTTCCCCAGATCATTTAGAAAGGCATAATACTATGAAAAATTATGTATTATCAAAATTAAAATGTGTAATAAGACAAAACGAAAATGATGTAGCAATAATAACAAACACTAATTTATTGAAAGACTTATTAAGAACTAAAAATATAAAATCCAAAATAATATATGTAAGTAAAAATAAGTATGCATATTTAAAAAATAAATTAAGTAATGATAATTTTAAAAATTCAACTAATTTTCAAAATTTGAATTTTTTATTTGAGCTATCAAAACATATGAAACTTAATTTAAAAACTGTAATAAAAACTATTAATAAATTTAAACCTTTGAAATTTAGACAGGAAGTGATCCATCAATCAAAATATTTAAAAATAATAAACGACTCTAAGTCAACTACATTATCTTCTACTGTTCCATTTTTAGAGTCTAATGAAAAAATTATATGGATCTTGGGAGGATTATTTAAAAAGGGTGACAAGTTTAATTTAAATAAAAAGTATTTTAAAAATTTAGAAGCATATATTTACGGAAAAGATAGACAAGTTTTTCTCAAACTATTTAAAAGTAAAATTAAAGCTAATCTATCAAAGGATCTTAAAAATGCTCTTAAATTAATTCCAAACCTTAAGGATTTAAAAACAAAAGTTACAGTTTTATTTAGCCCATCAGCCGCTTCATTTGATCAATACAAAAATTTTGAAGAAAGAGGTAGACAATTCAATATGTTAATTAAAAGATATTTACCAATTGAATGAATAAATATTTTGATACATTTTATGATTGGTGGAAAAACATCGATAAAACAATTTTTTTGATAATAAGTCTATTATTTTCACTAGGATTGTTCTTCTCTTTAGTTTCAACTTCAATAATTGCATCAGATAAATTAAACACAAACTCTTACTATTTTTTTTTAAAACATTTAATTTTTGTTTTAATAGGAATATTTTTAATTTTATTTTTATCTCTACTAAATCAAAAAATTTTAATTAGGTTATCAGTCGTATTATTTGTAATCACATTTATAAGTTTATTTTTAGTTCCCTTAATAGGAGTGGAGGTCAAAGGGTCAAAGAGATGGTTAGATATTGGCTCATTACCTAGGTTTCAACCTATTGAAACTTTAAAACCTTTTTTTGTTATTGTTATTTCACTAATAATTTCATTAGAAAAAAAAAACCTTTATATAAAATATCTCTTAAGTTCAGTCATTTTAGTGCCAATTATAATTTTACTTTTATCTCAACCAGACTTAGGACAAACATTATTAATAATATCTGTTTGGCTTGCCATTATTTTTGTTTCAGGAATAAATTTATTACTTTTCACAATTTCATTATTAGCTGTGGGTTCATTAACTCTATTTTTAGTCTTTTTGGTACCAAAGTTTGAATACATAAGAATAAGATTAATGTCATTTTTAGATAATTCTAGCGGTAATAATTACCAGGCTGATAAAGCAAGCGATGCAATATCTAGCGGAAGTTTTTTTGGAAAAGGAATAGGTGAAGGAACTTTAAATTCAAGAATACCAGAAGCACATACAGATTATATAATTTCTGTAATTGCAGAAGAATTTGGAGTAATTATCTTAATAGGTATAATATTAATTTATTTAATATTATCTTATAGAGTTTTAAAAAAAATAAATTTTACAAAAAATAATAATTTTAAACTTATATTAGTTGGAAGTATTTCAATAATACTATTGCAAACTTTTATTCATATTGGTGTAAATATAAGAATGCTTCCTACCACAGGCATGACTATGCCATTTATTAGTTATGGTGGTTCTTCAATAGTTGGAACATCGATTTTAACTGGAATAATATTAAATTTGACGAAGAGAAAATTAAATTAGTATGAAAAATATACTTATAGTAACAGGTGGTTCTGGTGGCCATGTAGTACCATCTACCTCTTTGTTTGAACATTTGAAAAATAAATTTTCTGTAAAAATGGTATCTGATTTGAGAGGAAGCAAATACATAAATACTGAAAAATTTAAATATGAATTAATAGATGTACCTAATTTATTTTTAAAACCTTATTTACTTCCAATAAATATTTTTAAATATTTTCTAAACATTTTTCAATCTATTAGATTTTTAAAAAATAATAAGATAAATATTGTGATTAGTACTGGTGGGTACATGACATTTCCATTTTGCTTAGCTGCATTTATATTACAAAAAAAAATTTTCTTGTTTGAGCCTAATAGTGTTTTAGGTAGATCTAACCGCTTTGCTCTGAAATTTTCAACAAAAATAATTTGTTACGATGAAAATTTAAGAAACTTCCCAATAAAATACAATTCTAAAAAAGTTATAGTCAAACCTATTTTAAAAAAAGAAATATATAACATAGAAAAAAATATAATTAATTTAAAAAAAGAAATAAAAAAAATTCTTATTATCGGTGGAAGTCAGGGCGCATCATTTTTTGACGAAAATATTACTGAATTAATTATCGAAATCTCAAAAAAACGAAATTTCGAAGTTATACAACAAATATCAAATATTAATAATCTATCTTCAATAAAAACTAAATATGACAAATCAAATATAAACTACAAATTTATTGAATTTACCAATGATAGTCATGAACTCTACAACAGTATAGATCTAGCAATTACCAGAGGAGGCGCAAGTACATTAAGTGAACTTTCATTCTTAAATATACCGTTTATTTCAATACCCCTCCCATCCGCAAGAGATAATCACCAATTCTATAATTCAGAATTTTACTATAAAAAAAATTGTTGTTGGTTAATAAAACAAAAGGAATTCGAATTTAAAAAATTTTCAAAGATGATATTTGAAATATTTAACGATTATAAAAATTATAACGAAAAATTAAAAAATCTCGAAGAAATTACTAAAAAAAATACTTGGAATAATATAAACAATAAGATTATAGAAATTGTAGATGAAAATTAATATTGGAAAAACTGAACTAATTCATTTTGTTGGAATTGGTGGTATTGGTATGAGTGGCTTAGCATTAATAATGGATAGTTTAGGCTTTAAAATACAAGGAAGTGATAAATCAGATAATAAAAATCTTAATTTACTAAGAAAAAGAAAAATTCCAATTTATTTAAATCATAATAAGCAAAATATAAAAAATTGTACTGTATTAGTAGTTTCATCTGCAATAAAAAAATCAAATCCAGAATATAGGCATGCTAAAAAATTGAACTTACCGATATATAAAAGAGGAGAATTGTTAGGTCATATAGTTTCTTTAATGAAAAATATTGTTGTGACAGGATCACACGGCAAAACAACAACAACATCAATTTTGTCAAACATTATGAACTACGCAAAATTAGACCCGACAATAATTAACGGAGGTGTTTTGAATTCAATAGGAAGTTCGGCAAAATTAGGAAAAAGCGACTGGAGTTTAGTTGAATCAGATGAGTCGGATGGAAGTTTTCTTCAAATACCTTTTAATTATTCAATAATAACTAACATTGACAATGAACACTTGGATTATTACAGAACTATGAAAAATTTAAGAAATAAATTCATAGAATTTATTGATAAAACACCATCTTTCGGAAAGGCTTTTCTGTGTTTAGATGACAAAAATGTAAAAAATATTTTACCAAAAATTAAAAATAACAATTACTATACTTTTGGCTTAAATAAGAAATCAAATTTTCATATTTTCAATATAATTCAGAATAAAGATTATTCAAAATTTAATATTAAAATAAAAATACCGGGCAAAACAAAAATTATAAAAAATATTTCAATACCTTTGTTGGGTTTGCATAATATAAAAAATGCAACATCTGCATTGGCAGTAGCTTTTTCAATTGGTGTATCAGATAAAATAATTAAATTAGGTCTCAAAAACTTTAATGGAGTCCAGAGAAGATTTAATTTCTTATTTGAAATTAATAAAGTGCCATTTTTCGATGACTACGCTCACCATCCAACTGAAATTTCATCAGTGTTAGATGGTGTCAGTAAAGTATATAATAAAGAAGAAATAGTTTGTATTTTTCAACCGCATAGAATTTCAAGAGTAAAAAATTTAAAAATTGAATTTTCTAAATGCTTTAAAAATGCAAACACAGTTTTACTTTGTCCAATTTATAAAGCTAGTGAAACTATAAGATTAGGATTCTCATACACTTCATTTGCAAAATTAATTGCAAAAAATTCTAAAGTTAATCTGATAATGCTTAAAAATGAAATAGATTTAAAAAAAATTACTAAAAATATTGCATTCGGAAATAAAATTTTTATTGCCATGGGTGCAGGATCTATAACAAATTGGGTAAGAAATCTTAATTGACATGGAATTAAAAGATATTGAAGATTTTAAAAATAAATATAATGCAGATCTATTTTTTAATACTGATATCAAAAAACTTAATTGGTTTAATATAGGGGGTAAATCAAAAATTTTTTTTAAACCAAAAAATCTTATAGAATTAAAGGAATTCCTAAAACTGTATAATAATAGAGGAAAAATGTTTATATTAGGAATGGGTTCAAATGTGTTATTTAAAGATAATACTTATGAAGGAGTCATAATCAAACTTAGCAACAACTTTAGTACATTATCAAAATTAAAACCAGACACAATAATAGCGGGCTCAGCTTGCCCACAAAAAAAACTTTCAGAATTTGCACTAGAGAATGGAATAAGTGGTTTTGAATTTATGTACTGTATTCCTGGTTCGGTTGGAGGTGGCATTCAAATGAATTCTGGCTGCTTTGGAAAAGAGTTTAAAGACAAATTAATTTCTTTGCAATGTATTGATACAAAGGGAAATATAAAAGTTATCCCATCTAACAAAATTAAATTTCAATATAGAAAAATAGAATTAAATGAAAATTTAATTTTTTTGAGTGCTACATTTAAAGGTGATTTATTAAATAAAAATAAAATAAAAAATTTGATGGAAGAATTGGCGATAAAAAAAAATAATTCCCAACCTTCAAAAATCAAGACTGGGGGAAGTACTTTTAAAAATCCAATCGATCAAACAACAAAAAAAGCTTGGGAACTCATAAAAGAATCAGTTCCGGACAACATAAATTTTGGAGATGCAGGTATATCAAAAAAACACTCAAATTTTTTTATTAATAAAAATAATGCATCATTTGATGAAATGAATGCATTAATCAACTTTGTAAAAAAAAATGTAAAAGATAAAACCGGCATTAATATTAATTTAGAAATTAAAATTATAGAATAGTGAAAAAAATTTTAATTTTAGCAGGTGGATATTCTAAAGAAAAAGAAATTAGCTTAAAAACTGCGAAAAGTGTTTTTTTTGAATTAAACAAGGATAAAAATTACAATATCAAAGTTGTAAATCCTGACGGACAATTTGTAAAATTATTGAGAAAGTTTAAGCCAAACATCGTATTAAATCTGCTACATGGAAGATATGGAGAAGATGGTTATATCCAAGCAATTTTAGAGTCAGAAAAAGTGAAATATACTCATTCAGGTGTACTATCATCTTCTCTAGCAATAGATAAAGAGTTGTCAAAAAAAATTTTTCTAAAAAATAATATTTTGACGCCCAAATATCTCAAGTTCTCTTACAGAAATTATAAAAACAAACTAAAATTAATAAAAAATTTAAAAAAAAAATTAGGATTTCCTTTAGTGGTCAAACCTATTAATGAAGGTTCCAGTGTAAATGTTTTTATATGTAACAAAAATAATATTTTGAAAATACTGGAAAAATTAAATGAATATGGTGAACTTTTGTTAGAAAAATACATACCTGGAAGAGAAATACAAGTTGCAATCTTAGCGGACAAGGTTCTTGGAGCAATTGAGCTTAAGCCACAAAGAAAATTTTATGACTATGAAGCTAAATATAATCCAAAAGCTAAAACAGAACATATAATTCCAGTTGAAATGTCAAAAAACAAATATAAAGAAGTAACAAGAATTGCTTTAAAAGCACACAAGATTTTAAATTGTAGAGGTGTCTCACGTTCAGATTTTAGATATTATAAAAACTCTTTTTATTTGCTAGAAACCAATACACAACCGGGAATGACATCGCTCTCATTAGTACCCGAAATAGCAAAATTTAATAACATTACTTTCAAAAATTTGATAAAAAAAATTTTGAAAGATGCTTCAATTAATAAATAAAAATAAAATATACTTTTATTTGATTTCATTATTATTTTTATCAACAATATCAAATAAACAATATTTTAACGAGTTTAAAAAAAATTTCACGATCAGTGAAATTGATATCCAGATAGATAAAACTTACTTAAAGCAAATTATTTTTCAAAAAACAAAATTCTTAATTAATAGTAATATCTTTTTCATTAACGCGGAAATTTTAAAAGATGAACTTAATAAATTGAAATATTTAGAAAATATTGAAATAAAAAAAAAATATCCTTCAACAATTCTTATTAAAGCAAAAAAAACAAAATATGTAGCAATTACTTATATTAATCAAAAAAAATTTTTTTTAGGTTTAAATGGAAAGTTTATTTTATCGGAAAAAGTTTACGATCAGTATAAATTACCTATAATTTTTGGAAAATTTAAAATTTCTGAATTTTTTTATATTAAAAAATTACTTTCTAAACAGAAAATTGATTTAAAAAAAATTAAAAAATATTATTTTCATAAAAATAAGAGATGGGATTTATATTTTGAAAAAAATATTATATTAATGCTACCAAATAAAAATATTGAAGAATCTCTAAAATTATTTAAAAATTTTAAAGCTGTTAATACAATTGAAGCTAATACTATTATCGACTTAAGAGTTCCAAACAGACTAATTTTAAAAAAATGAGCAAAGATAATTATTATAACTTGGTAGATCTTGGAAGTTCAAAAATAAGTTTTTCAGTTTTTGATATTAATTTAAACACAAAATATTCAGAGTCAAAAGAACTCAACATTGAAAAAAACAACAAATTTGAAACTATAATTGAGCTAATTAAAAAAGCAGAAAAAAAAAATTCATTTCATGTAAAGGATATTATTTTATTATTAGATTCTTCTGATCTTTTTAATATTGAAATTTCATTAATTAAAAATTTAAATAAAATTTCTAAAATAAGCTATGTTTATGACTCCTTGCTCTTAGAATTAAATAATTTGATTTCATCATATTATGAAAAAATTTATCCTGTTCATATAATTGTTGATAAGTATATAATAGGAGATCAAGTTTATTATGATTTACCTGAGCAAAAATTATTAAGCCAAAGTGTTAAAATAGATTTTAAGGTAATCTGTTTTCCAAAAAAAATAATTCAAAATATAAAAAAAAAATTTGTAGAAAATAATTTAAATGTAACAAATATTTTTTGTACTAGCTATGTTAAAACTTTATTTTATTTAAATAAACTCAAGATTAACAAAATTTCATTTTTAGAAATAGGGTGGGAAAGAACTACTTTAATTTCATATAAAAATAAAAAATTAAAATTAATTCAGTCTATACCTATTGGCGGGTTTCATATAACTAAAGATATTTCAAATGTTTTTAAAATAAGCTTAGATGAGTCAGAAAAAATAAAAAGGTCATTTAATAAATCTTACACAGAATTTTCATATAATAAAAATCAATTAGAAAATTTAGTGAAAATAAAAGATATTTTGAAAAAAAATATTTCTACAGATAAATTGAAAAAAGTAATTTTATACAGAGTCCAAGAAATAATTGATTTATCATTCAAAGATTCAAAAAATAGAAATCCAAACTTAAATGTCTCTTCTCTTTTTTTGATTGGTGGGGGATCATTATTATTTAATAATAATACATTTTATTTGAATGATAAATTTAATTTTGAATCTATAAATTTTTATTCTGAAATTGAGTCTCAGATTTGCAAAAGTGGACTAGTGTATTATTTGAAAACTCATAAAAAACCTAAAATTATAAATAAAAAACAAGGTATATTTGAGAGATTCTTTAATTATTTTAGCAAATAATTGTATTTTCTTGTAATATTTGTTGAGTACTTTCACTTTATAATATTTTGTATAAAACTTAGGTGTCATTACTTACTCAAAAAACTTTATCAAGAAAAATTTCATTCAAAGGCATTGGTATTCATACTGGTGTAAGTGTTAATTTAAATATATTACCGGCATTACCAAACACTGGAATAATATTTAAGAGGGTTGATTTAAAATCAAATAACATTGTTTATCCAAATTATCTTAATGTATCAGACACAACTCTATGTACAACAATCTCCAACGAATTTGGGACAAAGGTTTCAACTATCGAGCATTTGATGGGCGCTCTTTATGGCATGGGCGTAGATAATGCTATTATAGAATTAGACGCTCAAGAAGTGCCAATTATGGATGGGTCAGCAAAAACTTTTGTTGATAGTATTAATAATGCAGGACTTAAATTTAGTGATCAACCAATTAAAATAATAAAAATTAATAAAAAAATTAATATTACAGATGGTGATAAGTTTATATCTGCTGAAAAATCCAATGTGACTGGAGACATAGAGTTTGAGATTAAGTATGATAATAAATTAATATCTAAACAAAGAAATAAAATAAATATTTTTGAAGATGATTTAACTGATATTTATAATTCAAGAACATTCTGTCTTTATGAAGATATAGAAAAACTAAAGAAGTTAAATTTAGGCAAAGGTGGAAGTTTAGAAAATGCAATTGTGGTGCAAAATGAAAAAATTTTAAATAACTCCGGACTTAGAAACAAGTTAGAGTTTGTTAACCATAAAATCCTCGACTGTATGGGAGATCTTTTTTTATCAGGATATAAAATCATTGGAAATGTGAAATGTTCACAAGGCGGGCACAAGTTAACAAATCAACTGCTAAAAAAAATATTTACTGATCAAAGTAATTATTCTTTAATTGAAATTAAAGGAAAACAATTACCTCATACTTTCGCAAATTATCATAATCTGAAATCAATAGCTTAAAAGTTACAATTATTATATTAATCTGATAAAATTATATAATGATTTTAAAATTCAATTTAATTTACATATTTATTTTCTTTTTTATTTTTTCATGTTCGAAGAAAATTGAGCAAGTTTCGGATTTAAAAGAAAATAATTTAGAACAACAAATGATTGAAGTTTATAAAGAGGGAATGGAAGAATTTGAGAAAGGTGATGTAATATTCGCAGGAAAAAAATTTAGTGAAGCCGAATTACTTTTCCCCCAATCTGTTTGGGCACCTAGAGCAGTTTTAATGTCTGCATACGGATATTTTTCTCAAGGTTACTATAGTTATGCAATAAATGACTTAGAGCGATTTATTGTAAAATATAAAAATCATCCACAAATAGATTACGCTTATTATTTATTAGCCCTTTGTCACTATGATCAAATAGTTGATGAAAGAAAAGATTTAAATGAAATACTTCAAGCAAAAAAATATTTTGAAATAGTTATTAATGAGCATCCAAACACAGACTATGCAGATGACTCAAAATATAAATTACAATTTATAACTGAAATTATGGCATCAAAAGAAATGTATTTAGCTAGATACTACGTTGATAGAGAAAAGTGGATACCTGCAATTAAAAGATTCCAAAATGTAGTAAATGAATATGAAACAACAATATTTGTTGAAGAAGCTTTACATAGACTTGTTGAATTAAATTATAAGATTGGGCTGATTGAAGAGGCAGAAAAGTATGCATTACTTTTAGGTTACAATTATCAATCTAGCTTATGGTATGAAGCAAGCTACTCTTTAATTTCTAAAGATTATCAAATTAAGAAGGCTAGTGATAAAAAACAAAGAGAGACAATTCTTAAAAAATTTAAAAATTTGTTTAAATAGTTAATTGTTTAATGATTAAAGATGAAATTAAAAAAAAATATAATTTAAAAATTAATGAATTTATTAAACATAACAAATTATACTATGATAAAAGTTCTCCAATTATTTCTGACAGAGAATTCGATCAACTAAAAAAAGAAATAATAGATTTAGAAAAAAACTATTCCTATCTTAACAATCCAAAATCGCCATCAAATTCAGTTGGATTTAAACCATCTAAAAATTTTGATAAATTTAAGCATAGGGTACAAATGTTATCTTTATCTAATGCTTTTGATAAGGGAGACCTTGAAAATTTTGAAAAAAAAATTCTTAATTTTTTAAATAAAAAAATAAATTTTGATTATAGTGTAGAGCCTAAGATAGATGGTATATCAGCATCTTTAACATATTTGAATGGTATATTGACCTACGGGGTTTCACGTGGTGATGGGAGCGAAGGTGAATTAATAACAAATAATCTTAAAACAATAAAAGATATTCCCCACAAAATAGGAAAAAATACTGTACCTGAAGAGATAGAAATTAGAGGTGAAGTATTTATTGAAAAAAAAGATTTTCAAAAAATTAAAGACAAGTTTGCCAATCCAAGAAATGCAGCCTCTGGCACTCTAAGACAAAAAGATCCAAAACAAACAAGCAAAATTCCTCTCAGGTTTATAGCCTACACATTTGGATATATAAGTGATGAAAAATTTAAAAACCAATCCGATTTCTTAAAAGAATTAAGATCATGGGGATTTTTAACAAGTGATTATAATCAAATTATAAGTGGTATAGACGAATTAGTAAAATTTCATCAAAAATTTGAAAAAAAAAGGTTTGACCTAGATTATGATATCGATGGTTTAGTTTATAAAGTAAACAACATAGAGTTGCAAAAAAGGTTAGGATTTACATCTAATGCACCAAGATGGGCTATTGCTCATAAATTCTCTGCAGATCATGCTTTCTCAGAAATTTTAAATATAGATATTCAAGTCGGAAGAACAGGAGCATTAACACCAGTTGCAAAGGTCAAACCAGTAAATATTGGAGGCGTTGTAGTATCAAATGCAACTTTACACAATGAAGACGAAATTATTAGAAAAGATATAAGAATAGGTGATACAGTAAAAATTGAAAGGGCTGGAGATGTTATTCCTCATGTTTTAGAGGTAGATTTAAAAAAAAGAAAAAAAAAAATAAATAAATTCATTTTTCCTAAAAAATGTCCTTCTTGTGGATCTGAAACAGAAAAAGAATTTAATTTAATAACAAAAAAGTTTGATGCGGTAAGAAGGTGTACAAACGAGGGGTTTGCATGTGAGAAAATTGCAATTGAGAGAATCAAGCATTTTATATCTAAAGATGCAATAAATATTGATGGTTTAGGAAAAAAAGTTGTCGAAAAATTTTGGGAATTAAAATTTATAAAACTTCCTCAAGATATCTATAATTTAAATTACCAAAAAATATCCTCACTTGATGGATGGGGATTGCAATCAGTTTCAAACCTAAAATTTTCAATTGAAAATTCAAAAGAGGTTACATTAGATAAATTTATTTTTTCTTTAGGAATAAGACACATAGGTATTGAAAATGCTAAAATTATTGCGGATTTTACAAAAAATATAAAAAATTTTTTTAATTTAGCCAAAAATAATAAAATTAATGAAATTATTAACATGGATGGCATCGGTGAGACTCAAGTTAAATCTCTAGAAAAATTCTTCAATAATAAAATAAATATAAACGTTGTAGAGAAATTAATGGGAATATTAAAAATTAAAAATAGAGAGATAAAAAAGAGTGGAAAACTTATAAATAGATCTTTTATGTTTACTGGAAAACTTCGAAATATTAGTAGAGCTGAGGCAAAAAGCTTAATAGAAGAAAATTCAGGTAGTATTGTTAGTAGTGTATCTAAAAAATTAGATTATTTAGTCATAGGTGAAAAACCAACTAACCGAAAAGTAGAGCAAGCAAAAAACTTAGGAATTAAAATACTATCTCAAAAAGAATGGCATGATTTGCTAAATTAGCTTTGCAAGCCACTTCCTTTCCTTATTGTTTAGATATGGAGATAATTTTGAGTAAGTTTCAAGATGATAATTGAAAATATAATCTTTTTCCTTTTTTGTAAGAAGACTTTCATCTATTAAATCTTTTTCAAGTGGTACAAATGTTAAGTTGCTAAAAAAAAGATTTTTAATATCTCCATTTATATAAATTAAATTCTCTATTCTTATTCCAAATTTGTTTTCTAAATAGAAACCCGGCTCATTACTAATAACCATGCCTTTTTCAAGTTTAACAAAATTATTTTTAGATATACTTTGTGGACCTTCATGCACATTCATAAAAAATCCAACACCATGACCCGTACCATGACTATAATTTAAATTAACTGAATTAAGATTTTTTCTTGCAAGTTTATCTAAATTATGACCGTTCTCAATTTTATTAATTTTTGATGTTACAACAGCGATATGACCTTTTAAAACTCTTGTATAAAACTCTTTAATTTTTTTACTAGGTTTATTGAAAGAAATTGTTCTAGTAACATCCGTTGTTCCCCACTTATATTGTCCGCCTGAATCTAGTAATAGCAAATGTTTTTTATTAAGTTTACGATTTGAGTTTTTATTTGATCTATAATGAATAATTGCACCATTTGGACCTGATCCAGCTATAGTATCAAAACTTGGGAAAAGATAATTCTTATTTTGTTTTCTAAAACTTTCTAATTTTTTCTCAACTTTAATTTCATCTAATCTATAGACATTAGAATTTTTTATCCAATGTATAAATTTAGTAACTGCCACACCATCTTTAATATGAACATCAATCATATTTTTTATTTCTATTTTATTTTTAATTGATTTTAAATTATAAATTGGATCAGTTCTTTTTTTGATTACAAATTTTGAAGCTATTAAATTTTCATTAAGTATAGAGCAAGTTTTATTGTCTATACAAAAAAATTTTCCTTTTAAAGAAATTAAAACTTGAAAAAATTTATTCTTTTCAAAAAAAAATATTTTTCTATTCGATAATTTTTTTTCTATATTTTTTAATTTTTTAATATTTCCAAAGAGAAAAATTTCATTTTTTGTATTAAAAATAGCTTGAAAATTAGTTACGGGTGAATTTGGAAGATCTTTCCCTCTTATATTAAGCAGCCAACAAATATTTTCATTTGAGCTAATATACAAATTATCTATTTTTTCTCGTTTAATAATTTTATTTAATCTTTTAATTTTACTATACGAACTTTCTCCAACTATTGAATTTTTAATTGAATAAACTAAGTTTTCTTTATTTATTATTTCAACTTTATTTCCAAATAAATCCGTATTAATGGGAAGTAGATTGCAGGCATTATCAAAATATAATTTTAAAGTATCTTTAGTAAATATTTTAGGATCAAATCCTATATTCTTTTTTTTGTAATTTCTTAAAATATCTTTTGGCCATATATATGGTATCTCATGAATATTAAATCTTCTCCCTGACTGTAGTTTTGCTTGAATTGTATATCTGCCATCAACAAACAAATGGTTGGTTTTTTTTAAAATTAAAATGAAACCTGCTGATCCAGTAAAATTTGCAACAATATGAAGTTTATTTGTTTTAGAATATTCGGTAAAAAATTCATCATTTTTTGGAATAATATATCCATCAAGATTTTTTGAGATAATTAAATTTTTAATTTTATTTATCATTTAATTTTTTTTGAAACCTTAACCAACCTGGGCTCCTTATCTCATCTTCAAATTCAATATCTTGATTGAATTCAAAGTCATTTTCTTCCTTGTCCACAAAGCTATTATTTTTTTTAATAAATTCTTCAGGAAGCTCATCAACAAATCTTGAAGCGATGCTGTCCATCCAATCTCCTTGGTAGAATCTATTCATTGAGAAAGAAATTTTTGCAATTTTTTTTGCTCTGGTAATACCAACATATGCAAGTCTTCTTTCTTCCTCAAGACCACTTTCCCCTTTTTCCTCAATACTTTTTTGATGAGGAAACAATCCTTCCTCCCAACCTGGTAAATAAACTATATTAAACTCAAGCCCTTTTGATGCATGCAATGTCATCAAATTAACTTTTTCACTCTCCCAGTCTTGATCTAACGATGTTGCAAGAGACACATGTTCAAGAAAACTCTCTAAATTATCAAATTCTTTCATAGCACTTAACAATTCCTTTATATTCTCAAGTCTGTTTTCATTTTCTAAATCTTTCTTGTTTTTTAACATTTCACTATATCCAGACTCATCCAAAACTATTTGTAAAAGTTTGTTGTGGTTTAATTTTTTCTTTAAATCAAATCTCCACTTTTCTAGTAAGTTTAATAACGAACTTAAACCTATTTTTGTTTTAGGTTTGATTTTATTAATTTCTATTAATTTCCTTGAAGCTATTTCTAAAGAGCATCCATTTTTTTTTGCAAATTCTGCAATCGTTTTTATAGTTGTATCTCCTATTGACCTCTTTGGGACATTAATTATTCTCTCAAAAGATAAATCGTCCATTGGTTGATGAATACATCGCAAATATGCAACACAATCTTTTATTTCTGCTCTCTCATAAAATTTGATTCCCCCTATAATTCTATATGGAATACCAACTTTTAAAAATCTTTCCTCAAACTCTCTAGTTTGAAAAATAGCTCTTACCAATATTGCTATTTCATTTAAAGAATTATTTTTTTTAAAATTTTCAATCGTAGTACTAATTTCTATCGCTTCATCTTTTACATTTCTAAAACAATCTAATGTTATTAGCTCACCATCTTCTTGATTAGTGTATAGAGTTTTTCCAACTCTATTTTGATTATTCTCAATTAACTTTGATGCAACATTTAAAATATTTTGTGTCGATCTATAATTTTTTTCTAATCTAATTATTTTAGTGTTTTTGTAGGTTTTATCAAATTCTAAGAAATTTTTTATTTCAGCTCCTCTCCAGCTATATATAGATTGATCATCATCTCCAACACAGCAAATATTCAAATTTGCTGCAGACAAATACTTTAGCCACTCACTTTGAATAAAATTAGTATCTTGGTATTCATCAACCAAAATATATTTAAATTTTTTGGAGTATATTAATGCTATATCACTATAATTAGCAAAAATTTTTACGGTATGTAAAATCAAATCACTAAAATCTGCAGAGTTTAAATCGATAAGTTTTTGTTGATAAATTTTATAAATATTTAAGAAATTTTTTTCTAAAGTTTCTTTTTTTTTTAATATTACGTCTTCAGGGTATAGCCCTTTATTTTTCCATTTATCAATTATTGCTAAAATATATTTTGGAGATATTTTTTTTATGTCAATATTTTCTGCTTTACAAATATTTTTTACCAACCTTACTTGGTCATCTTGGTCTATAATAGTAAAGTTTGATTTTAATCCAACTGCCTCTGCATGTTTTCTCAAAATTTTTGCACTAATTGAGTGAAAAGTCCCTAGCCATGGCAATCCAGTTGCATTCTTATTAAGAAGTTTTGAGACTCTAATCTGCATTTCTTTTGCAGCCTTATTTGTAAAAGTTACAGCAAGTATTTGACTTGAAAAAGCTTTGTGAGTCCTAATAATGTGGACAATCCTAGACGTCAATACTTTCGTTTTTCCTGAACCAGCACCTGCAACGATTAAAAGAGGACCTTCAAGGTATGATACGGCTTCTTGTTGCTTTTCGTTCAAATTTAACAAATAATCAGTTTTTAACATTTTTTTAATTGTATAAGCCCTATTATTTTAATGAATAAAATTAAGCAAAATAAAATAACTTTCTCCTTAATTTTAGCTGCAATTGCTATAATTTTTTCATCACTAACTCTTTTATCTTTACCAGTTTTATTTAATTATAAAAGCAAAGTTACAATTATAGAAAATAATTTTTACAAAAATTTCAAATTTTATTTAAATTCATCAGGCAACATTTCATATAAACCATTTCCAAAGCCACACTTATTACTAGAAAATGCAATCATTGATTTAAATCAGTTTCAAGAAAAAGATGGATTAATAAAAACTAAAAATTTAAAAATATTCATTTCTTTAAGAGACATATATTTAAGATCGTTTAAAAATTTTGTATCTACGGAAATTTCTAATACAAATATAAATCTTAAATTTTATAATTTTAAAGAACTAAGAAAACATCTGTATCAAAATATTAATAAAACTATAATTTTAAATAATTGTAAAATTTTTTTAAAAAATAACAAAAATGAAGTAATTCTAATTTCTCCTATAAAAAATATTTTATATAAAATTAATAACAAGACAAAAGTAAAAAATTTTAATATTAATGGTGAGGTTTTTGGACTAAACTTTAAGTCCGAGTGGGAAAGAGACTACACTAAGCCTAAAAGAAGTTTTCATAATATTGATATACTCTATCCAAAAATTGAAATAAAAAATACAATGGAATTTGAAAAAAACAATAAATTTCAGGGAAAGACACAAATAAATTATAGACAAGATAAATTAGAATATAATTTCCAATTTGATAATCAAAAAATAAAAATTTCTTCCCCAAATGATGGTAGTACAAATTTCAATATTGAAAGTAATATTCAACTAAGACCATTTTATTTTAATGGAAGTTTAATGATAAAAAATAAAAAGGTAGAAAAAATTGTTGATAATTTTCTATTAAATCTAATTTTATACGATGAAAACTACCTAGGGAATTTAAATGGTTTGTTTAATATAAAATTTGATAAATTAGACAATAAATTAATAAAAAAAGGAGAAATAAAGTTAATTATAAATGAAAAAAAAATAAATATAGAAGAAGCAAATTTTATACTAGACAAAATTGGTCATATCAATTCAATAATAAGTTTTGAGGAAGATGAAGGTGAAAAAAAATTAATAACAATAAATCAATTAACCATAGAAAATTACATAGAATTTGCAAAAATTTTTCAAATAGGATCAAATAAAATCAAAAATATAAAAAAGATTTATTTCGATTTAGAAAAAAATTATGGTCAAACAGATTTTATTATTAAAAATGTAAAAATTAATGATGGTAAGAGAAATTTGAAATCGAAAGATATTTTCCCTGTTAAAAATATTCAAAACTTAAGGTCTTATATTAGAGAGTTGATAAATTAACTTGGCTTTGTCATTTTTGAAGGGTCAATTAGAAAATTATATTCTTTATCGTTAATCAAGCCTGTTTTAATAGCTTCTTCTTTTAATTTAGTTCCATTTTTTAAAGCTCTTTTTGCAATTTTTGCTGCATTATCATAACCTATTTTAGGTGCTAACGCCGTTACAAGCATCAATGAATTATCTAAGTGATCTTTAATTCTTTTTTTATTTGCCTTAATTCCTTTGACGCAATAAATGCTAAAATTTTTCGTGCTATCTGCCAAAATATCTATTGATTGTAAAATATTATAAGCGATTAAAGGTTTAAATACATTTAATTCAAAATGACCATGGCTTCCTGCTACTGTTATTCCTGTATGATTCCCTATTACTTTTGCACAGACCATTGTAACGGCTTCACATTGAGTAGGATTTACTTTACCAGGCATGATTGATGATCCTGGTTCATTCTCTGGGAGAATTAATTCCCCATAACCAGCTCTTGGTCCTGACCCTAAAAATCTTATATCATTTGAAACTTTCATTAAGGCAACAGCACAAGAATTTAAAGATCCAGAAAAATTTACTATTGCGTCATGAGCAGCCAATTCAGAAAATTTATTAGGTGCAGGTTTAAAATTTATTTTACAAAAGTTTTTTATTTCCTTAACTATTTTTTTATCAAAATTTAATTTTGAATTTATTCCAGTTCCAACAGCAGTTCCACCTTGTGCTAGGTAATAAATATCATTTAAACAATATTTTATTCTATCTATGCTTTTTTTAACTTGTTCATGATATCCGGAAAATTCTTGACCAAGTGTCAGTGGGGTAGCATCTTGAAGGTGAGTTCTTCCGATTTTAACAATTTTTTTAAATTCTTTACTCTTTTTTGATAGTGAACTTTCTAATAATTTTAAACTCGGCAAAAGTTTATTAAGTGTTTCAATTGCAATTGATATATGCATTGCAGTTGGAAAAACATCGTTGGTTGATTGTGATTTATTAACATGATCATTTGGGTGAACAGGTTTCTTTGAGCCCTTTTTACCCTTCAAAATTTCTATTGCTCTATTTGCAATTACTTCATTAACATTCATATTTGTTTGTGTTCCAGAACCTGTCTGCCAAACTTTTAAAGGAAAATTTTTGTTCATTTTACCGCTTATAACCTCATTTGAAGCTTTAATAATTGCTCTTGAAATTTTTGATGAAATCGATCCATCTTTTCGATGAACTATTGCAGCACTCCGCTTGATGATTGCTATAGATCTTATAATTGATTCTGGCACGTATATTTTGCCGATATTAAAATATTTTTTTGATCTTTGAGTAGATGCGCCCCAATATTTATCATTTGGTACACTAATACCACCAATGCTATCAAACTCTTTTCTTGTTTTCATTTATTTGAATAAATAACTAAATAATTTATATACTAGTTTTTATTAATCTTACAGGAGTAATATGACAAATTTTCAAAAAGTAAAAAAATTTATGGAGACTTTTGGTCAAGAAGTTAAATCAAGGCCATCATTAAGCTCTGAAAAAATCAATGAACTAAGATTTAATTTAATTAGAGAAGAATTAGACGAGTTTAAGCAAGCATTAGATAACAATGATCTTTTAGAAGCAGCTGATGCTTTAACAGATATTTTATATGTAACATATGGAGCTGGGCATGCATTTGGAATTGATTTAGACGCTTGTTTTGAAGAAGTTCAAAATTCTAACATGAGTAAGTTAGGAAAAGATGGAAAACCTATTTATAATGATCAGGGTAAAGTTATGAAAGGTCCAAACTATTTTAAACCAGATTTATCTAAATTTATTAAGTAATTTGTAGCCAATCAGGTTTCTTGATTTTAACTTTAGCAGAACCACAATTAAAAGTTTTGTCAAAATCGAATTTTTCATCCTTAACTTTGATAAGAGCATAAGGATAATTACCATTTATTAATACTTTTCCTATTTCATTATTTTCAACTAATATAATTTCATTTTCTAAATTACCTTCAATAACTTCAATTGGTAGAAGACGTTTATTTAATTTATCTTTTAATTTTATTCTTGCAGTATTTTCTTGACCAACATAACAACCTTTTTTAAAATCTATTGCATTTAACTCATCAAAGTTACACTCAATTCCAAAGAGTTTATTTTGAAGTTTGTCAGTATTATTTTGTGGAATTCCAATTTCATGACTTAATTTGTAATATTCATTTTTATCTACACTTTGAAGTCCAAGTTTTTTTAAAGATAAGTATAATTTTTCTAAATTAGTTACTAGTCTTGCTCCAAGCTCTATATTTCTAGGATCTAAAAAAATACGATCCTCTCTAAATTTAATTGTACAACCGGCATAAGAATTTGAATTTTCCATATCCAAAAATCTTTCTTTGCTTATTGCTGCAATAACAAATTCATTACTTAAATTTAAAATTTCTATTTTTGATCTAAGTTTGTATAAACTTAATTGTTTAAATAAATCTTCAATATTTTTTTTCTCACAATCTAAAAAATATCCAGACTTATGTTTTATTATATTGAAGTCATACAGATATTTTCCCTGTGGAGTAAGTAATGCAGAGTAACAAGAATTTTTTTCATCAACTTTATTGATATTATTTGTAACTATATTTTGTAAAAATTCTTTACAGTCTTCACCCGAAACATACAAAAGTCCTCTGTCTTCTAAGATGTAAACATTATTTTTTTTCATCATTGATTGGTACAAGATAATAATATAGTAACGATTTCATAAAATGTTAGATCTTATTATAAAAAATGGAGAGTGTTATATCGACAGAAAAATAACTAAGACTAATATTGGAATTCAGAATGGAAAAATCTCAATAATTGGTGATTTAAATAATGAACAAAGCAAAGAAACTGTTGATGCAAGCAATTTACTAGTTTTACCTGGTTGCATGGATACTCAAGTTCATTTCCGTGAGCCTGGATCAACTAATGCAGAGGACTTACATACTGGAAGTAAAGCAGCTATTGCTGGTGGCATAACAAGTGTTTTTGAGATGCCAAATACAAATCCCCCAACAGCAAATATGAAAGAATTTAATAATAAGCTAAATCTTGCAAAAAATAGGATGTATTCAAACTATGCTTTTTATTTTGGAGCAACTCCAGATAATTCAACTGATTTAGCAAAGCTTAAAGGTTTAGATGGATGTTGTGGGGTAAAACTTTTTGCTGGATCATCAACTGGAAATCTTTTAGTTGATAAAGAAGAAGATATCGAAAAAGTCTTTCAAAATACATCAAAAATAGTTGCAGTTCATTCTGAAGACGAAGAAATAATTAATTTAAGAAAAAAATTAATTGAAAAAGGCAATGTTCATACTCATCCTGTATGGAGAAACGAAGAATGTGCAATGTCATCTACAAGGAGGATTGTTAGGATTGCAAAAAGACTTAATAAAAAAGCACATATATTGCATGTTACAACAAAAGAAGAAGTAGATTTCCTTTCTCAAAATAAAGGAAACATAACTTTTGAAATTACGCCTCAGCATTTAACAATATATTCGCCGGATTGTTATGACAAACTTGGTACTTTTGCCCAGATGAACCCTCCTTTAAGAGATAAGTCTCATTATGATAGATTATGGTATGCTATTAGAAATAATTATAACGATACTATTGGTTCAGACCATGCACCTCATTTAAAAGAAAATAAGTTAAAAGAATATCCTCAATCACCATCTGGTATGCCTGGAGTGCAAACATTATTACCTGTTATGTTAAATCATGTGAATGAAAAAAAACTTAAATTAGATCAGCTAATTAAACTTCTTTGTGAAAATCCAGTTTCTGTATTTGGCATTAAAAACAAGGGATTTATCAAAAAAGATTATGATGCTGATTTTACAATAATAGATATGAGTAGAACGATTGAAATTAAAAATGAAAATATTCATAGTAAGTGTGGATGGAGCCCATTTGATGGCTATAAATTTAAAGGGTCACCAGTTTATACAATTATAAATGGTGATATTAAAATGAAAGATGATGAAATTTTAGGAGATCCTTCTGGTAAACCAATATTATTTGATTAAGTTATATAGTTTTACTTGAATACATATTTACAAGTGTTACCCCAACTACAATAAAAAACATACCCAAAATAGCTTGCCAGCTTAAGGATTGTTTAAAAAATATATAGCCCAAGATTGCAATTGTAAAAATACCAAGTCCACTCCATGTTCCATAAACAATAGCTATAGGCAGTTTATCAACAACAAAAGTAAGTAAATAAAAAGCAGACAAATAAAATACAGCCAAAAATACTGTTGGTGTTACTTTAGTAAAATTTTGAGTAACAGGAAGAAGCATCGTTCCACAAACTTCACAGATAATTGCTCCTACTAAAAAAAGATATGTCTTAAGCATTATTTTAAAATATTGCTATTTATTAAGTCTTCCTTGATCTCATCAAGGATGGATGGATCATCAATTGTTGCGGGCAGCTTATAATCTTCCTGGTCAGCAATTTTTCGAATTGTTCCTCTTAATACTTTACCTGACCTTGTTTTTGGTAACCTTTTAACAACTATTGCTATTTTAAAAGCAGCTACAGGTCCGACTTTATCTCTAACCATTTGCACACACTCTTTTGAAATAGTCTCATTATCCTTAGAAACTCCTGCTTTTAGAGCAATTAAACCAATTGGTAATTGTCCTTTCAGCTGATCTTTTATTCCTATTACTGCACATTCAGCAACAGACTGATGTTCAGACAAAACTTCTTCAATTGCACCTGTTGAAAGTCTGTGACCCGCAACATTAATTATGTCATCAGTTCTAGACATAATCCAAATATATCCATCATCATCAATATGCCCTGCATCGTAAGTTTGATAGTAGCCATTATAATTTGACATATAATTTTCTTTATATCTTTCATCTGCGTTCCACAAAGTTGGGAATGTACCTGGAGGAAGTGGAAGTTTAACCACAATATCTCCCATCTCATTTGGTTTTGCTATTGTTTGATCTGGTTTAATTATTTTTACATCGTAACCAGGGACTGCTTTACAAGCAGATCCATATTTTGTTTCTTGCATTTCAATTCCAGTACAATTTGAGCTTATCGCCCAACTCGTTTCAGTTTGCCACCAATGGTCAATTACAGGAACCTTAAGTAAATTTTCAGCCCATTTAATAGTATCAGGGTCTGCTCTTTCACCTGCTAAAAATAATGACTCAAATGAACTTAAATCATATTTAGAAAAAAACTTGCCTTCTGGATCCTCTTTCTTTATTGCTCTGAATGCGGTTGGGGCTGTGAATAATGATTTGATTTTATATTCTGAAATAATTCTCCAGAATACCCCAGCATCAGGAGTACCCACAGGTTTACCTTCAAATAAAAGAGTTGCACAACCTTTGAATAATGGAGCATAGACTATATAGGAATGTCCTACTATCCATCCAATATCACTTGCTGACCACCATACATCATCTTGATCAATGTTATAAATATTTTTCATTGTCCACTTAAGAGCAACTATGTGACCACCAATATCTCTAACTATACCTTTTGGAATACCTGTGGTCCCTGATGTATAAAGGATGTAAGCATAATCATTAGCGCCCATCTCAACACAATCTTTATCATTTGCTCCAGATAACGCTTCATCCCAACTTATTTCCAATGGTTTGTTTAATTTTACTTCGTGATCTTTTCTTTGAAATAATATTACTTTTTCAATTTGGTGTTTTGCTAATTTTAAAGCCCCATCTACAAGCGGTCTATATTCTACTGTTCTCCCAGGTTCAAATCCACAAGATGCAGTGATTAATATTTTAGCTTTACTATCATCAATTCTGCTAGCTAATTCATTTGAAGCAAAACCACCGAATACAACAGAGTGAATTGCTCCAATTCTCCCACATGCAAGCATTGCAACCACTGCCTCTGGTATCATCGGCATATAAATTATTACTCGATCTCCCTTTTTAACTCCATGTTTATCTAAAGCGCCTGCAAATTTAGAGACTTTTTCTTTTAATTCTTTGAAAGTAAACTTTGCTTTATTACCTGTTATGGGACTGTCATAGATTAAAGCAGTTTTATCACCTCTTCCTTGATCAATGTGAAGGTCTAAGGCGTTGTAGCATGTATTTGTTACACCATCCTCAAACCATTTATAGAAAGGAGGGTTGTCTTTTTTTAAAATCTTAGTTGGTTTTTTGAACCAAAACACATCTTCAGAAACTTTCTGCCAAAATTCCTCAGGATTTTTTAGAGATTCGTCGTAAATTTCTTTGTAATTTCTATTCATTTTGATTTGCTATTTGGTGTCATTTTTCTATTGAATTTATGCAACAGGTTGTATTTAATTTTAAAAAGTCAGTAAAATCAACACTTATAACGCGGCAAAAAGTCTTCAACAAACTAATTTAATTTGATATTAAGCCCCTAACTTTGGAGAAACCTTTGTGGTTTGTCCGTAGTTTAAATTTAAACTAAAAAAAACTAACGAGAGGGAGTTTTTTATGAAAAAACTTAAAATGTTTGCATTAGCAGCAGTGGCTCTATTTGGTCTTACTGGTGCAGCAAACGCAGCAACTGCTATGTTAGCTTCTGACGACTTCGTTGGGATTTCCTTTTGGGTAATCGCAATGGGTATGGCAGCAGCTACAGTATTCTTCTTCATGGAAAGAAATACTGTTGCAGCAGGCTGGAAAACTTCAGTAACAGTAGCTGGTCTTGTAACTGGTGTTGCATTCATTCACTACATGTACATGAGAGATGTATGGGTAATGACTGGAGATTCTCCAACAGTATATAGATATATTGATTGGTTAATCACTGTACCATTACAGATGATCGAGTTTTACTTAATTCTAGCAGCAGTTAAGAAAATCCCAGGAGCAATCTTCTGGAGATTATTAATTGGTTCGCTTGTGATGTTAATTGGTGGATACTTAGGAGAAGCAGGTTACATCAATGCTATGCTTGGTTTCATAGTCGGTATGGCTGGATGGATCTACATCTTATATGAAGTATTCTCTGGTGAAGCTGGAAAAATTGCAGCTAAAACTGGAAACAAGCCATTAGCAACTGCATGGGGCGCTATGAGAATGATCGTAACAATCGGTTGGGCTATTTACCCATTAGGTTACATTTTTGGTTACCTAGTAGGTGGAGTAGACGCTAACTCATTGAACGTGATTTACAACTTAGCAGACTTCATCAACAAAATTGCTTTTGGTCTAGTAATCTGGTCAGCAGCAGTTTCACAAGGTGGAGCACGAGCTAGATAATTAGCTTTTAATATTAAAAAGAGGCGGGTATGCTAAAACATACCTGCCTTTTTTTTTGGCCCAAAAAATGGAAAATGCTTAATTTCAAAAATTTGCCGCAGTCGCAAATTAGTTTATAAGAATTATTTATTAAATATGGCAAAAATCAAATATATAGAATTCAATGGCACCGAACATGAGGCTGATGTTGCTAATGGTCTTAGTGTAATGGAAGGTGCTATACAAAATGACATTCCAGGCATAGATGCAGATTGTGGAGGTGGAATGTCATGTGCAACTTGTCATGTATATATTAATGATGACGAATGGTTTAGAAAACTCCCAGAAAAAGAAATGGGTGAAGATGATATGTTAGATCAAGCCTTTGAACCCAAATCTAATAGCAGATTAAGTTGCCAATTAATCGTCTCTGATGATTTAGATGGTCTAACTGTACATATGCCGGAGAAACAAGTTTAATGATTAAAACAGATGTAGTCATTATTGGAGCAGGACCCACAGGTTTATTCTGTGCACACCAATTAGGGATAATAGGATTAAAATGTGAAATTGTAGACAATCTAGATAAAATTGGAGGACAATGTATTGAGCTTTATCCAGACAAACCAATTTATGATATTCCTGCAGTTCCTAAATGTACAGGAGAAGAGCTTACAAATAATTTAATTGAACAAATAAAACCTTTTAATTTTAACTTTCATTTAAGTGACAGAGTTCAAGAATTAAAAAATGAAAACAATAAATGGTTAGTTAAAACATTAAATGGAAAAGAATTTGAAACACCTAATATTGTAATAGCAGGTGGCGTAGGTTCTTTTGAACCAAGAAAATTCCCAACTAAAAGTGCTGAAAAGTATGACGGAAAATCAGTTTTATATTCAATAAAAGACAAAACTATTTTTAAAGATAAATCAGTAGTTATTTTTGGAGGTGGAGATAGTGCTCTTGATTGGGCTATAGAATTATCTAATTCATCAAAAGTAACACTTGTTCATAGAAGAGATGAGTTTAGAGGAGCTCCCGCAAGTGTTCAAAAAATAAAAGAATTAAGTGATAATAATACTATTGATTTAATTACTAAATATTCAATCAAAGATGTTAAAGGAAATGGCTCATTAGAAAGTGTAGAAATAAAAAGTGAGTCAGGTGAAAGTAAAGTTATAAAAGCTGATTATGTATTAGGTTTTTTTGGATTAATAATGCAACTAGGACCAATCGCGGAGTGGGGTTTAAATTTAGATAAAAAAACAATTCCCGTAAATACTGAGAATTTTGAAACAAATAAAAAAGGAATATTTGCAATTGGGGATATCTGTACTTATCCAGGCAAATTAAAGTTAATACTTTCAGGTTTTCATGAAGGAGCTTTAGCTGCAAGAGGCTGCTTTAAATATGCAAGACCTGATGAAAAATATAGATTTGAATTTACAACTGCATCCAGCACTATCAAAGATAGATTGGGTGTTAAAGAATGATTGAACTCTTTACTGCTGATACTCCTAATGGTTGGAAAATTAGCATAATGCTAGAGGAAATTGATTTTAAATACAAACTAACAAAAGTTAATTTGAGTGGAGATCAATTTAAACCAGAATTTAAAAAAATAAGTCCCTTTAATAAAATTCCTGTAATTATAGATCACGAGAACAATAGGACCGTATTCGAGTCTGGAGTTATACTTATGTATTTAGGTGAGAAAAGTAAGAAACTCTATCCTGAAGCAGACAGGCTAGAGATAAATCAGTGGTTGATGGCTCAAATGGCTATTGTAGGTCCAATGATAGGCCAACATCATCAATTTCATTATTATCATCAAGGAAAAAGTGAGTGGGGTGAAGAAAGATACTTCAAAATCACAAGAAAGATTTATGAAGATCTTGAAGCTAGATTGGCTCAAAGTAAATTTTTAGCAAATGATAAATATTCTATTGCTGATATTGCTACATGGTCATGGATTGCAAGACATAAAAGACACGATATTGGATTAAATAATTTTGAAAACCTATCTAGGTGGTTTGTTGAAATTGCTGAACGTCCAGCTGTAGTTAAAGGATTTAAAGCATTGAATAAAGATGCTGAAATAGATTTCCCTTAATCGTCAGCGTAAACTTTTTCATCTTTTTCATGTTTTTCTTGAGCTGCAATGCAAAGAGTTGCTACTGGTCTTGCCATTAATCTTTTTAAACCTATAGGCTCACCAGTTTCTTCACAAAAACCGTATGTTCCATCCTGTATTTTTTTCAATGCACCATCTATTTTTGAAATTAATTTGATTTGTCTATTAATAGCTCTCATCTCTACATTCTTCTCAGTGTATGAGCTTGCTTGATCAACTATGTCAGCTGATGCACTATTATCATCCATTGACGCCTGAAAAATCGCCTCATTATTAGATCTCTTTAAATCTTTTTTCCACTCCATTAATTTCATCTTAAAATATGCTAAATGTTTAGCACACATGTATTTCTCTTTTTCTTTTGGAGTATAAGTTTTTGAAATTCTTACCATGCTTAGCTATTTTGAGTTGGTGAATATATTCATGAATAAATGAGTGTCAAGAACGGTTTATTCATATAGATTGATGAAAATGGCTTTAAACAAAAGAAATATAAATAATATTTTTTATATTTTTGTAACGACTCACTTAATTCTATGGACAGTTGTTCCAACTATCACAAACTCAAATTTACCTTTGGATACAATTGAAGCATTGGCCTGGGGTAGTAATTTAGATTGGGGATTTAACAAACATCCTCCATTAAGTGCGTTTTTTCCAGAAGTTTTTTTTCAAATATTTGGACCACAAGATTGGGCTTATTATTTTTTAAGTCAAATTTTTGTAGTGATATCTTTTTTCATTATTTTTAAATTATCACAGGAAATTCTTAATGATGGCACTTTGAGTTTGTTATCAGTTTTTCTTATTGAAGGGATATACTTCTATAATTTTACAACTCCAGAATTTAATGTAAATGTTTGCCAATTACCTTTTTGGTGTTTAACAGTTTATTATACATGGAAAATATACATTAGTAAAAAAATTGAGCTTTATGATTGTATCTTGTTAGGAGCTGTAGCAGCTTTTGGTATTTTATCTAAATATCTTTTTATTTATTTATTAGTCACAATAGATTTATTCTTTGCATATTTAATATTTTTTAAAAAATCAAAAAAATTTGATTTTAAATATTTAGTTTCTTTAGAAGTATTTTTTGTAATTTTAATTCCACATATAATTTGGTTATTCAATAATGATTTTATTACTATTAAATATGGTTTTGCCCGAGCAGGTTTGGATGAAGGACAAATAATAAATCATTTTAAATATCCGTTACTATTCACATTAAAACAAATTGGTATTCTAATACCATTTTTAATTTTAGTTTGGTTACTAATGAAAAAAATACCCAAAAAATTAAATTTAAAAGATGAGAAACTTTTATTTTTAATATTTATTAATGTAGTCCCAATAATATTAGTATTTATGACCGCGTTAATAACTGGATCAAAAATTAGAACTATGTGGATGACCCCTTTTTACCTATTCTTTGGAACTTTGTTTATTTACATTTTGAAAAATCAAATAAATATTAAGAAACTAAATTCTTTTTTAATAGGATTTATATTTTTATTTTTATTATCTCCAATTTTGTACGGTTATGTCTCAATATCTCAGACTGATAAGAGGACTGATTATCCTGGAAGAGATATAGCTATAAAAGTTCAAATGGCATGGCACGAACAACATGATGAACCTATTAAATACGTGCTTGGCGATGAATGGACAGCTGGAAATTTATCATATCACATTAATTCAAGGCCTATTTGGAAAGGCTTTGTTACAAAGGAAAAATTGAATTCATTTGATAAATATATGTGTATTGATAAGATTTGCGTTGGGTCATAGTTATGAAATTCAATAAAAACATACTATTCATCGTCTTTATTGTTGTAATAATAGAGTTATCTGGACATGGAATTGTAGCCTCATTACTGAGGTTGCTTGCAAGTTAAATTAATGAAAATTACTATTTTAACACCAGTTTATAATGACTGGAAATCAGCTTCAAAATTAATTGAAGAAATAAATACAATTGTAAAAGACTTAGATGCAGAATTTTCTCTTGTCATTGTTAATGATGCATCAACTGAAGAAAAACCAACCTCTATCTCCAATACAGAAAATTTATTATCGATTGAAATTTTAAATATTAAAAACAATCAAGGACATGGAAGATGTATTGCAACAGGACTTAAACATATATTTCAAAATAAAGAATTTGATTACGTAATTCCAATGGATTCGGATGGTGAAGATAGACCTGAAGAAATCAAAAGTTTTCTAGAATACATAAAATATGACGAAGGAAAACCAATAGTTGGAGAAAGAGTAAAAAGATCTGAAAATTTCATTTTTAAAACTTGTTACCATTTACATAAAATAATAACTTATGTATTTACTGGTCATTCGATAAAATTTGGAAATTATACGTGTCTTCCAAAGTCAACTGTTGAAAAATTAATAAACGATAAATCTACTTGGTGCAGCTTTTCAGGAGCATTGGCAAAATTAGAGAAAGATAGATCTTCATCTCCATCTATAAGGGGTACAAGATATTTTGGTCCTTCTAAAATGAGTTTTAAAAATTTAATTAAGCATTCTTTAGCAATTATAGCTGTTTTTAAATCTACAGTTATTATTCGTTCAATTTTATTTTATGCTATTTATTTAATTTTAATGGCTGATTACATAAGTGTTGTTACAGCTATTCCATTAGGTCTAATTATAGTATTTGGATTATCAGTGGTAATGATTGGAAGAAGAGAAAATTTAGAGGAATTAAATAATTCTTTAAATAATATTGGAAGTATAGATACTATAAAATAAATTAATATAAAAAATTATGAAAAAAACTTTACTAATATTATCTGTATGTTTGTTCTTATTTTCAAATTTTTCATACGCAGAAAAACAACACACAAAAATGAAAAAAAAAGAGAAAAAAGATTTTGCACATTTCGTGCTTAAGGCCCAATTAGATAATAAAATGGTTTTTACTAAAAGAAATGTACCTAATCGTAAAGGTCTGTATAAGTTTTTTGATAAATTCGAGGATAATATGGGTGTCTCTGAAAAAGGAATTGAATTTAATTTAAGTTATTCAGACATAGGTGACAAGAATGATTGGGTCAGATGGGGTAAACCTGGTTTTGCTCAAAGGTTTCAAATTATGGAGCCTTACAAAGAAACTACAAAAAAAGGCAAAACAAAATGGTATAGGATTGCTTATTTTATTCCTAATGAAATAGATACTGAGCAACACAATATCTCTTTATTTGATTTTAAGATGCTTTACGGAAAACCTGAAAAAGCAGTAGGACCTAGTTTCAACTATAACAATAATAAATTTATTTGGTTATTTAATGGTCCTAATTATAGAGTCGCTAAAAATGAAGTTGGGGAGCAATATTTCTTTGAAGGTTATGTTGTTCATTTTGATCAAAAATTTAAACCACTAAAAGGAAAATGGGTAAATATTTTAGTTAATGCTAAATGGGCAAAAGATGGATTTTTGCATTTATGGATTGATGGAAAGTTAAGATCTAGTTATTTTGGAGATGTATTAGGTGGAGCTTCTAGTGTTAGGTTTAAATTTGGACCGTACAGAAATTATATGACTGCTGCCACAGATAAAGGTTTAAAAATAAAAGATGCAATTATTCGTTATTCTAACGTTGGTAAAGCTGATACCTGTGATGAGTTATGGAGTGGCTGTGACGAAGTAAAAGGACAACTAAAAAATCAATCTCAAGTTCATGGTGCAATTGGTGTTGCTCTCTGTAAACCAGCTGACGAGGATAAAGAGGGTACTTGTGAAGATCTCGGCTATCCAGGAAACCCTAGACCTTTTTAATTAAGCTCTAATTGTCGGCAAACAATAGAAATCAGCAGTATCTATCTTTGAGTTATAATCCCTTTTCATGCTCCATGATTTTCTAACACCAGCACTTGCAAGACTTAGTGTAGATCTACCATATCTATAATTTGTATTATCAATTGATCTCATTAATCTATTAATCCTCTCATCTTTCGCTGATGAAAATAAGTTTTCATTATTTTCAACATCTGTTAATCCGGTTAGCATCACTCCTGCTTTTTGATAACGATGCCCTTTCCTAAAGATTACTTTTAAGACAGATAAGGCATTTTTTACGATCTCTATACTATTGTTAGTTGCTATAGGAAAATCAACAGTTCTGGAGTTTGAATAAAAACCAAATTGTTTTTGAAAAGGACTGGTTCTAACAAATACCATAACGGCTTTTGCAACGAGGTTTTCAGATCTTATCTTTTCTGATGCATTTAAACAATAACTAGCAACAGCTTCTTCAAGTTCTTGGAATTTTTCTATTCTTTTTCCAAATGACCTTGATACTACACAGCTTTTTCTTTTCGACGCAGTTTTTTCTAAATCAATACAAGGCACACCTCTAAGTTCCATTGCAGTTCTTGAGCTTAGAACATTTGAGGATTTTTTAATCCAGGTGTTTGATTTATTTTTTAATTGTTTAGCATTATAAATTCCATTTTTTTGATAAAACTTTGTCATCTGTCTTCCAACACCCCAAACATCGTTAATATCAATTTTTTCAAGAATGGGATCGAGATTTTCTATTCCAATTAAACTTGTAACACCTGATTGTTTTTTCTTAGCTATATGATTTGCAACTTTGCTTAAAGTTTTAGTTTTAGCTATTCCTATACTTGTTGGAATACCAGTCCACTTTAAAACTGTTTCTCTAATTTCTCTACCAACTTGCTCTACTTCATTGTCAGAAAAATTTGATAAATCCATAAATGCTTCATCAATTGAATAAACTTCAATATCAGAGTTAAATCTTTTCAAAGTTCTCATTACTCTTCTAGATAAATCTCCATACAAAGAATAATTTGATGAGAATACTTGTACATCATTTTTTATAATAATATCTTTTGCTTTAAAATAGGGCTCACCCATTTTAATTCCCAAAGCTTTTGCTTCAGTAGATCTTGAAACTATACAGCCATCATTATTAGATAAAACTACAACAGGTTTTTTCCTTATTTTTGGATTAAATAATCTTTCGCAAGAGACATAGAAAGAATTGCAGTCAACCAATGCTAATTTTTTAGTGTACTGAATGTATGACATAGGTAACTACTCCCCAAATAAAAATATCTTGTTCTTCATTAATTAAAATTCGATCAGAAAATTCTTTAGATCCTGACGTTAAAAATTGTTTGTCTTTTTCTTTAACTAAAGTTTTAACAACGAGTTCGTCGTGAACATTTGCTATGACAGTTGAAAAATTTTTTGGAGTTAAGCTTTTGTCTACAACTAATAAATCACCATCATTTATTCCAACATCCACCATTGATTTTCCTTGAACTCTTATGATGAAAGTTGCCGGAACATTTTTGATTAGATGTACGTTTAAATCTATATCTTCTTCTATGTAGTCAGTTGCAGGGGAAGGAAAACCAGCTCCTGCTTTATGTAAATAATAAGGTATTGTTAGCTTCATAAGTGTTCTTGTTTTGTTCTTATTAGTACATGAGTTATACAATAGTGTCAATTAGGTTGTATTTTGAGTCTGTAAGTGAATCAAAAGTGAATCAAAACGTGAACATCCAAAACCATATTTTGTGCTATTGTGGATAACTTAAACCATTAGTAGTCTATAATCCTAATTTAATTATAAAAGGAGAGAAGCATGAGTTCAATTGAAGTTAAAAGTTTTGATAATCCAGATGAAAGCAATACCAGTTTCAACAATGCCAAAATGGATATCGTAAAAGTGGGAGATCAAAGAGTAATGAGATTAGTTTTGCAGCCAGGATGGAAATGGTCACAAGATATTAAACCAACTGTAGGAACTGATAGCTGTAAAGCAAAACATCTTGGAGTAATAGTTTCAGGAGCAGTTTGCGCCAAACATGATGATGGAACAGAATTAACATATAAAGCAGGTGATGCATATTCAATTGACCCAGGTCATGACGGCTGGGTAGTTGGTGATAAGCCAGCAGTTGTTTATGAGTTTCATGGAAAATGGGGAGAATAATTAATGCCAAAACTAACATGTCATTGTGGATGTGTAGAAGCAGAAATTAATGTTCCAATTAATGAATTACCAAAAATTGTAAGATGTAACTGCTCTATATGTAAAAGAAAAAATGCAACAATGGGAATGGTTAAAAATGAAGATTTTAAAGTTACTAAGGGAGAAGATAAATTAAAACTTTATCAGTACCATACGAAAGTTGCTAATCACTACTTTTGTATTGAATGTGGAATTTACACACATCATAACCCAAGAAGTGCACCCGCCATGACTGGATTCAATTTAGGTTGTGTAGATGAAGTTAAAGTCGATGATTTAAAAGACGTTGTTTTCTTTGATGGTTTAAACCATCCACTTGACCAAAAATAGATTAAATGAATTCAGTTGAGGATTGTTTAAATAAAGTAAAAAAAGATTGTTATAAGTTTATTAAAACACAAGAAACATATTCAGATAAATTTAAAAACAAAGACAAGATGTTAAAAGATTATCTTGTTCCAATGAGTTTTTGGATTGCAAAAAAAACAAATATAAAGAAACCTTATATTGTTGGTTTAACAGGAGGACAAGGAACTGGAAAAACTACTATAAGCTCAATCTTAATGATAATTTTAAAGAAATATTTTAAGTTAAAAGTTTTCAAAATATCAATTGATGATATTTACAAAACTAAGAAAGATAGAATAAAATTATCAAAAAAAATTCATCCATTATTATTAACAAGAGGTGTACCTGGGACCCATGACATAAGTTATATGTCTAGTTTTATAAAAAAAGCAAACTCTAGAAAATTTAGATCAATTATATTGCCCAAGTTCGATAAGGCAATTGATGACAGGTTTTCAAAAAATAATTGGTATAAAGTAAATAGAAAGCCAGATGTAATTATTTTTGAAGGTTGGTGCGTCGGAGCAAGACCCGAAAGTTTAAAAACATTAAAAAAAAGTGTAAATATGATGGAAAAAAATGATGATAGTAAATTAATCTGGAGGAAATACGTTAATACTCAATTAAAAAAAGGATATAAGAAACTTTATAGTAAGCTTGATTGTTTATTATTTTTAAGGGCAGAAAATTTTAGTTTATTACAACAGTGGAGAGTTATTCAGGAAAAAAAACTTAAATTAAAAAATAAGAATAAAAAAACAAAACAAAAAATCATGACAAAAAAAGAAGTTTTAAACTTTATGCAAACTTACCAGAGAATTACTCAGAATATGTTTAAATATGCGCCAAAATACGCATCTATAGTTATTAAATTAAATTCTAATCATCAAATTAATTCTGTAAAGTACAATTAATGAAAAAAATAATAATAATAATTTTTAGTTTTTTTTGGTTAACAGCTCAATCGCTAGCTGTCACATTATATGAAGCATTAAATGAAACTTATAACAATAATAAACAATTAAATGCTGAGAGAGAAAATATAAAAGCATCAGAGGAAGATTTAAATATATCTAAAGCCGATTATATGCCTTCCTTGAGTTTAAGTGGGTCTAAGAGCCTTGAAGAAACAAATAAACTTACAAATCAGAGCGGTGGTGATGCAACAATCAGTGATGTAGACCCATTTACAACATCTATAAAATTAGAGCAAACCTTATTGGATTTTGGAAGAGACCTTAATTATGAAAAAAATTTAATAGGTTTAGAACTTTCAAAAGCAAGATTATTTAAAAAAGAACAGGATGTTCTTTACAGTGCTATAGAAGCTTTTACATCTGTAATTTTATCAAGAGAAAAAGTTGCGATTAATAGGCAAAATTTAAACTTACTTATTAAACAACTTGAAAATGATAAAGTTAGATTAGATAGGGGACAAATAAAAACTGCAGATTTATCACAAACTGAATCTTCACTTGCCGGAGCAAGCGCTCAACTAACTCAAGCAAGAAGCGAATTAATGATTAATAAATTAAATTACGAAAATATTATTGGTAAACTTTTAAATACAAATGAATTAAAAAAGACAAACAGAGCAATTGTAAGTATTCCAAGTGAACTTAGTTCAGCAATTAATTTAGCAAGAGAAAATAATCCAGATATAATGATCGCTAAAATTGAATTAAATCAATCTGAAATGGATATTGCTATCGCCGAAAGTGATTTAAAACCAACTGCATCTTTATCTTTAGAAAGATCCTATGCTGACGATTTTACTTCTACTATAGATGAGAGAGAAAAGGATACTCTTAAAGCAACAATTAGCTGGCCATTTTATTCAGGTGGAAGTAAACGTGCAAAAATAAACAAAAATACAAATCTAAAAACTAGAAAAATTTTGTTATTTGAGGATGCCGTAAAAACTACTGAAAAGAATGTTGGAAGCGCTTGGTCAAATCTAGAAGCATCTAAAAGTTTTTTAAATTCTGTAAGATCTCAAGTTAGAGCAGCAAAAATTGCTAACGAAGGAATAGCCGCAGAGTATGAAAGAGGTTCGAGAACAACGCTAGATGTTATTCAATCAAACTCTTTGTTGTTGGCTGCAAAAATTTCCTTAGCAGAATCAGAGAGAAATAATCTTATCGCTCAATATAATGTTCTAAAAGCCATTGGCTTATTGAATAGCGAATACCTAAAACTTAAGTAATTTAACGATTTTAAGCTATTTTGAGAAATATATTGCTAATGAGAACAAAATGTGTACATTTAAATTCATGATTCGAGTGTTAAAAAAAGCAAAAAAAGAGGCAAAAAATGACTAAAAATAACCTAAAAGTGGTGAAAACCGCAAAAGATAAAGAATTGGAAAACAAAGAGAAAAATAAAGCATTAGACGCAGCAATCAGCCAAATCACAGATAGCTTCGGAAAAGGCTCGGTAATGAAGCTTGGTGAACAAAAAGCTATGGATGTTGAGTCTATCTCAACTGGATCTTTAAGCTTAGATCTTGCTTTAGGAATTGGTGGATTACCAAAAGGAAGAATTATTGAAATATATGGACCAGAGTCTTCAGGAAAAACTACATTAGCATTGCAAGTAGTTGCAGAAGCACAAAAGGCAGGAGGTATTTGTGGTTTCGTTGATGCAGAACACGCTTTAGATCCAGTGTATGCAAAGAAATTAGGTGTAAATACTGAAGAGTTACTAATTTCTCAACCAGACACAGGCGAACAAGCTTTAGAAATTACTGATACACTAATTAAATCCGGCTCAATGTCGGTTCTTGTTGTGGACTCAGTTGCAGCATTAACACCAAGGGCTGAAATTGAAGGTGATATGGGTGATACTCATGTTGGTTTGCAAGCTAGATTGATGTCTCAAGCATTGAGAAAATTAACAGGCTCAATTTCACGAACTAATACAATGGTTATATTTATCAACCAAATTAGAATGAAAATTGGTGTTATGTTTGGAAGCCCAGAAACAACATCAGGTGGAAATTCTTTAAAATTCTACTCATCAGTTAGAATGGATATTAGAAGAATTGGAGCAATCAAAGATAAAGATAATATCGTTGGTAATACAACAAGAGTTAAAGTTGTGAAAAATAAAGTTGCTCCACCATTTAAAGTTGTTGAGTTTGACTTAATGTATGGAAAAGGAATTAGTAAAGTAGGGGAACTAATAGACCTAGGTGCCAAAGCAGATATTGTAGAGAAATCTGGAGCTTGGTACGCTTACAAAGGTGAAAAAATTGGTCAAGGTAGAGAGAATGCGAAACTTTACCTTGAACAAAATCCCAAAGCTGCTGCTGAAATTGAAATGGCAATCAGAGAAAAGGCTGGTGTGATCTCAAAAAAAATTGAAGGAAATCCACTAAGCGAGGAAAAAGTAGAGGCTCAAAAAAAAGAAGAAGAAATTCCTACTAAAAAAAATTAGCAGATACTTTTAGTTATTAAAAAGGCGCTCGAATGGGCGCCTTTTTTCCCTTCAGAGGTGTAGACATCAATAGAAAAAGCTGTATTTTAACAAAATATGGCAAAAACATTAAACGAGATCAGATTAACTTTTTTAGATTATTTCGAAAAAAATGATCACAAGATAGTTGAGTCTAGCAATTTGGTTCCAAATAATGATCCAACATTAATGTTTGCAAATTCAGGAATGGTCCAGTTTAAAAATGTTTTTACCGGATTAGAAAAAAGGGATTA
Source organism: uncultured Pelagibacteraceae bacterium (assembly GCA_902576115.1). Taxonomy (GTDB): domain Bacteria; phylum Pseudomonadota; class Alphaproteobacteria; order Pelagibacterales; family Pelagibacteraceae; genus Pelagibacter. Next base: position 54,805 of record CACGUE010000002.1, read on the forward strand.
TCAAAGAGCTACTACTTCTCAAAAATGTGTAAGAGCAGGAGGTAAACATAACGATCTTGAAAACGTTGGCTACACTCCAAGACACCATACATTTTTTGAAATGCTTGGAAATTTTTCTTTCGGAGATTACTTCAAGGAAAGGGGAATTGAACTTGCTTGGAATTTAATTACTAAAGATTTTGGATTAAATAAAGATAGATTATATGTAACAGTATTTCATGAAGACGATGAAGCCTTCAATTTTTGGAAGAAAATAGCGGGTTTTAGCGACGATAGAATTATTAGGATAGCAACTTCTGATAACTTTTGGTCAATGGGCGAAACGGGTCCTTGCGGACCTTGTTCAGAGATATTCTATGATCATGGAGATCATTTAAAAGGTGGTTTACCCGGAACCAAAGATGAGGATGGCGATAGATATATTGAGATATGGAATTTAGTCTTCATGCAATTTGAGCAAGTTTCAAAAGATAAAAGAATTAATCTTCCAAAACCTTCAGTAGATACTGGAATGGGTTTAGAAAGAATTGCAGCATTACTTCAAGGTACACATGATAATTATGAAACTGATCACTTTAAAAAATTAATCAGCTCTATTTCTGAATTTACAAATGTAAAACAAGATGAAAATAATTTATCAAGCTTTAGAGTAATTGCAGATCACTTAAGAGCCAGCTCATTTCTTCTTGCAGAAGGAGTACTACCTTCAAATGAAGGTAGAGGCTATGTTCTTAGAAGAATAATGAGAAGAGGAATGAGACATTCTCATTTGTTGGGCTCTAAAGAACCAGTCTTCAATAAAATCTTTGATACATTGAAAGATGAAATGAAAGGAAATTATCCTGAATTAGAAAGATCAGAGACTTTAATTAAAGAAACATTAAAAATGGAAGAAGAAAAATTTTTAGTATTACTTGATAGGGGAATTAAAATTTTGAATGATGAAATTTCAAAAATAAAAAAAGTTTTACCAGGTGAAGTAGCGTTTAAATTATATGATACTTACGGTTTCCCGTTAGATTTAACAGAAGATATTTTAAAAAATAAATCTTTGACCGTTGATCAAAATAAATTTGATGAATTAATGAAAAAAAGCAAAGAGCTTGCAAAACAAAATTGGAAAGGTTCTGGAGATGCCTCTGAAGAAGAAATCTGGTTTGGTATAAAAGATAAAATAGGACCTACAGAGTTTCTTGGGTATGAGTTTAACCAATCAGAAGGAGTGGTGTTATCGATAATTAAAAATAATAAAGAAGCACAAAATATTTCAAATGGTGAGGAAGGGATAATTATTACTAATCAAACCCCTTTTTATGGAGAGTCTGGTGGACAAGTTGGAGATCAAGGAACAATAGTATCTGGTAATTCAGTATTTGAGGTTACAGATACTCAAAAAAAACTTGGAGATCTGTTTATACATAATGGAATTCTAAAATCTGGTGAGATTAAGATTAAAGACGTTGTAGAAATGAAAATAGATATTGAAAGACGTAACAATCTTAAGGCATATCATTCTGCAACCCATTTATTACATGAGTCTTTGAGAAGAACATTGGGAAAACACGTTATGCAGAAAGGATCTTTAGTTGCGCCTGATAGACTAAGATTTGATTTTAGTCATATGAAACCAATTACAGAGGATGAGTTAACAATTATTGATAAATTAGTTAATGAATACGTACAAAACAAAACTGATGTAACTACAAGAATTATGACACCAAAAGCTGCCATTGAAAAAGGTGCTTTAGCTTTTTTTGGTGAAAAATATGGAGAAGAGGTGAGAGTAGTTTCTATGGGAGCGGAAAATAACTCTTATTTTTCAACAGAATTATGTGGTGGAACACATGTAAAAAATACAGGCGATATTGGAAAATTTAAAACTATTAGCCAATCCTCAATAGCTGCTGGAGTTAGAAGGGTTGAGGCTTTAAGGGACAAACAACTCGAAATATTCTTAAAAAACAAGGAAAAAATGTCAAACCTTTCTGCACAAAAGGATGAAGACAGCATTAAAGAAGTGTCTGCTCAAATTATTAAATTAGGTGGAAAACCAAATCTAGAAAATAAAGATACTAAAGGATTAATTAAAGACCTTAATAAACAATTAGAACAATTAAATGTTCAATCAGTTTTAGCTGATAAAACAAAAAACATAATTAAAGATGAAAATATAAATGGCACTCAAGTTAGATTACAAAAAGTTCAAGATTTATCTCCAAAAGACCTAAGAAAACTTGTTGATGCAGGTAAAAAAGAATTGGGTGAAGGAATAGTGGTAGTGTTTGCAAATAAGGATGAGAAAGTTGGTCTTGCTGTTGGTGTAACAGAAAATTTAACAAATAAATACGATGCAGTTAAATTTGCAAAACTAGGATCTGAAATTATTGGTGGAAAGGGTGGTGGAGGTCGTAAGGACTTTGCGCAGGCTGGAGGCCAGGAATCAAATAAAATCGATGAAGCTTTAGAAAAACTAAAAACCTTAATTTAATTTTTGTTTTAAACTTCCATCAATTACATCTAAAAACTGGTTAGTTGTTAAATATTTTGTAGAAGGACCAATAAGTATTGCCAAATCTTTGGTCATTGATCCTGATTCAACTGACTCAACACATACTTCTTCAAGTGTTTTGGCAAATTTAATTAATTCATCATTGCTATCTAACTTTCCTCTGTGCGCCAAACCTCTTGTCCATGCAAATATAGATGCAATTGGATTGGTTGATGTTTCTTTACCTTGCTGATGCATTCTAAAATGTCGAGTAACAGTTCCATGAGCCGCTTCTGCTTCCATTGTTCTGCCATCAGGTGCTAATAAAACACTTGTCATTAAACCCAAAGAACCATAACCTTGAGCAACAGTGTCTGACTGAACATCACCATCATAATTTTTACAAGCCCAGATATATTTACCATGCCATTTCATTGCACAAGCAACCATATCATCGATTAACCTATGTTCATAAGTTATATTATTTTTTTCAAATTCTAATTTAAAATCTTTTTCAAAAACATTTTGAAATATATCTTTAAATCTACCATCATATTTTTTTAGTATAGTATTCTTAGTTGATAAATATACAGGCCATTTTTTTATTAGGCCGTAATTGAAACATGATCTTGCAAAGTCCTCTATTGATTTATCTAAATTATACATTGAAAGAGCAATACCTGGTCCTGGGAAACTAAATACTTCATATTTCTTTTCATCATTTCCATCTTCTGATGTCCATTTGACTTCTAATTTACCTTTTCCTGGAACTAAAAAATCCGTAGCTCTATATTGATCACCAAAAGCATGTCTTCCAATAATTAATGGATCTGTCCAAGATGGGACAAGTTTAGGAATATTTTTACAAATTATTGGCTCTCTAAACACTGTTCCTCCAATAATATTTCTTATTGTTCCATTTGGTGATCTCCACATTTTCTTTAATTCAAATTCTTCAACTCTCGCCTCGTCAGGAGTAATAGTTGCGCATTTGATACCTACTCCATTCTTTTTAATTGCATTAGCACAGTCGATGGTAATTTTGTCATCTGTATCATCCCTGCTTTTCATTCCTAGATCGTAATACTCAATGCCTAAATCTAAATAAGGAAGAATTAATTTGTTTTTGATGAATTCCCAAATTACTCTTGTCATTTCATCGCCGTCTAGCTCGACAATGGGATTTTTTACCTTAATTTTGCTCATTTTATGATGTATCTTAATAATTGAATTTATACTTTTTATATACATATTAATCCAGAATTATCAATTGAACGATTATGATAGACAAAATTTTTCCAAAGATTCATAACGAAGGCTATAAATTTATAGTAATTTTCGTAGTAGCAACGATCATTCTATATTTCATTCATGGTTTTTTAGGTTTCATAGGTTTAGTATTAAGCATTTGGTGTTATTATTTTTTTAGAGATCCAGAAAGAATTCCAATAAATGATGAAAACTATTTAACAAGTCCTGCTGACGGATTGGTTTTACAAGTTTTAGATACAAACGGACCAAAAGAATTGGGACTTGAAAATAAAAAATTTAAGAAAGTAAGTATATTTATGAATGTATTTGACTGCCATGTGAATAGATCACCATGCTCAGGAAAAATTGAAGAAATTTTATACAAACCTGGAAAATTTATTAATGCATCTCTTGATAAAGCAAGCGAGGATAATGAAAGAAATTATTATAAAATTAAAAATTCTCATGGCGAAGACATAATTGTGGTTCAAATAGCAGGACTGGTTGCACGGAGAATAGTAACTGATACATCAGTTGAAGAAAATGTCGATCAAGGATCTAGAATAGGGATGATTAGATTTGGAAGTAGAGCAGATTTATATTTTGAAAACTATGAACCATTAGTAAAAGTTAATCAAAGAGCAGTTGCTGGAGAAACATTGATAGCTAAAAGATAAATGGAAAATCCAAAAAAGAATATAAGGTTAGTTTCAAATAAAAATTCAAGAGTTATTTTGCCAAATATTATGACACTGGTCGGAGTGTGTATTGGCTTAACCTCAATTAAATTTGCATTCGATGGAAGATTTGAATTATCTGTTATTGCAGTTTTAATTGCTGCAATCATTGATGGTTTAGATGGAAGAATTGCAAGATTAATTAAAGCCACATCAAAAGTTGGAAAAGAATTAGACTCATTAACGGATGTAATTAGTTTTGGAGTTGCGCCAGCATTCATAATGTATTTCTGGGCGCTAGATAATATCGGCAGATTAGGTTGGTTAATATCTTTAATATATGTGGTTTGTGTTGCCTTAAGACTTGCAAGATTTAATGTTTCAACAGGAGGTGAACCTTCATGGAGAGACAATTTTTTTGAAGGTATTCCATCACCAGCAGGCGGAGTATTAGTGTTAATGCCATTAATTTATAGTTTTAGCGAATTTCAGTTTATAACTATTAATAAAAATATTATTATTCCATCTTTATTTATTGTTATTTCTGTACTTTTGATAAGTAAAATTCCTACATATTCTTTCAAAAGAATTGTTGTTCCAAGAAGTACTTCTATATTTCTTTTATTTGGAATAATTTTATATTTTGGTTTGTTGCTAATATATACCTTTAATACAATTATAATTTCGGGAATTATTTATTTATTAATGATTCCAGCAAGTTCAATTCATTACTTATTTTTAAAAAAACAAAATAAAGAAAAAGATGATGGCGTTGATCATCACGAAGATATTTTGTAATGAAAGAGAATGTAATTATTTCTCTAGCAGATTCTAATTACTATGAATTGCTAAATGAATTAATAGACTCTATTAAACAATTCAATCAAAGTGAAAAGGTTGCTATTTGTATACTTGATGCGGGTTTAACAGAGGAGCAAACTGCTCTTCTAAAAAATAAAGTAGATGAGATCAAAAAAGCCGAATGGGATATTGAAGTTCCCCAATCTAAAATTAATGGTAAAGAATGGTTAAAAAGTCAGGTATCTAGAGCATTTCTTCCAAAATATTTTCCCAAATATAAAAAATATCTGTGGATCGATTGTGATGCTTGGGTTCAGGATTGGAACTCAATAGACTTATATTTTAGGGCTTGTGATAATGGAAAACTTGGCATTACCCAGACAATGACACCTGGATATAGAATATTAAGCAACGTTAATTGGTTGTTTGGAAAATTGGCAATTATAAAATCTCAAAATTTTAAACATGCTATTAAATCTAAAATTGATATCAATAAAGCCAGAAAGTTAGCATTTGCTCCGCATATTAATATTGGAGTTTTCTCATTAACAAAAGACTCTAGCTGTTGGAATGTTTGGCAAAAAAATTTAAAAACTACTCTTAGTCATGGCCAAATATTTGGTTCAGAGCAACTAGCAATAAATATAAGTGTGTATATTGATAATGTAGATGTTGAATTTCTTCCTCATAATTGCAACTGGTTAGCTAGTAACTTACTTCCAAAATTTGACGAAAAGAATAAAATTTTTGTGGAACCCTTTTTGCCAAATCATAAAATTGGAATAATACATTTGGCTGGTGGAATCAAAGTAAATGATAAAGACATGAGAAATGAGAAAAATCTAGAGATAGAATTAAATACTTTGGATAATAATAAAATCTCAAAATCTTTAAGGTTCAAAACTAATTGAAAAAAAATAAAATCTCAAAAAATTGGATTAATAAGCAGAGAAGAGATATTTATGTTAGACAATCAAAAGTTGAAGGATATAGATCAAGAGCAGTTTATAAATTAAAAGAAATTAACGAAAAATTTAAATTTTTAAAAAATAATATATCAGTAATAGATCTTGGAGCTGCTCCTGGAAGCTGGTCTCAATATATATCAAGTAATTTAAAATGTAATAAGCATTTAGCAATAGATTTAAAAGAAATAGAAGAAATAAAGAATGTAAAAATTATAAAAGGAGATTTTTCAGATACTGAACAACAAAATAAAATTAATAATTACTTTGGAGGAAAAATTGACCTAATTATTTCAGATATGGCAGTCAATACTACGGGAAATAAAAATCTAGACTCTATGGTAACTGGAGAATTAGTTTTGGAAGCTTTGGATTTTGCTACCAGAATGATGAAACCAAATGGTTATTTTGTCTCAAAATTATTTATGGGAACTTCTTTTAATGAAATAATAGCATTTTCAAAAAAAAATTTTGTAAAATTTAATGTTTATAAGCCTCCCGCAAGTAGAAAAGATTCTAAAGAAAGTTTTTTAATTTGTAAAAATTTAAGATAGATACTTTCATTTTTTAAAGAATCGTTTATATAAGGACATGGATCCTATCAAAGAAGCACTTACTTTCGACGATGTAACTTTAGCACCAAATTATTCTGAAATTTTACCCTCAGAAGTAAAGACAGAAGTTAAATTATCAAAATACTTAAATATTTCTATACCCCTTCTAACTTCAGCAATGGATACTGTTACCGAGTCTACTATGGCTATTTCAATAGGCAAAAGTGGTGGAATAGGTGTTATACATAGAAATCTATCAATAAATGATCAGATAAAAGAAATAAAAAAAGTAAAATCAAAAAAAATGTTAGTTGGTGCAGCTGTTGGTGCAAGTTTAAACGAGCACATTAGAGCTCAAAAGATTTTAAAAGAAAATATTGATTTAATCGTTGTTGATACAGCTCATGGCCACACAAAAAAAGTGGCTGAGATAATAAAAAAAATTAAAAGAATAAAACCAGCCAAAACAGCTTTATGTGCAGGTAATATTGCTACAGCAGAAGCAGCTAAATTTCTGATTAAGCAAGGAGTAGATATTTTAAAAGTTGGAATTGGACCAGGATCTATATGTACTACAAGATTAGTTGCGGGGATCGGAGTTCCGCAGTTAAGTGCAATTTTAGATGTAAAAAAAGGCATGGGCAAAAGTCAAACAACATTAATAGCTGATGGAGGTATTAAATTTTCTGGGGATATTGCAAAAGCACTAGCAGCTGGTGCTGATGCGGTGATGATTGGATCATTATTTGCAGGAACAGATCAGGCTCCTGGTAGAATTATAAAAAGAGGTGGTAAATTATTTAAAAGTTTTAGGGGAATGGGATCTATTGGAGCAATGAATAAAGGATCAGCAGATAGATATTTTCAATCTAAACAAAAAGATACTTCAAAATATGTAGCAGAAGGTGTTGAGGGTTTTGTCAAATACAAAGGCACAGTTGAAAAAATTATCTACCAGCTAGTAGGGGGTTTAAAATCATCAATGGGATACTTGGGTGCAAAAAGAATTAAAGATCTTAGAAAAAAACCAAAATTTGTCAAAATTACTAAAGCAGGTTTTTATGAAAGTATGGTACATAACATTGACGAAATAAAAAGATGATAAAAAAAATTACCTTAGCAATAATTTTACTTTTGAATTTAATTTTCAATGTTAACGCTGAGAAAGTCAATTTTTTCAATGAAGCAAAAAATCTTTATGAAAATGAAAAATATGAAGATTCAAAATTTTTATTTCAAAGAAATATTGTATACAATCCCAAAGACTCAAAGTCATATCTATATTTAGCAAAAATATTTAAAAATGAAGAAAACAAAACAGAACTGGAAAAAAATATAAATACAGTCTTACTACTCGAGCCAAACAATGAAGAGGCAATGTATCTATTAATAGATATTGAGTTAGAAAGATCTAATTTTTCTAAAGCAGAGGAACTTAGAGAAGATTTTAAGAAAATATGCTCGAACCTTTGTGATAAAATCGCATCTATTAACAAACGCTTAAAAGAGTTTGAAAAAAAAGATGCGTCTTGAAAATAATCTAGATAAAATTTTAATAATCGATTTTGGGTCTCAGTTTACACAATTAATTGCAAGAAAAGTAAGAGAATTAAATGTTTTTTGTGAAATTATAAGTCACAACAAACTTAAAGACTACAAAAATGAAAAAAATGTGAAAGGCATTGTTTTATCAGGTGGTCCCTTAAATGTTTATCAAAATAAAAAAGTTAAATTCAATAGAAGTATATTAAGTTTAAATATTCCAATTTTAGGTATTTGTTTTGGCCACCAGATAATCTCTAAAGAATTAGGAGGTAAAGTAAAACGAGCAAAATCAAGAGAATTCGGGTTAGCAAAAGTTACAAAATTAAAAAAAAGCGCTTTAACCGAAAATTTCTTTTCAAAAAAATCTACCAATGTATGGATGAGCCATGGAGATGAGGTAATTAAATTACCTAAAGGTTTTAAAGTTATAGCAAAATCCTCAAATTCGAAATTATGCATGATAGAAAATGTAAAAAAAAAAATATATGGCATACAGTTTCATCCAGAAGTTTCCCATACAGTTAAAGGCAAAGTAATATTAAAAAACTTTGTAATTAAAATTTGTAAAATTAAAAAAAATTGGACATCCAAAAATCAAAAATCTAAGCTTATGCAACAAATTAAAGAACAAGTTGGAAATTCTAAAGTAATTTGTGCATTATCTGGTGGGGTAGATAGTAGTGTAGTAGCAAAATTAATTAGTAATGCGATTGGAAAAAACTTAACTTGTATATTCGTTAATACTGGTCTGCTCAGAAAAAACGAAGAAAAACAAGTAGTAAATACTTTTAGAAAAAAATTTAAATTGAATTTAATTTATGTAAATGCTGAACAATTATTTATAAGCAAATTAAAAAACGTAACAGATCCAGAAAAAAAAAGAAAAATTATTGGAAATTTATTTATCAAACTTTTTGAAAAATACGCAAAAAAAATAAAAAATGTAAAATTTTTAGCTCAAGGAACTCTATATCCTGATTTAATTGAAAGTAAATCTGTAACAGGAAGTCAAACGTCAAAAATTAAGTCTCATCATAATGTAGGTGGTCTGCCGAAAAGGATGAAATTAAAATTGGTTGAGCCATTGAAGTATTTATTTAAAGATGAAGTTAGAATGTTAGGTCTAGAATTAAATTTAAGTAAAGAAATTATTTCTAGACATCCTTTTCCTGGTCCCGGTTTAGCAATTAGAATGCCAGGCATAATTACCAAAGAAAAAATAAAAATTTTAAAAGAAGCAGATAATTATTTTGTAAATGCATTAAGAGCACACAATCTATATAATAAGATATGGCAGGCTTATGCTGCATTACTGCCTGTTAAAACTGTTGGTGTCATGGGAGACAATAGAACCTATGAATATTTATGCTTGCTTAGAGCAATAACTTCTGAAGATGGGATGACAGCAGATTATTTTCAATTTAATAAATCATTTATGCAAATGGTATCGAATAAAATAGTTAATAATATTCGAGGTATAAATAGAGTAGTTTATGATGTGACTTCTAAACCACCAAGTACTATTGAACTAGAATAGAAATAAATTATAATTTTACTATGAAATATTTACACACAATGATCAGAATTTCTAATATTCAGGAGTCGTTAAAATTTTTTTGTGATGGACTGGGTTTAAAAGAGACAAAAAGAATGGAAAATGAAAAAGGCAGATATACATTAATTTTTTTAGCTGCACCAAACGACAATAATGCAGAAATTGAACTAACTTATAATTGGGACGGTGACAATTTAGGAGAGGGATCTAGAAATTTTGGTCACTTAGCTTATAGAGTTAAAAATATATACGAAATATGTCAAAGACTAATGGATATGGGTTATACAATTAATAGACCACCTAGAGATGGTCATATGGCATTTGTGAAATCACCAGATAAAATATCAATTGAAATACTTCAGGAGGGAAATCTTCCTCCTAAAGAGCCCTGGTCATCAATGGAAAATACTGGAACTTGGTAATATTAGAAATACTTTATATATTTTTCGTTAATATTTAAAATTTCTAAATCGACTAATCCACCTATTACTAATTGAATAGCAACCAATAATATAAAGCCTAAACCTATATAAGCTATCCATAGATGTTTTTGTATATAATTTGCTAAATAAGTAGCTAAGGCTCCAGTAAGGACTACTGATAATACTAAGCCAAAAATCATAAAACCAAAATTACCTTTGGCTGCACCCACAACGCCAATAACGTTGTCAAAACTAATCGTAATATCTGCAAATAACACTTTGTAAATACTTTTGATAAATGAAGGTTCCATAGATTTCTTTTTAGGAGACTTAATTTTTTGAATTTCAAATAAATCTTTTCTTAAGTCATTAACAATCCAAATTAAAAGTAATCCACCAAGAATTTTAATGAAGTAAAACTTAAATAAATATGTTGCAAATATTGCAAATATAACTTTGAAAACTAACGCTCCAACTACTCCCCAGAATATTATTTTTTTTCTATTTTTTGGGACGAAATTAGCTGCTATTAATCCTATTATTATTGCATTATCTGCCGCAAGAATAATATCTATAAATACAATTTGCAGTAAAATGAGTGATTGTTCGATCAAGATGTTATTATAATAGTAATTATTTATTATTTTTCAATAAAACATCAAAAATTTTTATTGATTTAAGTTTTAATACATAATGAGATATGTTTTTTAGAAATATGGAGGATTTATGAAACTTTTCAAAATTTTGCTCTCTGTTTTATTTTCTGTTCTTTTAACTGCTAATGCTTTTGCCGCAGAAAAATGGGATATGGCACTTGCATATGGTGCAAGCAACTTCCATTCTGCTAATGCAGCTGAATTTGCTAAAATTGTTTCAGAAAAAAGTGGGGGAAAATTAACAATAGTAACACACCCAGGTGGATCTCTATTTAAAGGTGGAGAGATATTTAGGGCTGTTAGAACTGGACAAGCTCAAATTGGTGAGAGATTTATGTCGGCTCTAGGTAAAGAGGATCCGTTATTAGAGATTGATTCACAACCATTTCTTGCGACATCTTATGATGATGCTATGAAACTGTATCAAGCATCTAAGCCTGCAATAATTAAAGGTTTAGATCAAAAAGGTCTTGTATTTTTATACGCTGTACCATGGCCTGCGCAAGGACTTTATAGTAAAAAGGAAATTAATAGTGTTGCTGATTTAAAAGGTTTAAAATTTAGAGCATATAATTCTGCAACAATTAGAATGGCCGAGTTGACAGGTATGGCTCCTACAAAAATAGAAGCAGCTGAAATAAGCCAAGCATTCTCAACTGGTGCGGTTGAAAGCATGATTACTTCACCAACTACCGGTAAGAACAGTAAAATTTGGGAAAATGGAGTAAAGTATTTTTATGATATTGCAGCTTGGTTTCCAAAAAATATGATTGTAGCTCACAGAGGTTCTTGGAATAAATTAGATAAAGCTACACAAAAAATGATTATGGAAGAGGCAGCCGTTGCTGAGAAAAAAGGTTGGGCACTTTCAAAAAAAGGAAATGTTGCTGATAAAAAAGCTTTAGCTGATGCTGGAATGAAAGTAGGCAAAGTAAATGCAGCCCTTGAAAGTCATTTCAAAAAAGTTGGTGCTACAATGGCAGAAGAATGGAAGAAAAAAGCTGGCGATAGAGGTGCTAGTGTTCTTGCTGCTTATAATTAAATCATTATAATTAAAAAGGCCGTATTAAACGGCCTTTTTATATGTTTACTAAAGTTAATAAATTTTTAAATAATCTTTATAGTTACTCAGGCTATATCGCTGCATTCTTTCTTATTTTGGTTGCAGTTTTTATCTTAATTGGAATTTCATCAAGAATATTTGGTTTTTATATAAGAGGCCTAGCTGAATATTCTGGATATTGTATGGCTGCCTCATCTTTTTTTGCTTTATCTTATACTTTTGTAGAAGGTGGTCACATTAGAATTACTTTATTTTTAGAAAAAGCTACTGGGATTAAAAAGAGATTTTTAGAATTATGGAGTTTGATAGTTGCAACTATTTTTTCTGGTTATCTAGCTTTTTATTTTTTAAAAATGCTAAAAATATCTTATGAATTTCAAGAGAGAAGTGAGGGAGCTGATGAAATTTTAATTTGGATACCACAAACTAGTGTTGCCTTAGGATCACTAATATTTTTCATATGTGTATCTCATCAATTAGTTTTGAAAATACAAACAAAAAAAAATGACTGAAATTTTACTTACTATATTTTTCATAAGTGTTCTCTTGATATTTTTAGGCTCGGGAATTTGGGTTGCTATAAGTATGGTTGGAGTTTCATCAATAGGAATGATGCTATTCACAACAAGGCCAGTTGGCGATGCAATGGCAACAACAATTTGGGGAGCTTCATCCTCATGGACTTTAACTGCACTTCCTTTATTTGTTTGGATGGGTGAAATTTTATTTCGCACGAAGTTATCTGAAAATTTATTTGAAGGATTGTCTCCATGGACGCAGAAACTACCCGGTGGCTTAGTGCATGTTAATGTAGTTGGATGTGCTTTATTTGCAGCTATTTCAGGATCTTCTGCAGCAACTGTAGCCACAGTAGGAAAAATGTCTATTCCAGAACTAAGAAAAAGAAAATATCCAGAAAGTATTCTGCTTGGAAGTTTAGCTGGTTCAGGAACGCTGGGTCTTCTAATTCCGCCTTCAATTATTTTAATTATTTATGGTGTGACCGTCCAAGAGTCGATAGCAAAACTATTTATTGCAGGAATTGTACCAGGAATAATGATTGCGTTGATCTTTATGACATATGTAATGATTTGGTCGTTAATAAATAAAAAATCTATGCCTACTTTTAAACAAGACCTCTCACTTATGGAAAAGGTAAGGAAATCAGGAAAACTGATACCTGTAATATTATTAATAGCTTCAGTTATTGGCTCAATTTATACTGGTATAGCAACAGCAACCGAAGCAGCTTCTTTAGGTGTAGTAGGTGCATTAATTTTATCATACTTTCAAAAGAGTTTGTCTTTAAGAACATTTAAAGAGTCTCTCTTGGGGGCTACTAAAACTTCTTGTATGATAGCTTTTATATTAGCAGGAGCCACTTTTTTATCTTTGGCAATGGGATTTACGGGATTGCCAAGAAATCTTGCTCTATGGATTGAAGGAATGGAACTTTCTCCATATGTTTTAATTTTTGTTTTAATGATTTTTTATATAATTCTTGGAATGTTTCTTGATGGTATCTCTGCTGTAGTTTTAACAATGGCTATAATTGAACCAATGATTAGACAAGCAGGTTTTGATATGATTTGGTTTGGTGTTTTTCTAGTTATTGTTGTTGAAATGGCCCAGATCACGCCACCGGTTGGTTTTAATCTTTTTGTTCTTCAGGGTATGGCCAATAAAGATATGGGCTATATAGCAAGAAGTGCGTTCCCACTCTTCTTGCTAATGATTTTTGCTGTTATCTTAGTTGTGATATTTCCAGAAATTGCTCTTTGGATGCCTGAGCAAATGATAAAAAATATAAACTAGTATTTTGATTTTTTAGATCCGTCTATAACACCTTTTAACTGATTGTATTCTTCACAATTACACCCTTCTAGAACACTCAATCTTTCTTTTGCTAAATTCATTCTATTGGTTGCAACATATAATTCACCAAGATATTCATTAATTCCTATGTGATTTGGCTCAATAGCTAAACCTTGAAGATAATATTTCTCACCATTTTCAAAATCACCAGTTTTTCTAGTTGCAAATCCAAGATAATTTAATGTGTCTGCTTTATTTGGCTTCATCTTATTTGACTTTACTAAAAATTTAATTGCTCTTTCGTATCTTTTAATTGCTTTCTCTGTTTTACCTTTTTTTTCTAATTTTTTTGCAGCTTTAATCAATTTCACTGCCTTATCATAATGACTTTCTGTTGATCCAGAATCACTACTAGATCCAGCAGCAAAAGATGTTCCTGCTAAAAAAATTAAAAAGAACATTGAAAAAAATATTTTTTTTATCATTATTTAAATTTCCTTAAGTTAGTTAGTGTTTTTAGTTCTAAGCCATTATCTATTAAATTATTTTTTATAGATATAGCTGTAGCTAGAGAACTTTCATTATCGCCATGTATGCACACAGAGTCTATTTCACAAGGTATTTGCTTTCCGCTGTGACAATTAATGGCTTGGTTCTGAACCATGCTTAAAACGTGACTTTTTGCTTTATCTGGATCTGTAATAAGTGCATGAGGCTCTTTTCTAGATACTAAGTTTCCATTATCTTCATAATTTCTGTCTGCAAAAATCTCACATGCTATCCTCATATCAAATTTCTTTGCTGCTTCTTCCATCTTTGAACCTGTAGGCACTAAATAAATTAAATCTTTATTAAAATTGCAGATTGATTTTGCAATGATTGTTGCAAGCTCAATATCTTCGCAAGCCATATTATTTAATGCACCATGTGGTTTAATATGTGTAACGATCTCACCATGTTTTTCAGCTATATTTTGCAAAATTTCATACTGATCAATTAATAATTTATTTATTTCATCTGACGATAAATTTAGTCTTTTACGTCCAAAGTTTTCTGGATCATTAAATGATGGATGTGCACCTATGCTAACACCGTTTTTCTTACAAATTTTTACAACTTGGTTCATGCTATCTTCATCACCAGCATGATAACCGCAAGCAACATTAGCTGAATTGACAATTTCTAGTAATTTTGGATCATTTTCATCTGAATGATGCTTTGATTTTTCACCTAAATCACAATTGATATTAATTTCCATACTAATAAATCATAAGTATAACATGGTATGATAAAAAATATATTAAATCTTGGTGACGCAGCTTTGTATTGTGACTTTGGAAGTGATGTAAATCAAGAAATTAATTCAAATGTTATCAAATATTTTTACCATATAAAAAAATTAAATTTAAAAGGTATTACAAACTTAACTCCATCTTATAATAAATTAATAATTTCATATGATTTAAATATACATTCTTTTTTATCTTTAAAAAAAAAAATTGAAAATATAGAGATTAAAGAAAACAATAAATTAGAAAAAAACTTAATCGAAATTCCTGTGTGTTGTGATAATAATTTTGCGTTAGATATTAAAAGAGTTGAAAATAAACTAAAATTAAAATCAGAAATAATCCTAGAAAAATTTTTTAGCAAAAATTACTTTTGTTATATGACAGGATTTGTAGCTGGCATGCCTTTTCTTGGTGATCTTAACCAGGAAATGAGATTAAAAAGATTAGAAACACCAAGAGTTAAAGTTCCAAAAGGTTCAGTTGGAATAACAGAACAATTTTGTAACATATACACTTTTGAAACACCTGGGGGATGGAATATTTTGGGAAATACACCACAAAATATTTTCGACACATCTAATCAATCAAATCCTAATCTTGTTAATCCAGGTGATACAATAAAATTTTATAGAATAACTTTAGATCAATATAATGAAATCAAAAGATAGAAACTACTTTAAAATTTTAAGAGCTGGTATCAACACCACATATCAAGACTTAGGAAGAAATAATTTATACCATATTGGTATTCCTTTTAGTGGAGCGATGGACAAAAGAAATTTTCAATTGTTAAACTCACTTCTACAAAATGATTACAATTCACCTGTAATAGAATTTGCTTATCAAGGCCCGCATTTGAAGTATTTTGGAAAAGATATTTTTTTTTGTATTTCTGGAAATGTATCATTTAAAATTATATCAAAAGAGGGTGTTATTGATGGTAATTCCTACCAATGTTATTTGTTAAAAAATGGTGATGAAGTCGATATTCATTCAACCAACAAGTCTGTTTATGGATATTTTTCGATTAATGGAACTTTTGGTGTTGATTATTATTGGGGAAGCTGCTCAATTAATACACAAGCTCAAATTGGACCAAATAATGGGAATAAATTTTCTAAAGATTTAGAAATTGAATTAATTGATATTAATAATTCTTTTAACAAAAGAAAACTTGATTACTTAGGTAGCACTATTGAAAATATAAGGGTCATTAAAGGGACAAACTATGATTATTTCTCTAAGTCTTCACAAAATAAATTCTTTAAAGAAAGTTTTAAAATTACAAAACTTTCAGACAGGATGGGTATGAGATTAGAAGGTCCAAAAATTGAAAATATCGTTGATCCTAATATAAAATCTGAAGGTTTGGTAAAAGGTGTAATTCAAATCACATCTGCCGGAGATCCAATAATTATGTTATCAGATCATGGGACTATTGGGGGTTATCCGAAGATTGCAACTGTCATATCTGCTGACTATGATCGACTGGTACAATTAACACCAGGATCTAACATTAAATTTAAAGATGTAAGCTTAGAGGATGCTGAAACATTATATAAACTTTATCAGATGGAGACTAATAATCTTATTTCTCAAATTAAATGAATTTAATTACAAAATTACCAGGGCCGCTTATGATTTTTTTTGGTGCTTTCAGTTTAAGTTTTGGAGGATTGATAGTCAAATCTTTCGAAGGCTCCACTCTATGGCA
Source organism: uncultured Pelagibacteraceae bacterium (assembly GCA_902576115.1). Taxonomy (GTDB): domain Bacteria; phylum Pseudomonadota; class Alphaproteobacteria; order Pelagibacterales; family Pelagibacteraceae; genus Pelagibacter. Next base: position 71,603 of record CACGUE010000002.1, read on the forward strand.
GATTCTATTTTGGAGATCAGTTTTCTTTATAATTGTAGTTCTGATCTTTCTAATTATTAGTTATAAGCAAAATTTTATTTCAGCATTTTATAAATCTGGAATCCCTGGTCTTATTGGAGGCATTATACTTGCCTGTGGCTTTAGCGGTTATGTTTATGCAATGTATAATACTACTGTAGCAAATACTAATTTTATAATTCAAACCCAAACATTATTTTTAGCAATCTTTGGATATATTTTTTTAAAAGAAAAAATAAACTTAATAACATTAACTTCTATAGTTTTAGCAATTTCTGGAATAATTTTGATGGTTGGAAGTTCGTTAACAGTTGGACAAATGAGTGGAAATATTGCTGCTTTTATTATGCCAATATCATTCGCAACATTAATTTTAATAGTTAGAAAATTTCCAAGTGTAGATATGGTTCCATTACAATTTATTGCAGGCGTTATTGCATTGATTATCGGATATTTTATGTCTAAAACGATCTTTATATCTTTAAATGATATTTTTTTAGGATTTTTAGCTGGTTTTTTTCAACTTGGTTTTGGTTTTATTTTTATTACAATCGGCGCAAGATCTACACCTTCGGCCTTAGTTGGAATTATTATGTTATCAGAGGCTGTTTTGGGACCTTTTTGGGCATGGATATTTATTAACGAAAATGTGCCAATTTCTACAATAATTGGAGGATCAATAATTATTTTTGCAGTAATTATACAATTTCTAGTTCTTTTGATTAACAAGAAAAAAAAACTAATATAACGATATGAAAATAAAAAATAGCATTTTAATTTTAATATTAATTTTATTTTGTAATAACTCATTTGCTACTTTCAAATATAAAGAGGGAGATTATATTTCTGGAGGGATTAATATTACAAGCAAACACTCAATTCCTTTAACTGAAGGTAATTGGCAAGTAATTTATCGTAATGGCATACATATTTTTAGAGGCATTCATGCCTACACTATAACTTTAGCACAAGTAGAAAATAATATTCCAACAAAGTTTCTAGAAATTTCAAAAATAGAGGGATTAAGTGCAATCTTAGGTTATATTAATCCCATAATAATAACTGAAACATTTAAATCTAAAAGACACGGTTGTGTAGATAGACCATATTATACTTTACTAAAATATTATAAATCAAAAGGGGCAACCCATAATTGTTTATCTCTAAAACATATAGATACAAACTATGAACTTTTTGAGAATAATGATCCTGACCGTGATTTAGGATATTTGATTAATTGGGTAGAAAAAAATGGATTGATTTTTCCTAAAACTTATTTGGCATATGACCTTTCAGTCTATATACCCAGAATATCTGATAGATATTTAACTATCGATTATTTAGAAACACCAGAGAATTTTGCTGGATACAATCCAATATATAGCTCTGAAACAAAAAGTGAGTTTCATCCTCAAAATATAAATAATTTTCCTGAGGCAAATAAAGTGATGAAGAAATGGATAAATTATATGTCATCCTATCATATCGATATAGAAAATGGTTTAAGGATCAAAGAAAAGTACAAATTAAAATTTGACAATTTGCCACAACAATCAAAAAAATTAACTAAAAATGATAACAATAAAAAAATGATTGAGGATTTAAAAAAAATTAATGATTTATATCAATCGGGTGCACTTTCAGAAGAAGAATTCAAGAAATTAAAGGATAAAATAATTAATAATAATTAAATATATTAATAAATTAGTAGATTAAATTTTGTAATTAATCTATAAAGGTCTTACGGGAGAATGGTGTGAAATAAAACCTGCCGAAGGAGCAACCACCCCGGAAACTCTCAGGCAAATGGACCGTACATATTAACTCTGGAAAGAGAATAATTCTCGCCGAAGGAGCAAATCTCTCAGGCAAAAAGACAGAGGGGGCATAAAGAGTTAATATGAATATAAAAAAAACATCATTAAATAATCTTCATATCAAGTATGGAGCAAAGCTCGTAGAGTTTGCTGGTTATCAAATGCCCATTCAATATAAAGATGGAATTATTCAAGAGCATAAATACACACGTTCACACTCTGGGATTTTTGATGTTTCTCATATGGGTCAATTATTTATATCTGGTGGAGATGACCTTACAAATAATCTTGAGAAGATTTTCCCTGCAGATTTAAAAAAATTGAAAACTAATCAAAGCAAGTATTCATTTTTAATGAATAACAAAGGAGGAATTCAGGACGATCTGATAATTACTAAAACATCTGATGGATTTTTAATTATCTTGAATGCTGCATGCAAGTATAATGATTATGAAGTAATAAAATCTAAACTTGATAATCAATATAAATTAAATCTTGACGAGTCATTGTCATTAATTGCATTACAGGGCCCTGAAGCAAAAAATGTTTTAAATAAAGTTATACCTGGTTGTAACAGTCTAAAATTTATGAACGGTAACAACTATGTCTATAATAATAAAAAAATATACATAACTAGATCAGGATATACTGGTGAGGATGGATTTGAAATTTCTATAAAACATAGTGATGCTGAAACTTTTGTAGAAAGTTTGATAGAAAATGGATCTAAATTGATTGGTTTAGGAGCAAGAGATACATTAAGAATGGAAGCTGGACTGTGCCTGTATGGAAATGATTTAGACAACGATACAAGTCCTATCGAAGCTAATCTAAAATGGGCAATACCTAAGAGCAGAATTGAGACTGAATTTGTTGGATCAGAAGTTTTAAAAAACCAATTTCAAAGCGGAGTAAAAAAATTGAGAGTTGGCATAAAACCAGACAGCAAAGTAATTGCTAGAGGAAATACCAAAATTTACAATGATAAAAATCAAGAAATTGGGAAAGTAACAAGTGGCACATTTGGACCAAGCGTTGAACATCCAATAGCAATGGGATATGTCGATAATAGTTATTCAACTGTAAATACAAAAATATTTCTTGAAGTTAGAGGAAAAAAAATTCCTGCAAATATTTGTAACTTACCGTTTTATAAAAAAAATTACGTAAAAGGGGAAATTAATGTCTGAAGTTAAATATTCAAAAGAACATGAGTGGATTAAACTAGATGGAGAAGAAGCTACAATTGGAATAACTAAGCATGCAACAGAAATGCTTGGGGATATAGTATTTGTAGAACTCCCAGAGAAAGGTTCACATGTTGATAAAGATGGAACTGCTGGCGTAGTTGAGTCAACGAAAGCTGCTAGCGATGTATACACTCCTGTTAGTGGAGAAGTTATAGATACAAATCAAATGATAGTTGATGATCCATCAAAAATAAATGAAGACCCAGAAGAATCTGCATGGTTTTTTAAACTTAAAATAAAAGACAAAAACGAAATGGACAGTCTAATGAATAAAGAGGAATATGAAAAATTTTCAAAGGAGACATCAGCATAATGCTACCAAATTCAGAAAAAGATTTTATTAAAAGACACATCGGACCTTCTAAAGAAGACCAATCAAAAATGTTAAAAGAATTAAATTATCAATCAATAGATCATTTAATGAATAACACTGTTCCAGAAAAAATAATGTTTAAGGGTGAGCTTAATATTGGAGAGTCTAATTCAGAATATGAGGCTTTAAGAAAATTAAGAGCAATTTCAAAAAAAAATCATGTTTACTCAAATTTTATTGGAATGGGTTATTATGGAACTTATACGCCATATGTCATTCTAAGAAATATTTTAGAAAATCCAGGTTGGTATACATCATATACACCGTATCAGCCTGAAGTAGCTCAAGGAAGACTTGAGATGTTGTTAAACTTTCAACAGATGATTGTTGATTTTACTGGAATGGATATCGCTAATGCTTCTTTATTGGATGAAGGTACAGCAGCAGCAGAAGCCATGGGTCTTAGTCATAGATTAAATAAAAAAGATAGTAATTTAGTTTTTGTATCTGAGAATTGCCATCCTCAAACAATAAATGTAATTCAAACTAGAGCTGAACCAATGGGTTTAAAAGTTTTAGTTGGAAAAGAAGATGAAGTTTTAGACCAATTAAAAGAAGATCTAGTTTGTGGAATTTTACAATATCCTGGAACTTTAGGAGATATTAAAGACCCAAGTGAAGCAATTAGCAAAATTCATAAAAAAAACGGTAAGGCTGTATTAGCTTGTGATTTATTAGCTTTAGCAAAATTAAAAACACCAAGAGAACTTGGTGCTGATATAGCAGTAGGAAGCTCTCAGCGATTTGGAATACCAATGGGGTATGGAGGTCCACATGCAGCATTTTTTGCAACTAAAGATGAGTATAAGAGATCGATGCCTGGTAGAATTGTTGGTGTGTCAGTTGATAGACATGGTAACAAGGCATACAGATTATCTTTACAAACTAGAGAGCAACACATCAGAAGAGATAAGGCGACAAGCAATATTTGTACTGCACAAGCTTTATTAGCAATTGTTTCAGCAGCATATGCTATTTATCATGGTCCAGATGGAATTAAAAATATTTCTGAAAGAGTTTCTCAATTAGCAAAAAGTTTTGCTGATAAAATAAAACAGTCAGGTTATGAAATTTATTCTGACTATTTTTTTGATACTGTTACAATTATTACCAAAGAAAAGACTGATCAAATTTATAAAAATGCTCTAAATCAGAAAGTAAATATACGAAAAGTAAATTCTGAAATGCTTGCTGTCTCTTTCGATGAAAGAAAAAACGTTTATAGAGTAAATCAATTATTAAAAATTTTTAATGCTGCAGAGTCAATCAAAAAAGAGGATCCTTCAATTAAATTACCTAATTTACCAAAAAATTTATTAAGAACTTCAAAATATTTAGAGCATCCAATTTTTAACTTATATCATTCAGAAACTGAAATGCTTAGATATCTTAAAAAGCTAGAGGATAAGGATATAGCATTGAATAGAACTATGATAGCACTTGGTTCGTGCACAATGAAGTTAAATGCTGCTGCTGAAATGATACCGATTTCTTGGAAAGAATTTGCAGAACCTCATCCTTTTGTTCCAGTTGAACAAATGGAAGGTTTTAGAGATTTGTTTACTGATTTAAAAAATTGGTTGAGATCTATAACAGGTTTTTCTGGTGTCTCTCTACAACCTAATGCAGGTGCTCAAGGAGAATATGCAGGTCTAATGGTTATAAGAAAGTACCACTTAGATAGAGATGAAGCTCATCGTAATATATGTTTAATCCCAAGTTCGGCACATGGTACAAATCCAGCAAGCGCACAAATGGTTGGAATGAAAGTGGTTGTTGTTAATTGTGATAAAGAGGGAAATGTAGATTTCGACGATTTAAAGAAAAAAGTAGAGCAACATTCAGAAAATCTCGCAGCTTTAATGGTAACTTACCCATCTACCCATGGAGTATTTGAGGAAAAAATAACTGATATTTGTGAGTTAGTTCATAAACATGGTGGACAGGTCTATATGGATGGAGCAAATTTAAATGCCCTTGTTGGAGTTGCAAAGCCTGGAAATTTTGGTCCAGATGTTTGTCATATTAATCTGCATAAAACATTTTGTATTCCACACGGTGGCGGTGGACCTGGAATGGGACCTATAGCTTGTAAAAAACATTTACAAGTTTATCTGCCTAATCATCCAGTAATAAAAGATTGCGGACCAACAAGTGGAATTGGAGCAGTATCAGCAGCTCCTTGGGGTAGCTCAAGTATTCTATCAATCTCTTGGATGTATATTAAAATGATGGGATCAGAAGGATTAAAGCTTGCTACTCAAGTTGCAATTTTAAACGCAAATTATATTGCTCATAGACTAAAAGATCACTTTCCAATTTTGTACAAAGGCGCAAATGGCAATGTTGCACATGAGTGCATAATTGATATTAGAAATATTAAATCTGAAACAGGAGTAACTGAAGAAGATATTGCGAAAAGAATGATAGATTTTGGATTTCACGCACCAACTATGTCATGGCCTGTCGCTGGCACTATGATGATAGAGCCAACCGAAAGTGAAGGGTTATCAGAAATAGACAGATTTTGTGACACTTTAATTAAGATTAAACAAGAAATTGAAAAAATTAAATCAGGTGAATTTGATAAAATTGATAATCCAATTAAAAACGCTCCTCACACTGATACTGAATTATCATCAGATGTATGGGAACATAAATATTCAAGACAAGAAGCAGCATATCCTGCAAGTTTTTTAAAACAAAACAAATTTTGGCCTCCAGTTGCTCGGGTAGACAATGTTTATGGAGATAAAAATATATTCTGCACATGCCCAAGTATGGATGAGTTTAAAGAAGACGCAGCATAGCCTTAATGCGAATTGCAGTAATTGGATCAGGAATCTCTGGTTTATCAGCAGCACAAAAGCTTTCCAAAAAACACCACGTTGATTTATTCGAAAGCGAAGATCATTTTGGTGGTCATTCATATACTTTAGACACTTTAATTAATGGTAAAAAAGTTCCAGTAGATATTGGCTTTATTGTTTTTAATCATGAAACTTATCCAAATCTCATAAATTTTTTTAACGAATTAAAAATTGAAATTGAAAAAAGTGATATGTCATTTTCTGTTTCTGTAAAAGATACAAATTATGAATATTGTGGCAGAGGCTTAAATGGAATTTTTGCAAATAAAGCTAATCTTTTTAATTTAAAGTTTTTAAAAATGTTTTTTGATATTATAAATTTCTACAAAAAGTGTGATCAAATTAAAAATTTAAATGAAGAGATTACTCTTGGTGAATTTCTTGAAAAAAATAAATGGTCAAAAAATTTTATTAATTTTCATCTAATACCAATGGTTTCTGCGATCTGGTCTATGCCACCAGTAGAAGCAAATCAAATGCCAATTAAATTTTTCTTAAAATTTTTTCAAAATCATGGACTTTTTAAATTAAAAAATAGACCACAATGGTACACAGTCACCAACAGAAGTAGAACTTATGTAGAGAAAGTATTAACTCAAATAAGTGGAGAATATTTTAAAAATTACAAAATTAGTTCGATAAAAAGAAATAAAATTGGTGTTCAAGTATATTATGGTGCTAGCAACGAATTTTTTGACTATGATAAAGTTGTTATCGCTACTCATGCAGATGATGCATTGAAAATATTGAGCGAGCCGACTGATGATGAAAAAAAAATACTTTCAAATTTTAAATATAAACCCAATCTAGCAGTAATACATACTGATGATGTATGTATGCCAAATAATAAAAAAGTTTGGTCTTCATGGAATTCCTCAGTTGATAAGTTAGATATTAGCAAAACATCGCTTACTTATTGGCTTAACTTATTGCAAAACTTGAAAACAGAAAAAAATATTTTCTTAACCTTAAATCCTTTTTTTGAAATAGATCAAAAAAAAGTCCTACAAAAAGTTACTTTTACCCACCCTTATTTTGACCAAGATGCTTTGAATAATCAAAAATTATTAAAAGAAATACAAAATAAAAGAAATGTATTGTTTTGTGGAAGTTATTTTGGTTACGGTTTTCATGAAGATGGAATAAAATCATCCATTAAAATGATTGAAAACCTGAATGATTAAAAATTCTAATATTTATGAAGGTAAAGTAATTCATAAAAGATTTAAGCCAAAATATCACTTTTTTAAATACAACGTTTTTTCACTCTTTTTAGATCTTGATGAAATTAATTTGATACAAAAAAAAATTAAAATTTTTTCTAACAATAGTTTTAATATTTTAAGTTTTTATGACAAAGATCACGGACCTAGAGATGGTAGTGATTTAAAAGCCTGGGTAATAGAAAATTTAAAATCAAACAACATTCAATTTGAAAATATAAAGGTAAAATTACTTTGTTATCCTAGAATATTTGGTTACGTATTTAATCCATTAAGTATTTTTTTCGTTTATGATAATCATTCAAAAATTATAGCTATCTTGTATGAAGTTAAAAACACATTTGGTGAGCAACATACTTATATATTTAAAGTCAACGACGAAAAAATAATTAAAAATAGCTGTGAGAAGAAGTTTTTCGTTTCACCATTTATTGAAATGAAAAGTAAATACAATTTTAGAATCCTTAAACCTGAAAAAATGTTATCCGTAATTATTGATCAAAGTGATAAGGAGGGAAAATTGTTATATGCTTCACAAGATGGGGTTGCAAAAGAAATTAACAATAAAAATATCCTTATATCTTATATTTCTCACCCTTTAATGACCTTTAAAGTTATTGCCGCAATCCATTTTGAAGCATTAAAATTATGGTTAAAGGGAGTTAAGTTAGTAAAAAAAAATATAAAAATAAAAAATAATATTACGTTTGAAAAAAAATGAATTTTAATCTTTTATCAGATAAAATCGTATTTAATTCTCTCAAACTAATAAAGCATGGATTTCTTGAAATTAAAAATCATGACAGCAAAATATATAAGTTTGGTAATGAGAGTGAATTATTAAGAGCAAAGATTAAAATTAACAAACCTGGTTTAACACTTCAAATAATAAAATCGGGAAGTGTAGGACTTGCAGAAGCGTACATGCGAAATGAATTTGAAACAGATAATCTAACTAATCTAATAGAAATAACAGCTAAAAATATAAAACTTGTTTATAAATTTTCAGGTGTCTTTGATATATCAATGATTAATAAATTAAAGAGTATTTTCATAAAAAATAATAAGAGCAGAAGTAAGAAAAATATTTCAAAACATTATGATTTAGGAAATGATTTCTTTTCATTATGGTTAGATCCTTCACTTACTTATTCAAGTGCAATTTTTGAAAAACAAAAAGATGATTTATTTTCTGCTCAAATAAATAAATATAAAAAACTTACAGAATTAATAAAGCCAAACGTAGGAAATAAAATTTTAGAAATTGGCTGTGGCTGGGGTGGCTTTGCTGAATATGTAGGTAAAAATTATGATGTAAAATTAGATTGTATAACAATTTCTAAAGAGCAATTTGAATTTTCAAAAAAAAGAATATTTGAAAATGGATTGAATGAAAAAGTGAATATATTTTTGAAAGATTATAGAGATGTAAAAGACAAATATAATTCCATCGCATCAATAGAAATGATAGAAGCTGTCGGTCAAAATTATTTAGTCAATTATTTTAAAAGTATTAAAAAAAATTTAACCGAGAATGGAAAGGCTGCTATACAAGCCATAACAATCGATGATAGTTTGTTTGACAGATATAAAACTAAAGAAGACTTTATACAAAAATACATATTTCCTGGAGGTTTTTTGCCATCAAAGAAAAAATTATATGATTTATCTTACAGCAATGGCTTAGAAATTGAAAAATATGAATCTTATGGTTCTCACTATTCAAATACTTTAAAAATATGGAGAGATGAATTCCTAAAAAAATGGGAAGAGATTTCAAAACATGGATTTGATATTAAATTTAAACGCATGTGGCATTTTTATTTGTCATATTGCGAAGCAGGATTTAAATCAAAGAATATAGATTTAATTCAATTTTCCATGCAAAATAAAGTTTAATATGATTAACAGAAAATTTTTTAAAGTATTTTTATTGATAATTTTTACAGGATTAATTACAAGCTGTATAAATAATCAATCTATGAAACCAGAAGATTTTAAAGATCAAAAGCCAAGATTAATAATTGAAGAATATTTAAGTGGGAACGTCAAAGCTTGGGGTATACTCCAAAATAGATCAGGTAAAGTTACAAGACAATTTTCAGCAGACCTGGACGGTAAATGGGATGGCAAACAACTTATATTAGACGAAAAATTTATTTGGAATGACGGTGAAATACAAAATAGGCAATGGGTAATAGATAAAATTGATGATCATAATTATGAGGGAACCGCAGGCGATGTAGTTGGTAAGGCTAGGGGGTATTCGTATGGCCCAGCATTTAAATTTGAGTATGTTTTGTTAGTTCCAGTGAAAGGAAAAAATATCAAAATTACTTTTGATGATTGGATATTTATGCAAGACGAAAGAGTAGCTATCAACAGAGCTAAAATGACAAAATTTGGAATTAAAGTTGCAGAGTTGACTGTGATGTTTGTTAAAGATTAATTTTATTTTTTTTGTAATTTAGTTAATTTCCTTATTAAATAAAAATATAATCGATCAGGAATTATTTTTAAAAACTTAAGGATCAAAGTTAATTCTTTTGGGTAATGTATTTCAAAATTAGAACCATTAATAAGCCCATCATAAATTTTGTCTGCCGAGAATTCTGGAGTTTTTAGAAAAGGCATCTTAAAATCATTCTTATCAGTCATTGGTGTTTTGATAAAACCTGGAGAAACTAAACAAACCCTCACGCCATATCTTCCAAAATCAAAATGTAAACTTTCAGCAAGATTACTTAAAGCAGCTTTGGATGGTCCATAGCCACTTGAGTTAGGTAAGCCTTTATATCCTGCAATCGAAGATACAATGGTAATAATACCTTTTCCTCTTTCTCGAAAATGAGTTTCAACTGCTTTTATACAATTTAATGTTCCAAAAAAATTTACTTTAAATACATTTTCAATTTGCTCTACATCAATTTCTTTTTCTTTTTTTGGATCCCAGGTACCTGTAGAAAAAAAACAAATTTCAACATCCCCAAGTTCCTTTTTTATATTTTCAAAAACAGACTTACACTTTTCCTTATCATTTACATCAAGAGGAAAAGATTTAATATTTTGATGCTTATCTTCAATTTCTTTCAATAAATTTTCTCTTCTTGCGGAAATAGCAACTGTCCATCCATTATTAGCAAATTTTAATGCAAGTGCTTTCCCAATTCCTGTGCTTCCGCCGGTGATCCAAATTACTTTTTTATTCATATTTAACTGCTGTATAGTACTTAAATGCTAAAAAATAAAATTTTATCTTTTATTCTCTTTGCAATTACTACGTTTTCAGCTTCATTTATTGGAGGTTTGGTTACTATAAATTTTAAAGAACCTTGGTATTCAAATTTATCTAAACCTCAATACAATCCACCAGATTGGATATTTGGGCCAGTATGGACATTACTTTATTTATTTATGACAATAGCCATATGGAATGCGTGGCATAAAAACACAAAAAATTTAAATATTGTATTTTTATATTTCATTCATCTTTTTTTTAATACAACTTGGAGTGTTGTTTTCTTTGGTTTCCATAATATTTCTTTAGCAATTTTAAATCTTGTTGTGTTAATTATATTTATTGTTTTATTGGTATTTAAATATAAGAATATAAGTCTATTAAGCATGTATTTGATGATTCCATATTTGTTATGGTGTTGTTTTGCATTGCTTTTAAATATAAACATTTTTTTGATAAACTAATATGGATGATGTTGTAATAGTAGGTGGTGGTATAATTGGAGCTGCAACTGCATACTTTATGTCCAAAGAAGGCAGAAAAGTAAAAGTCATTGAAAGGGATCCAACTTATAAAACTGCGTCATTCCCATTATCACTTGGTGGATTTAGACGACAGTTTTTTCAAAAAGAAAATATTCTTTTAGGAAAATTTGCAAGGGAATTTATATTTCAAATACCAGAATTATTAAAAACTGAAAAAAATCCAAATCCAACAGCTAGCATGGTGCCTAATGGATACCTTCTAATGTTTGGACCAGATCATGCAGAAGAGCAATACAGAGCTTTAGAAAATCATAAAGAATGTGAAGCGGGTACAAAAAATATTAAAGGTTCTGAATTGAAAAAATATTTTCCTTACATTAATGAGGAAGGAATTGAAACTGCAACATTTACTGATAACAAGAGCGAGGGATGGATTGATCCATTTTTATTTCATAGCGCATTAAAGCATAAAGCAATTGATCTTGGGGCAGAATTCATTAAGGGAGAAGTTAAGAGCCTATCTGAAATTAATGCAAAGACAATTATTTCTGCAGCTGGGTGTTGGACTAAAGAACTACTTGAAGATATTCCTGTAGTACCTCAAAAACATACAGTCTTTAGAGTTAAATGTCCTAAACATATTCCAGAGATGCCATTATCCGGAGATCTAACAACAGGAGTATATTGGCGACCAGAAGGAAAAGAATATTTAGCAGGTTCTCCAATTTCAGTATTTGATGCAGAAGATCTTGAACCTGCATGGAATGATTTTGAAGAATTAGTTTGGCCTGCTCTTGCAAAAAGAATACCAGCATTTGAAGAACTAAAGTTAACAGGTGGATGGGCTGGATATTATGATTGTAACAAATTAGATAATAATGCTGTAGTTGGAAAACATCCAAAATATGAAAATGTTTACATGGCCTCAGGATTTACCGGCAGAGGTTTAATGCAAGCACCAGGAATTGGTCGAGCTCTAACTGAATTAATAACTACAGGCAGTTATCAAACTATAGATATTAGTGTTTTTGCAGTCGAAAGAGTATTAAATAGCTCAGCAAGACCCGAGCCCTACGTCTTATAATTTTTTTACGTAAACTCCCATCATTCCATTAAAAAAAGATACAGCAATTATAAGAATTTGACCTTTTAGTGAGTAAAAATCAAATGATGGATAAAAACTGATAGCTATACTCAAAAAAATATAGGTTAATAAAAAGGGTCTATAAAACTTCTTTAAAAATTTCATAAAAATTCTAATTAAATTTTTACAAGCATTTTTCCTATGTTTTTACCTTCTAATAAATCAATGAATGATTTTGGCGTATTTTCTATACCTTCGTAAACAGTTTCATTAAATTTAATTTTATCTTCTAATAACCATTTAGTCATATCGGTTTCAAACTGTTCTCTATCATTTTCATGATCAAAAATTATAAAACCTTTAATAGTTAGTCTTTTTACAAGAACATGAGCCATATTTTTTAAACCAGAGCCAGGATTAGTTGCATTCATTTGGGATATCCTTCCACAAATTACAATCCTTCCAAAGTTCTTCATTTGAAAAATAGCTGACTCTAAGAAATCACCACCTACATTATCAAAATATAAATCAAATCCTTCAGGACAAACTTCTTTAAGATGCAAAACAAGATTTTCAATTTTTTTATAGTTAAACGCATGATCAATTTTTAAATCATTTTTTAACCATTTAACTTTTTCATCTGATCCTGTACTTGCAATTACTTTACAACCCATATTTTTTGCAATTTGACAAACAGTAGATCCAACACTACCTCCAGCTGAAGAAACAAGGATTGTTTGACCTGGTTTTAATTCACCATGTTTAAAAAGTCCTATATAAGCTGTATGACCTGTCATTCCAAGTGGACCTAGATATGTTTGTATAGGAATATTCATTGGCTCAATTTTTTTTAGATCATTGGAATTACAAACAAAGTAATCTCTCATTCCAAAATTACTAAAAACAATATCTCCTTCTTTAAAATTTTTGTCTTTAGATTCTTTAACTATTCCTAACGCATAACCTTCCATCTCTTCACCAATATTAAAAGGTGGTTTATAGTTTTTTCTTTCAGTCATCCTTGCCCTCATATAAGGATCAACTGAAATCCATAAATTTAAAACCAATATATTGTTCTTGGCATCTAAAGATATCTCTTTTGTTTTTATTTCAAAGTCAGTTTCTTTTGGCAAACCTGTAGGGATATAGTTTTTTAAAGCTACAAATTTGCTTGTTACAGGCATTAATTATGATCCCCAAATAATATCAAGTATTCTCTCTCTTTTGCATGCTTTCTTATATTTTAAATAATTTTCTAAATATACTTGATAGTAATCTTGATGTTTATCCTCTGCTTTATAAAAAATCTCAAATTCTTTAACATATGTGACTACCTTCTTTTTAAATTTCTTTTCTAATCTTTTTATATCTTTCTCAATTAAATCTTTCTGATAATCGTTTTCATAAAATGCTACAGATCTGTAGCTGTATCCTTTATCGCAAAACTGGCCATAAGCATCAAATGGATCAATATTAAGCCAGAAGTTTTTTAAGAGTTCTTTATAGGATATTTTCTCTTTGTCATAAATTATTTCAACAACCTCAAAATGACCAGTATCTCCATAGGTGACTTCTCTATATGTTGGATTTGCAGTGATCCCTCCTGAGTAACCTGATATAACTTCTTCTACACCTTCCAACATTTCAAAAGATTCTTCCATGCACCAGAAGCAACCTCCTGCAAAATACGCTTTATCTTTTGAATGAGAGAATGATGTCGATACAAGAAATAATAGTAAAAAGTAGTAAAATAACCTCATATCTAAAATATATAATAATGAGGGTTTAAATCTATGGTATTAAAGGTAGCTACTTATTTAAGTAGCATACCTTTAATAAATCTATTTTATTTTTTTTGATATTTAGCAGCTTCTTCTGATCCACTAGTTGCAGACCCTTTACTGTAAGAATGCGCACCCATTCCTGCTAATTGGCCATCTTTTACGATCAAATATTGATTTCTAATTTCTTTTCCCTCAAAGAAACATTCCAATATTTCTCTAACACCATCTGCATATCTTGCTTGAGCAGATAAAGATGTACCAGAAGTGTGAGGTGTCATTCCATGATTTGGCATTGTTCTCCATACATGGTCGTTTGGAGCAGGCTGTGGAAACCATACATCACCTGCGTAACCACTTAGCTGTCCACTTTTTAGGGCTTTAGCTATTGCATCTCGATTACAAATTTTACCTCTTGCAGTGTTAACTATGTATGCTCCTTTTTTCATTTTACTTATCATTTCATCATCAAACAAATTTTCAGTTTCGGGATGAAGTGGGCAATTAATTGTAACAACGTCGCAAACTTTTACCATAGATTCCACTGATTCATGAAAAGTTAAGTTTAGTTCTTTTTCAACACTGTCAGGTAATTTATGTCTGTCAAAATAGTGCAAATGAACATCAAACGGTTTCATTTTTCTAAGTGCATCTAAACCGATCCTTCCAGCAGCAACGGTACCTATATGCATTCCTTCAACGTCATAACTTCTTTGAACAGCATCTGCAATATTCCATCCACCTTCATTAACTATTCTATGTTGATTGTGATAATCTCTAACCATTGAAACAATCATCATTACTATGTGTTCAGCAACTGATCTAGAATTACAGAAAGTTACTTCAACAACATCAATTTTATTATCCATTGCTGCTTGTAAATCAACGTGATCAGAACCTATTCCTGCTGTTATTGCCATCTTAAGGTTTTTAGCTTTAGCGATTCTTTCTTTAGTTAAATAATAAGGGAAAAATGGTTGAGAGATAACAATGTCAGCATCAACAATATGTTTATCCGCTTCGCATCCATCTCCATCTTTACTGTTAGTAACAACCAATTCGTGTCCATTACTCTCTAAAAACTTTCTCAAACCAAGTTCACCTGAAACACAACCAAGTAATTGGCCTGGTGTAAAATCTCTTCCTTTAGGCGATGGCAATGTCATTCCATCTGGATATTTCTCTAATTTTGGTAAATCCGACAGAGGATAAGATTTAGGCATTCCTCCTTTTGGATCATCATACAATACACAAAGTACTTTCATTTTTACTCCTATTACTAGCTTCTCTAAGCTGAATTATTAATTATTATTTGAAAAGACTAGCACAAGTTAAATAGGACTAGCAAACAAATTGTGTTTATTTTGGGTAATTCCTTTTAGCAATAAATTTGTTCAAGATTATGCCAAAAACTATCACAATAATTGATCCGCTTATAACTGGGGAAATTAAATATTCAAATGAAACTGACCCCATGATCACAATTATAGGATTTCCTCCTGCAGGAGGGTGGGTTACATTAAGAATAATCATTAATCCGACACCTATTCCAACAGCAACAGGTATAATAATATATATCGGAAGTGGAACGAAATTCACAAATATCACACCAACAAGTGAAGTTAAAAAATGACCAAAAAATATATTTTTAGGTTTTGCAAAAGGACTTTCTGGATACCCATAAAGCAAAACCATTGTAGAACCAAAGGAAGCAATCAAAAATAATCCATAAGGTGTTTTATAAGTAAGCAATGACAAAACCCCAATTGTCATAGTAGAAAATATTGCAGCGATAGCAGGTTTTTTAATATCTAAATTATTCATCAATGCTGAGTTTCTTAATTGCAATTAGTGGCATTAATACACAGTTTTTTCTAGATATATTTTTTTTATTAAACAATTTATTAAATTTATTTAGATTTTTTGGCAAAGGTTTAATTTCATTTTCAAAATAATCGATAAGATTTTTTAATAAATAATTAATTTTATTTTTACTTTTTTTGATAAGTTTATGAGATATTAAGCTTGCAGAAGCTTGACAGTAAACACAGGATTTTGTTTGATACCCAATATCTTGTATTATATTTTTCTTAATATTAACTCTCATTTCAATTATATCGCCACAAGTTTTATTTTTATATTTCGATCTATGAGTGTAATCTTTCAACATTTTATTATTAGTCGTGTCGGATGCAATTTTTATTATATCTAAATCCATATTTATTTAATAATATCACTAAAAATTTATAAAAAATAAATTAATTTATGCCTGATTTAAAAAATCCTAAAGTAGCTATTCCAATTGTTTTATTTGCAGGCATACTTTGGTCATTTGGACCATATGTTGTAAGACATATAGACCAACCCGAAACTGTCCCTTGGCAATACTTGTTTGCAAGAGGCATTGTTATTTTTTTATTGCTGAATGTTTACTTATTTCTGGAAGAAGGAATTTCATTTTATAAAAATTATTTTAAAATTGGGATATCTGGAATTATAGGTGGTGTCGGTTTAGGAACAGCAATGATAACTTTTATTTGGTCAATTACTAACACGACAGCAGCAGTAACTTTATTATGTTTAGCTGCAATGCCTTTTATAACCGCGCTACTTGGTTTTCTATTTTTGAAAGAAAAAATTTCAATCACAGTTTGGATATCAATTTTAGTCGCTGCATTTGGTATAATAGTAATGGCCTACGGTAATACCGAAGAAAATTCTTTAATGGGTCTAATTTTTGGATTAGTATCTGCACTAGGTTTTTCAATTTTTTCAGTAAGTCTGAGATGGAGAAAACAAACTCCTAAGTTTACAACTGTTGCTATAGCAGGATTATTTTGTTTTTTATTTTCAACAGTTATGCTTTTAAATAACGATGCAAATTTCTTATCTTCAAATAAAAATGAAGCATTATTTGCCACTCATGGAACACTTGTGTGCATGGGCTTAATTCTTTATTCAATTGGGTCTAAACATATTCCTGCAGCTGATTTAACGCTATTGTCTTTGACTGAAGTAATAGGAGGAATATTTTGGGTTTGGCTGCCATGGCTTGGAATAAATGAAATTCCTTCAACTAATACAATCATTGGTGGCTTCTTTATTTTTTTAGCTATTTTTTATTATAGTATGATAATGCAATCTAATAGAAGATTTATTGGATTAAATTAATTTTACATGGTTCAAAATAATAAGATTGTTAATAGTTGGAATGAATGGGATCCATTAAAACATGTAATTGTTGGAAGAGCAGATGGTACTTGTATTCCAGCACCTGAACCTGCTTTAGATGCTAAAGTTCCAGAAGACTCTGATATGCGAGGAACTTATGGTCCAAGAACTAAGGACACTGTCGATAAAGCTAATGAACTATTAGATAACTTTTCAAATTTGCTTGAAAAAAGGGGAATAAAAGTTGATAGACCAACACCTTTAGATTTTAATCAACCAACATCAACTCCTGACTGGAAAGCCGAAACTATGTTTGGATGTATGCCACCTCGAGATGTTTTGTTAACTGTGGGAAATGAAATATTAGAAGCTACAATGAGCTACAGGTGCAGATGGTTTGAGTACCTATGTTACAGACCATTATTAAAAGACTATTATAATAAAGATCCAAATATGAGACATGAGTCAGCGCCAAAACCCAGATTAACAGATGCCGATTATAGAAAAGATTATTTATCAGATAAAATTGGTGTAACTAAAAGACTTGAATGGACAGAAAATAAATACTTTGTCACAACCGAGGAAGAGCCATTATTTGATGCCGCAGATATTTTAAGATTTGGAAAGGATTTGGTTGTACAACACGGATTTACAACTAACTTAAAAGGAATTGATTGGATAAAAAGACATTTTAAGGATCATAGAGTTCATGCTTTAAATTTCCCAGGCGATCCTTATCCAATTCATATTGATGCAACCTTTACCCCAATTAAAGAAGGGTTAATTATTAATAATCCACAACGAAGACTTCCAAAAGAACAAAGAAAATTATTTGAAGATAATGGATGGGAAATTATTGATGCTGCACAACCTGCTCATAATACCCCACCACCACTTTGTTACTCTTCAGTATGGCTATCAATGAATGTTTTAGTTCTTGACCCTAAAACTGTATGCGTTGAAAAAAGTGAAAAATATCAAGCTGAACAGTTAGATAAATTAGGTATGGAAGTTATCCCTGTAGAATTGAGAGATGCATATGCTTTTGGTGGAGGCCTTCATTGTTGTACAGCCGATGTTTATAGAGAAGGTACTTTAAAAGATTATTTTCCAAAACAATAAAATGAACGCAAAAATTAATACAAAACGTAAAAGAGTAAAATTTGCTTCAGACAATGTGACAGGAGCTTGTCCAGAAGTTTTGGATGCAATTATCAAAGCAAATGATGGTATTGCTCCTCCGTATGGTAACGATGAAATTTCAGGTGTGTTACAAGAAAAATTTTCTAAAATTTTCGAAAAGGATGTAATTGTTTACCCCACAGCATCAGGAACTGCATCAAATGCTTTAGCAATTTCTGCTATTTCTCCATCATTTGGAAATATTTATTGCCATAAATTTTCTCATATCAATGTTGATGAGTGTGGAGCCCCTGAATTTTATACAGGTGGAGCAAAACTTGTTCCATTAAACGGTAAAGACGGCAAAATAACAGTTGATGAGCTAAATGATAATATTGGAGGGTTTGGAATTGTGCATCATACTCAACCATCTATTGTTAGCATAACTCAAGCAACAGAAACTGGTGAAGTTTATACTTTAGATCAAATTAGAAATATCTCTGAAATTGCACATAAAAAAAAATTAAAAGTACATATGGATGGTGCTAGGTTCGCTAATGCGCTTGTTTCACTTGATGTTACACCTGCAGAAATGACATGGAAATCAGGAATTGACATATTATCTTTTGGGGCAACGAAGAACGGATGTATAGCAGCTGAAGCAATTATTATATTTAATAAGGAATTAGTTGGCAATTTACCTTTTTTGTTAAAAAGATCCGGTCATCTATTGTCTAAAATGCGTTTTGTTTCTGCACAATTAGATGGATATATCTCAAATGATGTTTGGTTAAAAAATGCAAGACATGCAAATCTGATGGCAAAAAAATTAAGCGATGGTTTAGTTTCTAATAATCAAGTTAAACTTGAATATCCAACTGAGGCAAATGAAGTTTTTGTTAAACTGCCAAAAAAGATGGTTGAGCATTTAAATACAGAGGAATATATGATGAGCAATGAGGAATTAGGCGGTAAGACGGTTAGACTTGTTACAGCTTGGAATACTAAAAGTAGTGAAGTAGAAGAGTTTCTAAAAACTATATCTAATTAACTAGGATTTTCTTTCAAAAATTTAATATAATTGATTACTTCATCAAATTTGTCATCAGGAATATCTTTATAAGTAGAATTAAATTTGTTTTTTACACATATTGCTACATGAGCATATGGATTTCTTCCTTTTGGATGATTTGGGTGATCAGGAAGTTGACCATCCAAATAATCGCCAGCTTCCTGAATAAATTTCCAGAGTTTACTTGTATTTTCCTTGTTCATACTGCTTCAAACTTTGTTTTATCTCAAAAAGTTCTAGGATTAATTAGATTAATAGAGATTCAACAAATTCCCAATCTATAAGATTATCAACAAATTTATCTAAATATTCAGGTCTTCTATTTCTATAATCAATGTAATATGAATGTTCCCAGACATCACAACCAAGTATTGGTTTTAAGTTATCAATTAAAGGATTAGCAGCATTAGCTGTTTTTGTAACGACCAATTTATCATTATTTAAAGATAACCAACACCAACCTGATCCAAATTGAGTTATACCTGCTTGTTTAAATTGATCTTTAAATTTTTCAACACTTCCAAAATCTTCTACAATTTTTTTCTCAAGTTTTGACGGAATATTCCCACCACCTTTTGGCTTCATGCACTTCCAAAAAAGATTATGGTTCCAATGCTGGCTTGCATTATTAAATATTCCAGCTTTTGAGTTATCTTTTGAGCTTTTAACAATTATATCTTCCAATGACATTTCAGCCATGTCCGTATCTTTTATAAAATTGTTAAGATTTGTTATGTAGGTTTGATGATGTTTTCCATGATGTAATTCTAATGTTTCTTGTGACATTATTGGAGACAAAGCATCATTAGAATAATCTAGTTTTGGTAATTCAAATCTCATAGTTATTTTTTATAATATTTTCTTGTAAATAAACTTAATTAAGTTGACGCAATTAAATACAAAATTAGTTTTCTAAAGCGTTTTCTTCTCTCATAAGAATAGGTCGACCATCTTGAGCAGTGTTTAAAGGTATAATCTTACCATTATATCTTGCGCATAACGTAGGTGCACTTCTCACCTGTTCTCCCAAATTTACTTCTAAATCTGCTATAACTAATTCAACACCTTTCAATATACTCAATATCTTCATTATTCCTCCGTTTTATGATGATGGCTTAAATATTAAACACAAGCCGTTATTACAATATCTCTTTCCTGTCGATCCAGGACCGTCTTCAAAGACATGTCCGTGATGAGCACCACATTTTGCACAATGGTATTCAATTCTTTTCATGCCAAAGCTGTAATCAACCTTAGTTTTAAAAGCTCCTGGAAGTGCCTCTGTAAATGATGGCCAACCAGTTCCACTATCAAATTTCGAGCTAGACTTAAATAGTTTAGCTCCACAATTTGCACAGTGATAAAAACCTTCTCTTTTCTCGTAATTAAGAGGGCTTGAGAATGGTCGTTCGGTTGCTTCCTCAAACATTATTTTTTTTTGGGCTTCTGTTAAATTTTGATTAATTATTTTTTTGGTTTCAGCTAATGAAATTTTGTATGGAAAAATACTGTATAATAATGATCCAAATATAGATAATTTTATAAATTTTCTTTTGTTCATAACTTTCTTAATAGATCAATATTACTTTATTTGAATGAGATATTTTGACAGTTTCGATTTTAAATTGGTAGCTCCATAATTAATGAAGCTACCAGTAAGATTATTGTCCAGGCACTTTATAGCCACTTGATACTTTTGTTGCATGATTTGCAATTTCATTCATTGGTGTTTCCTCAAAAATGGCGATATTTTTAAGTGCACCACTTCCCTCAGTAGCCATTTTTATAGCAGCCATTTGCTCAAATGTGCCATGGGTTTCAACTATAAAGTCATAGGGTCCTCTTAAATATGTATAAGATTTCATTTCAGCACCAACACTTTCAGAACACTTTCTAGCAACCTCAGATCTATCTGATCCAGGATCTTTTAAAAAACCTGCAAATGCTTTCTCTGTAAAATTTCCCATTAAAAAAAATTTAGCCATAGATACCTCCTTTAAATGTATTATAGCACTTAAATAATTTTTTTTAATATTTTATTGATTTATAAAAAATTTATTCTCTTCCAATTTCTAATAATTGTGGTGGTTCAAATACTCCACTTTGTATTGCACTGTTTGATATATTTATCATGGATTTGGCAACTATTTCTGCATTTATCGATTTATATTTTTTTAAATCTCCAACTAAAATTGGCGATATACATTTCATGGCGAAAATACCTATTTTTTCTCCCAATCTTTCCTCTATTCTTTTTCCAATTAAAAATGAAGGTCTAATTACAATAAATTTTTTAAAGTTTAGTTTTCTTAATTCTTCTTCAGCCATACCTTTATTTTTTAGATACAAATTTGTTTTTTTTGAACTGGCACCCAATGAAGAAATATAAGTAAAATTTTGTACATTATTATCGCTACAAATTTTTCCAATTGTTACAGGTAAATTGTACTCGGTGTTTATATAATCTTGTTTGTTAGGCGTTTTTTTTCTTGTAGTTCCAATACAAAAAAAACAATCATCGCCTTTTATTTCTGACTTAATATTTTCTAATTTTGTAAAATTTGTTTGAATAACTTCTATTTTAGGATCAATTTTTGAAGTAGAAGATCTTACAAAAACCTTAATTTTTTTGTATTTTTGATCATTAGCTAACAGTTTAAGTAATATTCCACCAATTAATCCAGTTGAACCAAATATTAATGCTGTTTTCATAATTTTGAACTTACACTAAATTTTCTTAAATTCGTTTAAATTATTTGGTTCATCTATTGGTTCAGTTGAAGGATTAAGTTCTATACCGGCTGGAGTTATCGTTTGTGGCATAGGTGCAAATTGTGAATCTGGGTTATCTCCAGACTCTCTAATTTGCATTCTATATATTCCAAATAAACCAATAAACGAATGAAATATAATTAAGAAAATAAAAAATCCATTTTCTCCTAAAAATTCCATAAATAATGAGCACATAAAAGGACCGCAAATTGCACCAAGTCCAAAGACAAATTGTAATCCTGCTCCTGCTGCTACAAATTTTTCTTTTGGTATAAAATCATTTGTGTGTGCAAAAATTAATGCAAACATTGGTAGACTACAAAAAGAAAAACACATTATACAGATATAAAAAAATATTTTTGATGTAGCTAAACCTGCAGGCATATACATTTGACCCGAGGAAATAATCGCCAAAAAACAAAATAAAGCTGCTCCAAATGTTGTATAAATAATTACAATTCTTCTATCTAAAACATCTGATAATTTTCCTATTGGCCATTGAGACATAGCTCCGGATATAGCAAATAAAAAGGTTACTATTGATACTTCTAAAATACTAAAATTCATCGATGTAGCATAAACTGCAATTAATGAGAAAACAGCTGAATGGGATATTCCAATTAAAAAAGAACTTACAACACCAAAAGGCGATGATTTATAAACTTCTTTTAGCTTCATACCTGATATTTTTCTAAAGTTTGGAGCTTTTCTTTTCGTTAATAATATTGGAACAAGAGATAATGACATAAATAAAGATATCAGTATAAAAGGTTGAAAGTTTTCTGGTTTACTAAAGTTTATGAAAAACATTCCAATCGCCATAGAGGCATACATAACAATCATATAGATAGATAAAACACTACCTCTATTCTTATTTGTAGATCTATCGTTTAACCAGCTTTCAGCAATTGTATAAAGACAAACCATGCTAAATCCAGAAATCATTCTAAGCACAAACCACGAAATAGGATTTACAAAAATAGAGTGTAATAAGACCACAATTGAAGTGACAGAAGCAAAAGCTGCGAATACTCTAATATGCCCAACTCTATGAATTAATGATTGTATAATTTTTGCTCCAATAAAATATCCAACAAAATATCCAGAAAACAAAAAACCTGTCGATGATAGACCAAAATTTTCTTTAACTGCTCTAACACCTAAAAGAGTACCTTGAAAACCATGAGCGAGCATTATAAATGCCATACCCATAAAGAGAGCCCAAGAGTTTTTTATAATTTTGTTCATAAAATTAGCGGTGTTTATGGGCGATCTAATTTTAAATCAAGACAAATTTGTGACAAAAAGAAAAATAATTTTATTTAGAAGAAGGTTTTAATTTTAGATAAGAGTGAACAGCTATAGTGAAAATAATTACAAGTCCACCAACTATTGTCTCTATACTCGGCTGTTCTTTGATAACTAACCAAACCCAAATGGGTCCTAAAATGGTCTCTAGAAGAAAAAACAGATTAACTTCCTCGGCAGGTATAAATCTTGGAGCAATCGTCACCAAAACGAATGGTATTGCTACACACAAAATACACATTAAAGGTATATAAATCAGGTCTTTTTCAACTAACTCATAACTTTCAACGAAAAAGAGAGCAAATAGAGCTACTGTAAGCTTACCGACAACTGCTGAAGGTAGCAAATCTCTATCTTTTGCCGACCTGATTATTACCGCGTTGGTGGCGAGTCCAAAAGCTGTTGTTATACCCATAAGATCACCAAATAAGTTACCCATCTCTAGAGAGTCGTAGAATATATATATTACAGCTACTAAGGTAATAGCTATAGCTATCCAAGTCTTCTTATCGGGAACCTCTTTTAAAAATATTGCACCAAGGATTGCCGAAAGCATGGGTGCCATTGCAATCATTATTAATGTATTTGCTACATTTGTATTTTGGATTGAAATTATAAATGTGATGTTACAAATCGAAAAACTTATAATATAAAAAATACCAGCATAACCAACATTCAAAAATGCTTTAATAAAGTTTTTTTTATAAAATATTAGAAGGCCAATTAATACAGCTACAAATGGTATCGCACCTCTGTAAAATAATAATCCCCAAGTATCTATCGAAGATAATCTTATAAAAAGTGAATCTGGTGTGATGAACATCACAGCTATAAATGCAAGAGATGATCCTTTTTGCTGATTTGATAAGTTTTTCAACTATAAACCTTTCCAAAAAGTCTTAGCCAAGTTTATCTGAGATAAATCAAAGTATGTTTTTATACCCGTTGGTGATGTTACATTTATATCTCCATTTAACTTTCCATCAATAAAGTCTATTCCCGCAAAGTAAATTCCGTCTTTCTTAATTTTTTTTGCAATTATATTTGAAATTTTTAGCTCTTTATTACTTAAAAATGCGATTTTAGGTTTTGCACCTTTGCTCATGTTGCTCAATATTGATCCTGATTTTGGAACTCTAGATATAGCTCCGCAAACCTTACCATTTATAATAAAAACTCTTTTATCTCCAAACTTAATTTTATTTAAAAATTTTTGACACATAATGTGACCGTGTTTTTTTAATATTTGTTTTATTTTAAGTAAATTAAGCTTCCCTGAAATAAGATTTATATCATTGCCACCATAGCTATGAATAGGTTTAATTATTATCTTTTTATGTTTTTTGAAAAATTTTTTAATTTCAATCAAATCTTTAGTAAATATTGTATCCGCCATATAATTTTTAAAATTTAAAGAATAAAATTTTTCTGAAATATTTCTTACTGAAGTAGGATCATTAATAATTTTTGTTTTATCTTTGATTCTATCTAACATTAATGTTGTAGAAATATATTCCAAGTTAAAAGGTGGATCCTGTCTGATTAAAATATATTTTGCAAAGGATAAGTCTAATTTTGATTTTTTTAGAATTTTATAAAATTTCTTTTTTGAATAATCAATTTTAATAAAATATCCTTCACTTACAGTTTTTCCTCTTACATTCGATAAATTTTCTGGATAATAATAAAATAATTTATAACCCTTGTTTTGAGCTTCATTAGCTAAAAAAATAGTAGTATCTGTTTTGATATTTATTTTTTTTAAATTATCACCTTGTATAGCAACAATTTTATTGGTCATATAAATCATTCAAATTTTCGGAATTTGAATACTTACTTATTATATTATCAGCATTTGTTTTTTTATTTTTTACAATTTTTTCTAAGTGATCTAAAAACTTTGCTTCACTTAATTTTTTTCTATTTAAAAAGTCTCTCTTTATCAATCCTGATTTTGATATGTCTAATAGTCTCTCTGCCCAATACGAAATATTCTTGCCCATCAAATTAGTTTTTAAGCCGTTTTTAGGGGCATTTTTATAAGCTGAAAGCACTTCGTTAGCTTCCCAATTTTTAATTAAATCTAAAGCCTCTTCCAGATTTCCATAAAGTAATCCAGTGAATAGGGCAGGACCAGCACATAAACACTCCCATCCGCACGCATCCATTGATCTTAATTCGATATATTGTTTTAATCTGTTCTCTGTAAATATTGTTCCTAAATGTGTATCAAGATCATTAGTACTAGGAATTTTATTTCCAATTTCTTTAATTTCTCCATTCATGAAGTTTTTAAATAAATATTTTTTTCCAGATATATAATTACCTTCACTTTGTAAAAATAAGATTGGATAATTCATAATATAATCTGCATATTTTTCAAAATTTACATCTTTTAAAAAAAACTCAGGCAATCCACCTCTAGATGTTTCTTGCCAAACTTTAGATCTGTAAGATAAGTATCCACTATTACTTTTTTCAACTATAGAGGAATTTGCAAAAAGTCCGATAGATATTGGAACTAAATTATTTGCCAACTTAAATTTTTTTATAAAATCTTCTTCTGAGGTATAATCTAAATTTAATTGTGTACCTGCAGTTTTGTACATCATATCCAAACTTAGTTTTCCTCCAACAGGCATATCTTTGGTCATAACCTCATACCTTTTTTTTGGATTATTAGGTATATCCTCAAGTTTAGATATAGGATCATATCCAGCGCTTACTATTTTAAAATCTAATTTTTCAATAACCTGATTTAACTCAAATAAATATTCATGAGATTCAGCACAAGCTTCGTGAATATTGTTTAATTTTGCTCCAGATAGCTCTATTTGATTACCAGGCTCTAAAGTAATACTTTTACCATTCTTAGTTAACGCTATTGGATTTTTTTCCTCAAAAATAGGTTTCCAGCCAAACTCATATAAATTTTCAAACATTTTCTTGATTTTGGAATAATCAATTCTCGTATTTGTTTTTTTATCAAAAATAAATTTTTCATGCTCAACTCCAATCTTCAAATTAGATTTATCTTTTGAGCCTGACTTAAAATGTTCTATTATTTGTTCCTTTGTTTCTATCATTAGCTTATATTGTTTCTTTTTAGATAATCTTCAATTTCCTTTATATTACTTAACTTGTTAGAGCAAGTTTGATTTTTACATATAACAATTTTTGGCTCATTTACTTCATTATCTAGATATTTAAATGTAGCTCTAGTAAAAAATTTTTTTTGCAAATACTTTTTTATATTAGGATCTAAATTTTGCTTTCCATGAATTGTAAAAGATATACTTTCATTACAAATATCCAATGATTTTACAAAACTAAACATTTGTGCAAAGTTTGAGTTTAAAACTTGGTGGAAACTTTTTTTTAAAATATCAATTTTTTCAAACCATATTTTATCGCTAGTTATAATATATATTTTATTACATAAGTTTAAGTATACGCTATTTCCATTTGGTATATTATTATCATTTAGATCTACTGGCTGAACAAATAGGTCATTATCTAATATTTTATTTTTTTGCATTAATCCTGATTTTTTATCAAAGAAGTATTCCCAGGTTTTTATTAAAATATCTTTTGCTTTTTCGATGTATTTAACGTCACCATCTAATTCATAAATAGTTATCAAAAGACTAGCATAGTATACGTAATCTTCCAAAAAAGTGTCAATCTCTGTGTCTTGATAGCAATGGAAAATTTTATCTGACAAATATTTTTCCAATATCTTTATACCAACAAGAGTATTTTGTTTTAGTTCTTCATTATCAGTTACTAGCGATGAAAGAAGGAGTGTTTCTAATAAAAAACAATTTTGGTCAGTTTGAGATTTATCATCAAATAATGGTTTAGAACGTTTATTTCTTTGATCTAATAACGTTTTTTCTGTGTTTGAGATTTCTTTAATTTCATCATCGGAAAGTTTATTATGAGTTTCTGTTAAAATATTATTACCTTCAAAATTTCCCTCTTCAGTCAAATTATATTTTTTTGCAAATAAATTAAATTTAGGACCAAGAGTATTTTTTAGTTCTGCATAATTCCATACATAATATTTTCCTTCAACACCATCGCTATCGGCATCATATGCAGACCCATAAAGATTAAAATCATTTTTAAATTCTGAATTGATAAAATTTATGCTTTGCTCTAACTTTCTTTTATAATAAAGATTATTAGTTTTTTGAAAGAACTTATTTAACAATCCTATATATTGAATATTATCATAAAGCATTTTTTCAAAGTGAGGGATGATCCAATTTTCATCAACAGTGTATCTTGCTATACCTCCAGCTAAATGATCATACATTCCTTTTGAAGAAATATTGTAAAGTAAAGTTTCAACAGGTTTAAAATATTCTTCTTTTCCTGTTTTTAAATAAAAATAAAACATTGCATCAAATAAATAAAATTGGGGAAACTTTGGAGCTCCTTTGAAACTTCCATTATCTTTATCTAGGTGTTGTATAATTTTTTCTAAAAATGGTTCTAATGGTTGATTTAATACTGCTGATCTTTGATTAATTTTACCAAATATTTCTTGCATTTGGGGCGCTTGATCAAGAATTTTCTCTCTATTCTTATTATATACGTCAGAAACATTATTTAGAACTTTTTGAAAATCTGGTCTTCCATGCATTTCTTTTGGTGGGAAATAAGTTCCACCAGTAAAAGGAACTCCATTTTCATCGAGAAACATCGATAAAGGCCAACCTCCTTGGGTTCCTGTTAAAATAGATAAACTTCTTTGAAAAACATAATCTAAATCAGGTCTTTCTTCTCTATCAACTTTAATATTTATAAATTTTTCATTCATTATTTTAGCTGTTTGATCATCTTCAAAACTTTCATGAGCCATCACATGACACCAATGACAGCTCGCATATCCAACACTAAGAAATATTGGTTTTTTTTCTTTTTTTGCCTGTTCTAAACTTTCTTTATTCCAAGCAAACCAATTTACAGGATTGTCTTTATGCTGCTTTAAATACGGACTTTTCTCTTCCTTGAGTTTGTTAGTCATGTTTTTTTTAAAAATTAATGATGATAAAAAGGTTTTCTATCAAATATTTTTTTCACCATTGGTTCAAACTCCTCTAAAGACATAGATTTGTAATTAGGATCAAAAGAAGACTGGTCATATTTTTCACAAAAATCAACTGTATCTTGATAATATTTGTGATCTTTGAATTTATCCCTAGCGTTTCTATCTCCTCCTAAATGATGAGCACTGTAATAGGTTTGAAAAAGACCATGATGAAGTATTATCCAATATGTTTTTTCTGAAACATATGGTCTGATTATTGAAGCCGCATATTGAGAATGATTCATAGGCGCTAAGTCATCTCCTATGTCATGAAGTAAAGTTGCTACAACCATCTCTTCACTTTCTCCATTTTTGTACGCTCTTGTTGCTGCTTGCAAAGAATGTTCTAATCTAGTTATTTGATAGCCTTCAAGAGTTGTCGTTTGACTTGCAAGATATTTAAGTAGTCTATCTGCAGTTTTACGCTCAAAATTTTTTTCATACTTTTCTAATAATTCATAATCTTCTTTTGAACCATTTTTCATTTCAGTAAAATTTACTTTTTTCATTAATTACTCGACCCAGTACTTAATAATGATAATTGTGTAACTTTATCTTCTCCAAGTTCATCAATTATTTTTACTGGATAATCACCAGTAAAATGATGATCAGTTAACTGAGGATAAGCATCATTTCTCTTCTCAAAACCCATCCCTCGATACAAACCATCTAACGTTAAAAATTTAAGTGATTTTGCTTTTATAAATTCTTTTATTTCATCTACTGATTTATTTGCTGCTAATAGTTCTTTTTTTGTAGGTGTATCAACTCCATAAAAATCGGGGTATTTTATTTCTGGACTAGCTATCCTAACATGTATCTCTTTAGCACCATTATCATATAACATTTTTACAATTTTTGATGAGGTTGTGCCTCTTACAAGAGAGTCATCAACTAAAATAATTTTCTTATTTTTAATAACTGAAACATTTGCATTTAATTTTAATTTAACTCCTAAACTTCTAATCTGCTGTGAAGGCTCTATAAAAGTTCGACCAACATAATGATTTCTAATTAAACCTAAATCAAAATTTATTTTTTTTTCCTCAGCGTAACCCAATGCAGCTGCATTACCAGAATCTGGTACTGGTACAACTAGGTCAGCATCTAAATTATCTTCTTTTGCTAATTCTGCTCCAAATCTTTTACGATATTCATAGGCTGTTTTGCCATTCAAAATACTATCTGGTCTTGAAAAATAAATATATTCAAAAACACATGGTCTCACTTTTTTTTGAGGAAACGGCTTAATACTTTTTAATTCATCATTTTCTACATAAACAATTTCACCATTTTCAACTTCTCTAACAAACTTTGCGCCAATAATATCAAATGCACATGTTTCAGATGCAAAAACATAAGAATTTTTTAGTTTTCCAATAACCAAAGGTCTAATTCCATAAGGATCTCTTACACCAATAAGTGTATTTTGTGTCATCATAACCAATGCATACCCTCCTTGAATTTGAAACAGAGCATCAATAACTTTATCGATTGTCTTTGGTCTTTTTGATTTAGCTATAAGTTTTACTATCGTTTCTGTGTCTGATGTTGTGTAAAAGATTGAGCCCTCTTCAACCATTTTATTTCTAAGTGTTATTGCATTCGTTAGATTTCCATTGTGCGCAACTCCAATTCCACCTGAATTAGTATCAGCAAAGAATGGTTGTACATTTCTTAAAGCAGTTCCCCCTGTTGTAGAATATCTATTATGACCTATAGCGTAATTTCCAGGTAAATTTTTTAAGACTTTTTCATCATTGAAGTTGTCTCCAACTAGGCCAAATCTTTTTTCAGAGTGATATTTTTCACCGTCAAATGATACAATTCCACAACCTTCCTGACCCCTATGTTGTAACGCATGAAGTCCTAAAGCAGTTAAGGTTGATGCTTCTGGTGTATTGCTAATACCAAAGACCGCACATTCCTCTTTTAATTTAGGATTATACATCTTGAACTTTTTCTTTAGCATCTTCATATTGTTTTTGATTTGGAAACACCTTTATAAGATAGATACTACCTTTTTCAACCCAAGGAAATGTTAGTGAATCTTTTAAATTTAATGGCCATTTTTTGCTATCATAGATAACGTCAATAGCTGTGAACAAACAAACAATTAAAATATAGCTCTTAGCGATTCCAAAAAAAAAGCCAAAAACCTTATCGACTGAACCTAATCCAGTGTAAGTAATAACTTTACTTATTGCTCTATTTGCTAAAAGAATAAGAAATATTATTAATATAAATAATATTACGCCTACAATTATATCAAGCACATATTCACTATCTAAAATACCTTCAAAATACGGTTTTACTTTCGGAAATAAATAAATTGTTAAAATATATGCCAAAACCCATTTGGCAGCTGACAATAAACTTAAGACAAAACCTTTTCTAGATCCTTGAATTAAAAAATATATGGTTAATACAAAAAAAATATAATCAAATAATGTTACTTGTATTAAAAAATCCTGAATAGTCTCAATCATTAATTGAATGGTTTAATTTTAAGCAATAAGGAAGGCAAAAGTGTTAAAACCGAAACCATTGCAAGCAGCATAGCAATCCCCGTGAATACACCAAAGTAAATTGTTGGTATAAAATTTGACATTACTAAAATTGAAAATCCAAAAACTATTGTAATTGAAGTATTTAAAATAGCTTTTCCAACTGTTGAATGACACAATTTTAATGTCTTATTATAATTTTTTAATTTTGCATATTCCTCTTTAAATCTGTAGATATAATGAATACTATTATCTACCGCGATACCTATTGATATTGCGGCAATTGTTATTGTCATCATATCAAGAGGAATTCCCAATAGTCCAATTAAACCTAATATAAAAAAGGCTGCTATAAAATTTGGCACAACACCTATTAAAGCTAATTTTAAATTTTTGAAAAGAATAACAAACATTATAAATATTCCAAGCATTACAAATCCAAGTGTTAAAATTTGAGATTTGAATAAACTTTGTAAAAGATTGTTGAAAAGAATTAATACACCACCTAATTTAAATTCATCATCTTTTAAATCTAATTTATTTTTCAGGTCAGAGTTTATTTTAATGAGTAAATCATTTCTCCTTAAATTATCTAAAGAGTCTTTTATTCGCAAACTTATCCTAGCTTCCGAGTCTTTTATGGAGATATATGGATCTACAATTTCTTTTTTTATATTATCTGGTATCTTGGTGTACAACACACCCATTTCTAAAGAACCTAACTCTTTATTGTTATTTAATTGAGTAGCAACATCAATAATTGAGGAAAAAGAAAGCACTTTTCCAATTGGCTCCAAAGAGTCTAAATAGCTATGGACCTTTTTTATCTTCTCAATTTTATCTTTAGTAAACCAATATTTTTCATCATTCTCATCTTCATCACCCCAACCATCTTCTTCATCTTCAGATTTTTGTTCATCATCATCTTGTTTTGGAAATTTTAAAATAACTTCAAGTGGTGTTGTACCACCTAATTTTTCATCGATAAGTTTCATTCCTTTATAAATTTCTGTATTTTTATCAAAATAATTTATAAAACTATTTTCTACTTCAAGCTTTGAAATTCCTAATATACTTAAAAATATAATTATTAAGGTTGTTCCAAATATTGTATTTTTATTTGAAACTGAAACTTTACTGAAAAAATTAGTAATTTTGGTACCTTCTTCCTCTTTTAAAGCAACTTTATTAAAATTGAATAAATTAATTAATGTTGGCAATAAACTAAAAGTAATAAGAAATGAAATTATTAGACCAAAAGTCATCATAAATCCAAAATCTATTATTGGTTTTATTTCACTAAACACCAGAGACAAGAAAGCAAATATAGTTGTCAAAGCTGTATATAAAATAGGCCAAAACATTTTATTAGTTGTTAAAGAAATAATTTTAAATTTATTTAACCTTGGAAGTTGTTTTGAAAGCTGAAGATATCTTGTACTAATATGAATATTCATAGCCATAGTTAGTATCAACATTAAAGCTATAAAATTTGATGATATAACGGTAACTTTCCACCCTAAGAGACCAAGAAGTCCTGTCATTATTATAACTGAAAAAAAACAACTGCTTATAGGTACAATTATCCATATCAATCTTCTAAATACATACCAAAGAGTTGCAACAATAAATAAAAAAACTCCAAGTCCAAAAACAATTATGTCATTTTTAATAAAAGTCATCATGTCATCAGCAATCATAGGTATTCCACCTAAATGAATTTTGCTCGTTGAACTAAAATTTTTTATTACTTGCCTTATCTCTAAAATATTTTGATGATTTTGTTTTTTTAATTTATCTTTATATATCTCTTCGTCTTTTTTACTTTTAAAGTCTTGTATTTTATCTTTGGACTTTAAATAAACTATAATACCAGATGTTTTGCCATCTTCACTTATTACAAAATTCCTGAAAACTGGGCTATTCAATATTTCATTAAACCCTCTTTCTTTATCAATACCATCCGAGCTAAGTGTAGAGTAGTTTTGTAGTCTCTCTATAAGTGGTTCATCAGAGCTGTTTAGTAAAGGAATATCTAATAGTGTAATTACACTATGTACCCAATTAAGTTTTTGAATTTCTTTTTTTAATTTAATAAGATTTTCGATAGAATTTTCTTCTATCATTCTCTCTTTTGGAGTGTAAGTAAGAACTAAAAATTCTTTCGCACCATATCTTTCGTTTATCTCATTTAAATATTTTAAATCAGGATCACCTTCTATTAATAAAGTTTCAGATGATGCATCAAGTCTAAAGTTTTTTGAGTAATATCCAAAAAAAAATAGACAAATTAATAATAAAATTAAAATTAAATTTGGTTTTTTTAAAACATTATTTTGATAAAATTTAGCTAACATTAACTTTTAGCTTTTATATTTTAATTTAATTATTTTGAATATCTTTAAATTTGGTGAACATTGCCTCAAATTCAAGCATTATATTACCTGTTGGACCATGTCTTTGCTTACCTATTATAATTTCTGCTAAATGAGAAACCTCATTCATTTTTGCTTGCCACTCCGCATGCTCTACTGTTGCAGGTCTTGGCTCTTTTCCTTGTAGATAATAAGCTTCTCTATACACAAACATAACCACGTCTGCATCCTGTTCGATTGAACCCGATTCCCTCAAATCAGATAATAGCGGTTTTTTCTCATCTCTTTGTTCAACTGCTCTAGATAATTGTGATAATGCTATTACAGGTACCGATAATTCTTTTGCCAAGGCTTTTAATCCTTGTGTAATTTCTGATATTTCTTGAACTCTTCCATCTCTATTATTTGTACCTTTCATTAATTGAATATAGTCTATAACAATTAAATCTAGTCCATATAATCTCTTAATTCTTCTAGCTCTATTACTTAATGCGGCAACTGAAATTGCTGGTGTTTCGTCAATATACAATGGTAATTCGGATATATCTTTAGACGTTTCAATAAATTTGTCAAATTGCTCTTCACTTATTTTTCCTCTTCTTATGTCATTAGATTTAATCCTAGATTGTTCTGCTAAGATTCTGGTTGATAATTGTTCTGATGACATCTCTAAAGAGAAAAAAGCAACAGAAGTTTTGTCTCCAGTTTCTTGAAATTTCTTTGCTGCATTAAATGCAATATTAGTAGCTAATGCAGTTTTACCCATTGAAGGTCTACCTGCAATTATAATTAAATCAGATTTATGTAAGCCACCCAGCCTATCATCAAGATCTTTTAATCCTGTTGGAACTCCCACAATTCCTTCTTCATTTTTATAAGCATTTGAAGCCATCTCTATAGTTTGTCTCATAGCTTCATCAAATTTAATTAATGAACTGTTAAAAGATCCTTTTTCTGCTAAATCAAAAAGAGACTTTTCATAATTTTCTATTATTTTTTGACCATCAAAATTTAAATCATTTAATTTAGCTAAATCAATTACTTCGCCCGAAATTTTAATTAGTTCCCTTTTGACGTATAAATCAAATATTAATTTAGAGTATTCAATTGCTTGTCTAGATGATGATGAGAATTTAGTTATTTTGACTAAATATTCTGGAATGTTTAATTCATCTTTTTCTCTTTCAAAATAATTTTTTAATGTAATAGGATTTGCTAACATACCTCCATAAATTAATTTTTCTAGAGCTTCATAGATTTTTTTATGAATAGGGTCGTAGAAATTTTTTGATGATATAATCAAATTAATATCATCAAATATTTCGTTACTTAAAAGTATTGACCCAATAACAGATTGCTCAGCCTCAATATTATTTGGTAATTCCTCAGATTTATTACTTATAATATTAAATGTTTGCGACATGCTGAATTTTATTTGTTTTCTCTAGAGAAGACAAAACATAATAGTAACTGGGGAAAAAAATGTATAATTATTAATTTTCCTCTTTAGCAATCACAGATATCTTAATATGAGATTGTATTTCTGAATGTAAATTTAAAATTACATCAAAGGTACCAAGAGACTTTATTTCTTTGGTAGGTTGTATTAATGATGGATTGATCTCAATATTTTCTGTTTCTTTTATGATTTTAGAAATCTCGGTTGGTTTAACAGACCCATAAAGCTCACGATTTTCTGTACTTAATTTATATATTGAAAACTCTTTATCCTTAATATTTTCGTCTATTTCTCTAGCTTTATTTTTTTTATCTTGATCTTTTTTACTTAATTCATTTTTTATTTTTTCCACTTCTTTAATATTTTCTTTAGAAGCAAATAAAGCTTTTTTCTGTGCAATTAAAAAATTTCTAGCAAAACCTCTTTTTACATCAATTATTTCACCTATTGATCCAATTTTTCTTACATTTTCTAATAGTATAACTTTCATTATATTAAAGCTAAATTTCTTGCCCTTTTTATAGATAAAGATAAGTCTCTTTGTTTTTTTTGGCTAACCGATGTAATTCTTGAGGGTAAAATTTTTCCATTTTCAGAAATATATCTTTTAAGTAATTTGATATTCTTGTAGTCAATTTTAGGTGCACCTTTACCTGAAAGTGGACATTTTTTTGTAAATTTATATTTCTGATTTTGAAATACGCTTAGTTTTGAAAAATTATTCTGTGTATTTTTCTTTTTTAAATTTTTTTTCTTCATAATAAGTTTTTATTTCTTTGTCTCTTCATCATTTTTTTTAAAATAATCTGTTTCTAAATCTAATTTTTTTACCTTAACTGTTAAAAATCTTAATAAATTTTTATCTATTTTTTCACTCTTTTCTAGTTCTTTGATTGTTCTTCCTTTACCTTCAATTTTGAAATGTAGATAATTACCCTTTTTATTTTTTTTTATAAGATAAGAAAGATGCATTAGTCCCCAACTTTCAAATTTGAGAACATTTCCCTCATTATTTTTAATTATTTTGGAGTATTTTTCTTGCAATTGTTTTATTTGACTTGGAGATGTGTCCTGTCTTGCAATAAGTGTATGTTCGTAATAGTTCATATAATTTTATAGAAAAAATGAGGATATACTATTATAAATTTTTAATTACAATATAAAAAAACACTTAATTTATTAACGTTTTTATGTTTTCAATATTATTTCCTGGTCAAGGTTCACAAAATATAGGTATGGGAAAGGAATTATTTCAAAATTTTGATTATGTAAAAAATTATTTTGATGAAGCCAATGAATTATTAAATAAAAATTTAACTGATATAATATTTAATGGACCCAAGAACGTCTTAGACCAAACAGAAAATACACAACCTGCAGTATTTTTAATAAGTTACTCAATATTTAAAGTTATAGAAACAGAAACACAATTTAATATAAAACAAGCAAAATATTTTGCCGGACATTCATTAGGTGAGTATTCAGCCTTATGTTGTGCAGATGCTCTTTCATTTGAGCAAACAATTAGACTATTAAAATATAGAGGTCAATCAATGCAAAATGCTGTACCAAATGGAAAGGGTGGAATGATTGCAATTCTTGGTCAATCTTTAGAAGATGTCACAAAAATATTCAAAGATAATGAAAAGAAATTTTTATGCTACATAGCAAATGATAATTCTAATGGACAAATAGTAGTTAGTGGAGAAAAAAAACATCTTCAAAACCTTCAACAAGAATTAAAAATAAAAAATATTAAATTTGTTAATATCCCTGTGAGTGCTCCTTTTCATTGTCCTTTGATGAAAAATGCAACTGTTAAAATGAAGGAGGTAATACTTGAAACAAAATTTAATAATCCTTTAGTTGACATTGTTTCAAATGTTACTGCAAATCCATTGAATGTAGCCGATGATATAAAAAAATATTTAATTCAACAAATCGAAAAACCTGTTAGATGGAGAGAAAGTGTAAACAATATGATAAATTTAGGAGTAAATAGTTTCATAGAAATGGGTCCAGGCAAAGTTTTATCGGGACTTGTAAAAAGAATTGATAGAAATGTAAAAATAAATCAGGTAAATAATTTATTAGATACTAAAAATTTATTAAATGATTGATCTTCAGAACTTAAATATAATTTTAACTGGATCTACAGGTGGGATTGGTGGCTCTATATTGGAGAAATTGTATAACTCTAAAGCAAATATTATAGCAACAGGAACAAATAAAGTTAAATTAGATAATATTAAATCTAAATATGAAAATGTAATCATCAAGCAATTTGATATTTCAAATCATTCATCAATAGAAAATTTTATTGAAGAATGCAACGAGCAATTTAAAAATAAAATTGACATATTAATTAATAATGCAGGTATAACTTTAGATAATTTGTCAATTAGAATGAAAGATGAAGAATGGAACAGAGTAATAAATTTAAATTTAACATCTTCTTTTTTGCTAAGCAAATTTACTATAAAAAAAATGTTAAAAAATAAGAATGGAAAAATTATTAACATTACTTCTATTGTTGGACATACAGGAAACGTGGGTCAAGCAAATTATGCGGCATCTAAAGCAGGGTTGATTGGAATGTCGAAAAGCCTAGCACTAGAATATGGAAGAAAAAATATAAAAGTAAATTGTGTGTCACCAGGCTTTATAAAATCAGAAATGACAGAGAAAATAAGTGATAATTTTAAGCAATCGATGGAGGATAAAATTGCATTAGGAAGATTTGGCATGCCAGCAGATGTAGCTAATGTGGTTGCTTTTTTATCTTCAAAACTATCTGATTATATAACTGGAGAAACAATACATGTTAATGGTGGAATGTATTTTAGTTGACAAAGTAATATAAATACTTATTAACAATTTTAACAAAAAAATAATATGTCAGAAGATATTTCAAATAAAGTAAAAAAAATTGTTGCAGATCACTTAGGAATAGATGAAGCAAAAGTAACGGAAGAGTCAAGTTTTATAGACGATCTTGGAGCTGATAGCTTAGATACTGTAGAGCTTGTGATGGCTTTTGAAGAGGAGTTTGGTTCTGAAATTTCAGATAGCGACGCGGAAAAGATTCTAACCGTTGGTGATGCTGTAAAATTTATTGAGAATAAAGCGAATTAATTTTTAATTGCAATGTCCAGCTTTAAAAGAGGTGGAATATTTATACTTTCATCACCTTCTGGTGCTGGTAAAACAACACTTGTAAAAAAAATTTCAAAAAATAAAAATTTTCAAGTTTCCGTTTCACACACTACTAGGCTTCCTAGACCAAATGAAATACACGGCAAAGATTATTATTTTATATCAAAAAATTATTTTAAAAAGCTAATTAAAAAAAATCAATTTCTAGAACATGCAAAAGTTTTTGATAATTATTATGGTTCATCAAAGAAAACAGTTATCGATAAATTGGAAAAAGGTAAAAATATAGTATTTGATATTGATTGGCAAGGAACGAGACAAATTAGAAATAAAAAATTAAATTACAAACTTTTAACGATATTCATTTTACCACCATCAAGAGGTGAGTTATTAAAAAGACTAATTAAAAGAGAAAAAAAAAATATGAAAACTGTAAAAAAAAGAATGAAGGAGTTTAAAAAAGATTTATCAAGATGGAAAGAGTATGATTTTGTAGTTATAAATGATGATTTAAAATTATGTTATAAAAAAATAATGACAGCAATCAATAATAAAAAAAAAATATCATTTGATAGAAACTTTATACAC
This sequence comes from uncultured Pelagibacteraceae bacterium, assembly GCA_902576115.1. Classification (GTDB taxonomy): domain Bacteria; phylum Pseudomonadota; class Alphaproteobacteria; order Pelagibacterales; family Pelagibacteraceae; genus Pelagibacter. The sequence goes on from CACGUE010000002.1 coordinate 110,370, forward strand.
TATCACGTGAAAAAATTACTTGTTTAAATTTTCATAAATTTGACAAATTTCCAGATATTTATTTTTTGATAAATTTTGAGGTCTTAAATTTAAATCAATATCTAATTTTTTTGCTACTACTCCATAATTTGCAAATAATTGCTTCATTGGTTTTTTGATCATCTTTCTTCTTTGATTAAAAAAAATATTAGTAATATGTTCTAAATTTTTTGGATTATTTATTTTTTCTATTTTTAGTTTAGGAGTTAGAACTACTAAGGTGCTCCATACTTTTGGTTTTGGAAAAAAATACTTTGGATCTATATCTAAAATTCTTTCACAATTCATTTTCCATGATGTTAAAATTGTCAATCTTCCATAATTTTTTGTATTTTCTTCAGCTAAAATTCTATCTGCAACTTCTTTTTGAAAAATAAAAGTAAAATTTGAGAAAATTTTTTCCATATTGTCTAACTTAATAAATGAGGTTAAGATTTGAGTTGAAATATTATATGGGAGGTTTCCAAAAACCTTCATTGGTTTATTATCTTTAAAATCTTTATAACACTGTAAAATATCATTATTTATTACATGAATTTTATTTCCATATTTGTTTATTAAAATTTTTGATAAATTGTTGTCCTTTTCTACAACAATTATTTTTTTTGGATTTTTTTTCATTAATTCTTTTGTAAGGTTTCCTGTTCCAGGTCCAATTTCTAATATTATATCACTATTTAGAATTTCACTTTTATCAATTATTTTTGATAATATTTTTGTATTAGACAGAAAGTTTTGACCCAAACTTTTTTTTGCCTTCATATTATTTAATTTTTTTTAAGAATTTCATTGCATAGAAAAAGGAAGATGGATCAGAAATATTTTTTCCTAACATATCAGAATTAGGTCCATGGTCAGGTGAAATTCTTATGAATGGTAAGCCAATTGTTATATTTATAGCATTAAAATTATATAATGTCTTAATTGGTGTAAGAACTTGATCATGATACATTCCAATTACTACATCAAAATTATTTAATTTTCTTTTTAAAAAAAAAGTGTCTGCAGAAAATGGTCCCTTAATACTAATGCCATTTTTTTTTAATTGTTTTATCGTTGGAATTATAATTTTTTGTTCTTCACTAATTTTATCAATACTCTCACAATGAGGGTTAAGACCTAAAATTGCAAACCTAACCTTTTTGTTGAAATATTTTTTATAAAAGGATTGAATATTAATAACGTTATTTTTTATTTTCTTCTTTGAGATATTCTTAGAAACATATTTAATTGGTATATGTGTTGTTATAGGTGATACAGACAAATTATCATTATAGATTAACATTGTTTCATGTTTAGCTTTAGTTTTTTTTGATAAGTATTCAGTAATCCCTAAATATTTTTTTTTTAAAAAAGTTTTTTTAGAAATGGGTCCATTTATTAAAATGCATTTTCCTTGATTTTTTTTAATAATATCTAGAACAATATCGAAACATTTATTAAGATAATTATTTGATTCACTAGATATTTTTGAGTAAATTGTTTTATAACTAAAGTTAACATCTATTATATTTACGATGTTTTTTTTTGCCTCTTCTATATTTTTAATTTCGTTAAGAGAGAATAAATAATTAAGATTTTTTAGTTGAGCTTTTAATAATTTATTATTTCCAATAATTATTATTTTTTTTTTAAATTTAGTATTATTTACGAAATATTTTCCAATTATCTCAGAAAAAGTACTATACGGTTCACCCAATATCATCAAAATGTACTTAGTATTCATTAATAATAGTGTTTTGTTTAAGTTTTTTGTAAAATAAAAGAGAGAATTGATTTAGTTGCTTATTTCTCTCAAAATTTATTATTTCTTTAAGTTCCTCATCTATATTGATTACTTGTTTCATTTCTTTTTTATCGTTTACTTTTAATATTAAATATCCATTTGGATACTTTATGGGAAAACTTAAATCTCCTATTTTTATATTTTTTATAATTGCATTAAGATCCTTTGAAAGTAAAGTCTCTTTAACCCAGCCAATTTCACCACCTGTTTTTGAGTTACTAGAAATGCTAAATTTAGAAGCGGCAGTCTTAAAATTGTTTAATTTAATATAATTTAAAATTTCTTTATATTTTTTTTCAAGTTTTTCATTTTTATCAACTTCAAATAGTAATTCAGAAAGGTTGTATTCATATTTTTTATTTGATGAAATTTTTTCAATTAATTCTAATTTTAACTTTTCTTCATCAATCTTAATAAATGAATTATATTTCTGAAATATTAATTCATTCCAAAACGCTTCATACTTCATCTTTTCAACAATATCCTCATATTCTAAATTTAAACTACTAACCAATTTCAGTAATTCATTTTCATTTTTTACATTTTTAAATTTGAATAATTTTTTTTTTATCTCTTTTACTAAAATTGGATTATTTACGTCTTTAAAGAGTTTGTTAATTTCCTTTTTTTTTATAATTTCCCTAATTAAAGAATTTTTAGATATTTCAAGAATCTCATTATTAGATAAGTTTTTGAGTTCAGGTCTTAAGAAAATCAGATATTGTCTCTCATTAATTATATCTATATTAGTAATAATTTCCTCACCAATTTTGTATTTTATTTTAATTTGAGCCTGCGATGCTTGATTAATAAGAAAAATTATAAGAGACAATATAATTAATTTATAAAAATTCATTTTGAATTAATTTCTTAATAAACTTCCTAAATTATTAGCTCCCAATTCTGTAAATGGAATTATTTTTATCAAAAAAGATAAACTTTCATTGGGTTTTAAATTACCATCTTTGTAAAATGATTTATTATAATTTAAATTTACTGATATACAGTCAGTTTCATATGAATAAATTAAATCATAAAATTCTGTAAAATCACTGATTAAATCTTTTGTTGTATTAAATTTTAATTTATTTTCCTTATTAAAATTAAAAGATGTACTATTTGAAATTGTTTCGCTTTTTCCGAGTTCATTATCGGTTGTATAATAATAAAAATCAGTAAAAAAATTGTTTAAATTAAAATCAATATTTAATCCCTCTAAATTTGAGTATTTCAAATCTCTATCATAGGAAAAATCATATCCTAATTTTAAATTCTCACTAAAATTATACTTTAAAGATCCAAAAATATCAGATCTAGTTTTATTTAATTTTGATTTAGTAGGAAGCTTAACATTTTCTTCTAATTTAATAACATTCCCAACTTTAAAATCTAATATATCTCTACCTTCTAAGATTGATCGTTTAAATTCCAGACCCATACTTAAAGATTCTCCTCCTTCAACTTGATTTAGGGAACCTATTCTGTTTAAATTAAAAACATTATCATAATTTAGCAAAACATCTTTTGAGGAAATATCGCTGTTACCATTTGGACTATATCTAAAAGATAATACTGGTCTTAAGAAATGGTAATACTGATCTATTTTTTTTTGCATTGGTAAACTACTATCTAGTTTAAAAGTTCCATATAATTCATAATTTGCATTTTCTTCAAAATTATTGGAATTTTCTGCATAAGAAGTCGGATTTTTTAAAAAAATATCATATTTAGAAGAGATTCCCTTAGAGCTTACAAACCTATTTGATGAAAATAGAAAATCATTAGTAATTACTGACTCTTTAATATTTGTATCATAATATTTATTATATCCGTAAGAATTAAAATAAAACTTTCCATTATAGCTTTTTGGAATTCTAATATTTTTATAAAAATTAAAGTCTGGAAAAACATATTGATATCTATCATTATAATTTCTAGATAAATCTTCAAAAACCTTAAAAGAAGTGTTTAATTTAGAATCTTTAAAATTCCAATTTAAATCTAAATTTGAAATTAAAAGATTATCATCTTCTATAAGACTAGACGTTTCTGAAAGTTTATGATTTTTTAAATAGTTATCTCCATCAACCATTTGCAAGTTCAATTCATAATTTAAATTATTATTAAGAATACCATATTGATTAAAAAAAATATGACCTTTTGTTCCTACTTCTCCAAACAAAAAACTAAAATCGCTTTTAATGTTTGATTTGTTTAAAGCTTGTCTATATTCATTTTGAAACAGAAAACTTTTATCTGCATAAAATCTTGGATTAAAAGTTAAATCTTTATCTTCACTTAGAACTTTGAAATATGGGATATTGACTGATAAACCTAAATTGTCAGAAGCCGAATAAGATGGTGTTAAAAACCCTGATTTTCTCTTAATTGTTGGATCAGGATGATTAAAATAGGGTAAAAAAAAGATTTTTTGATTAAACAGTTTTAACCAAGAGTTTTTATACTCAAAAATCTTCTTATTTTTATTGTGTTTAAATTCATCAGAATTTAACTCCCATCCTCTACATTTTTTATTTGTACTATTGCAAGTGCTAAATACCGCTTTATACATTTTCAATTCATTATCATTAGAGTATGAACTTCTTCCTTTTAAAGTTGGTTCATTATTTTCGTTACCAAAATAAGATTTTTCAAATTCAACTTTTATTTCTTTACCAACAATCTCATTAATTTTCATATCAACGAATAAATTTTCGAAAATATATTTATTACTATTTTTATCGATTATTATTGATTTTTTTGACTTTAAAATTTCGTTTGAGATATTTAACTCAAACCCTTCTTTTAAAATATAAAAATTATTTATTTTATCTTCTATTAATGCCTCTTTATTTGTGTATATTTTTTTTAAAGATCTATCATAATAAATATTCTCTGAAACAATATTATATTTGTTTTCAATGTTTAATTTTGTTTTTCCTTGACTGTAAATTATTTCTTTGTTTTTTTTATACTCCACATATTCACTTTCCATTAAAACTTCATTTTGATTATCAGTGAAAAAAACATTATCTTTAAATTTAATGATATTTTTTATTTTATTATAATCAGCTTTTTTAGATTCTATTTTTATATTTTCTGATGGTACTAGTATTTTAGCATCTTCAGCTAAAACTATATTTCCATCATTAACTATGTCCATTTTTGAAGATTCTATTCGTATTTCTTGAGCGGACAATTTTAAATTTAATATTAAAATTAAAATACTTGATATTATTAAGCTATTTTTCATCTATTAGTTTCATTAATCCTTAATATTCCCATGTTACAGATAAGCAGAAGTATCACAAGTGGAACCCATACAGATATATATATAGGTAGAACACCATTACTACCCAGTATACCAGAAAAATAATTTAAATAATAAACTACAACGGATATGAAGATCCCAAATATAATAATAAAGAATCTTGATTTAAATTTTTTCAATTTATTAATTACTATAAACCCTAATACTGTCATTAAAATATAAAAAAAGGGCATACTATAAATTCTATTCAAATGAATTTTAATATCAGTGTTTGAATAACCAATTTTAGAATAACTATTTGAAAGAGAATGTAGTTCATAAATATTTAAAGAATTTAGATTTGAAAATAAATTTGAAATTATTTCACCATTGAATGAAGAATTATAAACAAGGCTTTTTAAGTACTTTTTATTACCATTAGTGTCTATAATAAATACCTTCTCTAAATACCAATTCTTTGAGACTATATTTGCTTTCTCAGCAATAATTGTATTCCTACTTTTGTAATATCTATCTATTTCTGAAATAGTTATTGATTTTAAATTACTCTTATTAAATCTCTCTGCATGTATTAAATAGACATTATTCTCAATTTCTTCTTTTATCCAAAGCCCATCATCTTTTACAACGGCTAAATATTCATTTGTATCCGAAAATCTATTTTTTAACTCTAAATATTTACTTTTAAGGGTTGATGAAAATGAGTAGTAAAATAATAACAAAAATAAACCAATTAGTGCAGCTACAGTAACGAGCAGAAAAATAATATTTAAATTACTCACACCATTAGAATTCAAAATGTTCAGTTCATTCTTATCATTTAAATTTAGGTAGAATGTTTTAACAGTTATTAAGAATATAAAAGGAAATATTTCAAATAAAAGAGATGGTGTATTTAGCAAAGATAAATAAACAGAGTAAAAAATATCTATATCGTTTTTTTCAGAAAATCTTATTTCTTCAAAAAAATTTATTATTATAACTAAACAGAAAAATACCAAGCTAATAACAAAAAAATTTTTTAAAAAAATTGAATATATATAAGATTGATATTTTTTAAGTATCATAGGTATTTAATTTTAAATTTGGTTTTAAAAAATAAAAAAAAGTAGAACAAACATACACATGTGATAGGCAGTGAAATAGACAATACTTCAAATATAAAGTTATAAGATATAAATTTATAACTTAATTCTGAAAATAAAATTATTAAAAAACCAAGAAAAAATAAGAATAGTTTGAAATATTTTTCATAAAATAATTTTTTTGGTTTTAAAATTAATAGAGAGCTTAATAAAGATAATATGATTATATAGATAGGAACCACCGACCTTTTAAATATTTCCTCATATATATCTTTTATTAGAAAAGAATTATCTTTATCACATCTTAATTTATCATCTTTTCTTTTTTCTATAAAGTTTTTTAAACACAATATTAAGTAAGAACTTTTAGTTTCATTAAGTTTATTTACTTGTCTTATTTTTGAATTAATTTTTGAAATTTCATAAACACTTTCCTCAAATTTTAAATTAATACTTCCTTGATTATTAATATTTTTTATATTTCCATCAAAAAGTATAAATTTAAACTCACCATTGTTTTCATTTTTTACTATTTTTCCTTTACTTGCTATTATAACTTTGCTTTCCGTAGAATTAATATTTTCTTTAATATAAATTCCCTCTAGAAAACCATTCTTATTATTTTTTTCAACAAATATGGTTAATTTGTTTGTTAAATTAGAAAATCTTTTTTCCTTTATAAGTTTTGGAAAAAATTCGATTGTAGAGTTTTTTAAATAATTTTGTTTTAAATTTTGTGTGAAGGGAACTAATATTAAATTTAAAAACAGTTGGATAAATACAAATAATATAGACAATTTACCTAAAAAATTGATAAAAGATATTTTTTTTATCCCATTAGTCCAAAACAATAGTATCTCATTATTTTCCTCGTATCTGTTTAAAACTACAAATAAAGTTAAAAAATAAGTAAATATCAAAAGTTTACTAAATATTTTTGGTAAATTTAAAAGTGTATAAAAAAAATAAACTTTTAAACCATGCCCTTGCTCAGACACAATATCAAGAAGATTAACTCCTTGAATTACCCATACAATCATACTTATCGCTACTGAAGATAGTAAAAAAAAAGTCAATATATCAAAAGATAATTTACGAAATATTAATTTATTCATTGAAATTATAAATTTAATAAATATACAACATTATCTATTAAATATTTCAAAAAAATGAAGCTAAAATTAGATTTTGTAAATAAAGTTCCTAAAGAAGCTAAAGATAATGAGATTATTTTAGTAAAAGATAAAGCTGCTAAAAATAAAATCGTTAAATTAGTAAATAAATCATTATTTTCCAATAAGCTATTTTTACAAAAAAAATTATTTATTCAAAATATTAAAGATAAAAATTATATCTTTGTAAATTGTATCAAGTCTAAAACTTCACTAGATTACGAGAAACTAGGATCACAATTATATATTTTTTTAAAAAATAACAAAATCGAGAAATCATTTTTTGTATCAAATTCATCTTTTATTACCAATGTTCAAATTGAAAAACTTTTACACGGTGCACAGCTTAAGTCTTATGAATTCAATATTTATAAAACTGATAAGACAAAAAATGAAATAAATATATTATATGTAGTTGGGGATAAATCCAGAAAATCAAATGTTTTAAGAAGTAAATTAAATTCACTTTTAGAAGGTGTTTTTCTTACCAGAAATCTTGTATCTGAGCCAGGAAATGTTCTCCATCCAGATGAGTATGCAAAACGAATAACCAAGTTAAGAAAATTTGGATTGAAAGTTACCGTATATGATCAAAAAAAATTAAAAAAGATGGGGATGAATGCTTTATTAGGTGTAGGTCAAGGAAGTGTGAGAGGATCGTATTTAGTTACTATAGAGTGGAATGGTACAAAAGATAAATTTAAACCATTAGGATTTGTTGGAAAAGGTGTGTGCTTTGACACTGGGGGTTATTCACTTAAACCAGCAAAATTTATGGAAGATATGACTTATGATATGGCAGGTTCAGCGACTGTTGTTGGTTTAATGAAAACCCTTGCGCTAAGAAAATCTAAAATAAATGCTGTTGGTGTTGTAGGCCTTGTAGAAAATATGGTAAGTGGAAATGCACAAAGACCCGGAGATATTGTAAAATCTTACAGTGGAAAAACTATTGAAATTTTAAATACAGATGCTGAAGGTAGATTAGTTTTAGCTGATGCATTAACATTTACTGAGGAAAAATTTAAACCTCAATTTATAGTCGACCTAGCAACATTAACAGGTGCAATAATTGTTTCTCTAGGATCAGAATATGCTGGTCTATTTTCTAATAACGATAAATTATCAAAACAATTAATAGAAGCTGGAGAAAGTGTTGAAGAAAAGCTTTGGAGAATGCCTTTAAACGAAAACTTTGACAAATTAATTAATTCTAAAAATGCAGATATGCAAAATATTAATTATGTTGGTGGGGCTGGATCTACAACTGCAGCACAATTTTTACAAAGATTTATAATTAATAAAACTCCGTGGGCTCACTTAGATATTGCAGGTATGGCATTTTCAAAATATGGAGGTGCTTTAAACTCAGGTGGAGCAACTGGTTATGGTGTAAGATTGTTAAATAAATTTATTGAGGATAATTATGAGTAATATTCAAAAAACTCTTTCAATAATAAAACCTGATGCAGTTGAAAGAAATCTTCAAGATCAAATTAAACAAGATTTTATAAACAATGGTTTTGAAATAATAAAAGAAAAAAAAATTCATATATCTAAAGAGGAAGCTGAAAGTTTTTATAAAGTTCACGAATCTAAGCCATTTTATAACGATTTATGTACATATTTATCTTCTGGACCTATTATTGTTATGTCCTTACAAAAAGATAATGCGGTGATGGACAATAGAAAGTTAATGGGAGCAACAAATCCAACTGAAGCAGAAGAAGGAACATTGAGGAAAAAATACGGTATTTCAATAGATAAAAACTCTGTTCATGGTTCCGATAGTAGTGAAAATGCAAAAATTGAATTAGATTTTTTTTTTAAGAATTAGTTAATAATTTAATAATCGCCTTTGGGTAGATTTTATGTTCAATTTTTAAAACTTTTTTTTCTAAAGTTTCTACATTATCTGACTTCAAAATCTTAACTTGTTCTTGAATTATAATTTTTCCAGAATCTAATTCTTTATTAACAATATGAACTGTAGCTCCTGAATATTTTTCTTTATTTTTAATTACTTTATAATGTGTATTCAAACCTTTATACTTTGGCAGAAGAGAAGGATGTATATTAAGTATAGGTTTAGAAAATTTCTTTATAAATGTTTTGGAAAGAATTTTCATAAACCCAGCCAAGCAAATCAAATCAATCTTATTTTTTTTTAGTAATTTCAACGAACGATTTTCAAAGTTTTTTTTATTTGAATATTTTATATATTGATTATTTATTTTTGATTTTTTTGCTATTTCTAACCCTTTTGCATTAATATTATTTGAAATAACTAATTTAATTTTAATTAAAGATTTTTTTTTGTTTGAATATTTTATTAATGACTTAAGGTTACTACCTCTACCACTTATTAACACTGCAATATTTTTTTTACCAGGATATTTTTCCACTTAATTTTACTTTTTTCATATTTTTTGTAATTTTTCCAATAAGATAAGGCTTATATTTTTTTGGAAAAAACTTAATAACTTTTTTTATATTGTGTGGTTTTATTATTAAACAAAATCCAACACCACAATTAAAAGTTTTTAGCATTTCTTTGTCACTAATGCCCATATTTTTTAGCCATTTAAAAATATTCAAAGTTCTTACTTTTTCTAAATCAATTTCAGCGCAAAATTTATTAGGAATTATTCTTTTAATATTATCTTCTAGTCCACCACCAGTAATATTTGCACAGGCGCTTAAATATTTTTTATTAATTAATTCTAAAAGATACTTTACATAAATTTTTGTAGGTTGAAGTAACTCCTTCTTCAAAAATGAATTTTTTTTTATATTGATCCTTCTTTTTTTTAAGATGTGTCTAACTAATGAAAACCCGTTAGAATGAAGACCACTTGATGGAACTGCTAATACTAAATCGTTTTCTTTTATTTTATTTACTAATATTTTATCTTTTTCTACTATACCTAATGAAAAACCAGCAATATCAAATTTTCCCTTAGAATAAGTGCCTGGCATTTCAGCAGTTTCTCCACCAACTAATTCACAACCAGCTAATTTACATCCTTTAATAATACCTTTGATTATATTTTTTAATTTTTTTGTATTAATTTTTTCAACTGAAATGTAATCTAAAAAAAGTAATGGCTTTGCTCCTTGAACAATAAGATCATTTACACACATCGCCACAAGATCAATTCCGATTGTATCAAATTTATTTAGTTGATTTGAAACCTCAATTTTAGTTCCAACTCCATCCGTACTAGTTACAAGGTATGGATTTTTTAGTTTACCGGGTAGTTTTGTTAACGCACCAAATCCTCCAATATTCTTAAAATCACCACTTTTTTTTGATTTTTTTGTACTTGAGGATATAAATTTAATAAAATTATCTGCTTTTTTTATGCTAACACCACTTTTTTCATACGTGAAATTTTTAGCTCTCATGTTTAGGTTATGTTTTTAAATAAAAATAAAATTATAAATTCTTTATACTTTTTTTTTTTACTTTTGATTTTAATTTTTATCAAGTTTTCCACAATTAAAGTTTATGGAGATAATTACACTGTAAAAAATATTAATATTAAAGAAAAATATGATGTAAATTTTAAAAAAGATAAGGCAATTAACAAAGGCTTTGAGAAAGCATTTAAAACACTAATATACAAAATTGTAGAAAGTAAAGATAAAAATTTATTTAAGGATGTACAAAAAAACAAAATTAACTCATTAATAGACAATTTTTCTATAACAAATGAAAAATTTTTAAACAATAATTATGAAGTAGATTTTGAAGTTAAATTTGATAAAAAAAAAATACTTTCATTTATAAGAAGCAAAAATGTTATTTCGTCTGTGCCCAAAAATACAGAAGTCTTATTTATACCAATTTTAATCGACACACAAAGAAATGAATTAAAGTATTTTGATCAAAATTATTTTTATAATAATTGGAATAAAATAAATAAAAATTTTTTTTTATTAAATTATAACTTACCAGATGAAAATATAGAAAATTTTCGTCTATTTCAAAAAATAAAAAATAACTTGGAGAATAATGATTTATCTGAGATTATAAATAGATATAACTTTGAAAATATATTTATCGTAACATTTTATAAAAATAAAAATAATTTGAAAATATTTTCAAAGATTAGTTTTTCAAATTTAAATTTTAACCTAAATATGAATCAAAATATTCTTGATTATGATGATAACGAAGCATTAGATAGAATTATTTTAAGCTTAAAAAATCAATATGAAGATAAGTGGAAATTAATAAATAAAATTAACACTTTAATTTCAATTCCTATAAAAATTTCAGTAAAAAATAATAATTATATAATTTCGGATAAAATTGAGAATTTATTAAATAAATCAGATTTTGTATATGATTATTATATAGAAAAAATAAATAGTGAGGAAATTATTTATAGAATAATTTACAATACCAATCCTAATAAATTAATTAATAATTTAAAAACAAATGGAATAAATATAAATTCATCTGGTGATATTTGGAAAATAAAATGAGAGAATTAGATCAGAAGTTGCTTGATTTTGGTATTTATGAGAGTTTTGATGAAAATGATTATTATTTATCAAAAAGTAATTATTTTGCAAAAAATATTATAGATGCATGGCCTAAATGGGAAAAAAAAATTGTTAACCTGACCGGTGAGAAATATTCTGGCAAAACACACCTATCGACAATATTTAAATTAAAAAGTAATGCCTTATATTTGAATGGAAAAAATATTAACGAACAGATAATAAAAAAAATAAAATTATCAAATAATATTATTATTGAAGATTTAGAGGAAAGTTTTGACGAAAAACTACTTTATTCTATTTTTAATCTCGTGGAGCAAGATAACAAATATTTATTAATCTCTTCGATAAAACCTTTGGACACTATGAAATTTTCACTTCCAGATCTATTATCTAGATTGAAAAATTGTATCATAGCTAAAATTGAACAACCAGATGATGATTTGATTTATGCAATAATTTTAAAAAATTTTTCTGATAGACAAATAAAATTAGATAACAAAATTATAGATTATATTATTAAAAGAATTGCTAGATCGTATAGCAAAATGCATGAATTTATATATAAGATTGATGAATTGAGTTTAAAGAAAAAGAAATCTATTAACTTTAAAATAATAAAAGAGATAATTAATTGAGTAAATACAGAACACATACTTGCGGAGAACTAACTTTAGATAACAAAGATCAAAAAATAAAGTTATCAGGCTGGATAAATAAGAAAAGAGATCATGGAAATCTATTATTTTTAGATTTAAGAGATCACTATGGACTAACTCAATGTGTAATCGATGAGGGTAAAAAAATCTTTAAAGAAATAGAAAAACTTCCGTTAGAAACAGTGCTACAAGTTGAAGGCAAAGTTTTGGTGAGAGAAAAAGATACAATTAACAAAAATTTAAAAACCGGAGAAATTGAGGTGGGTATTGAAAAATATAAAATTCTTGCAAGAACTATGGAATTGCCACTACCTATCTTTTCAGATCAAGAGTACTCTGAAGAAATTAGACTAAAGTATAGATTTTTAGATTTAAGAAGAAATAAAATCCATAATAATATTATTTTAAGATCTAAAATTATTTCATTTATTAGATCTGAAATGCAAAAATATGGTTTCTTAGAATATCAAACTCCCATACTAACATCGTCTAGTCCAGAGGGTGCTAGAGACTTTTTAGTACCAAGTAGATTGAATCCTGGTAAATTTTATGCATTGCCGCAAGCGCCACAACAATTCAAACAATTAATAATGGTATCTGGGTTTGATAAATATTTTCAAATTGCGCCATGTTTTAGAGACGAGGACGCAAGAGCGGATAGAAGTCCAGGAGAGTTTTATCAACTTGACTTAGAAATGTCTTTCGTAGAACAAGAGGATGTATTTAACATAGTAGAAGAGTTATTTATAAATTTATTCAAAAAATTTTCTTCTAAAAAGTTACTCCATGAAAAATTTCCCAGAATTCCTTTCGATGAAGCAATGTTGAAATATGGTTCTGACAAACCAGATTTGAGAAATCCTTTGGAAATAGCAGATATAACTGAAATTTTTAAAAGAGATGATGTAAACTTTGAAATATTTAAAAAATTAGTAATTAAAGGATCGATAGTTAGAGGTATTGTTACAAAAAATACATCTGAAAAACCTAGAAGTTTTTTTGATGGAATTGATAAATGGGCAAAAGATGAGGGATCATCAGGTCTTGCGTATTTTTCTATTGAAAATTCAGACAAATTGAGTGCCAAAGGACCTGTGGGAAAATTTTTTTCTGAGGAATCTCTTATAGAGATAATGACAAAAATGAAAGCCGAGGTAGGTGATACGATATTTATGTCTTGTGGAAATAAATCTGAAGTTGAGAGATTATTAAGTAATGCGAGAAATAAAATAGCAAATGAATTAAATTTAATTGATGAAAATATTTTTTCATTTTGTTGGGTAGTTGATTATCCAATGTTTGAAATAGATGAAAATACCAAAAAAATCGAATTCAGTCACAACCCTTTTTCTATGCCACAAGGCGATACCGATAATTTAGATCTTTCAGAACCCTTAAAACTAAAAGCTTTTCAATATGATATAGTATGTAACGGCATTGAATTGTCCTCTGGAGCGATAAGGAACCATAAACCTGATTTAATGTATAAATTATTTGAAATCGCTGGCTACACTAAGGAAACAGTAAATGAGAAATTTAGTGGTATGATTAATGCTTTAAGTTATGGGGCACCTCCTCATGGTGGTATTGCCCCTGGCATAGATAGGATCGTGATGTTATTAGCAGAAGAAAAAAATATTAGAGAGGTAACGATGTTTCCAATGAATCAAAATGCTCAAGATTTAATGATGAATGCACCATCCGAAGTAGACGAAAATCAATTAAAAGAACTTAATATTTCAAAGAGAAAAAAATAATTATTTTTTTCCTTTAAGGTTTATTCTTATATCTGACAAATCCACTAGTTTCTTTTTATAGTCGTTTCTAACAAAGCCTTTACTTGTTATATCTTTTACAAGCTTAATCAGTTGATTTTGATCTTCATTTTCGTGACCTTCCTTTACATCTGAATTACCTGCTATAGATGGGGTATGTGCTAAATCCTCTCTATTTAAGTAGGAGATTGCTAGCTCCCTAAATATATAATCTAATATTGAACTAGCACTCATTATCCTGTCATTTCCATAAACTTTTCCAGAAGGTTCAAATTTTGTATCTAAATATGCGTTAACAAATTCATCCAAAGGAACTCCATACTGAAGTCCTAGTGATATCGCTATTGCAAAATTATTCATAAGAGCCTTTACTAACTCACCCTCTTTACTGGTATCAATAAATATTTCTCCTATTTTACCATCTTCATATTCACCTGTATGTAGATAAACTTTGTGATCACCTATAGAAGCTTTTTGTATATAGCCTTTTCTCCTATCAGGCATACTAAATCTTTTACCAATTGTTTCAGTGATATTTTTTTTAAAACTTTCATCAATGGACTTATTTTTTTTAACATTCTTGCTGTCTTGATTATTAATTGGTTGCGAAATTGTATCAATTTTGCCACTTTTGTTATCTTGAAGATTCTTTGTCTTTCGATTATCAAGTTTTACATCAATAATCTCAAATTTTCCGTCTTCTTTATTCTCTAGATTATTTAGATTTTCCTCATTTATATCATCTAAATAATGAGATACTTTAAAGCTACATGTATAAAATGTCTCTACTAAATATTTTGCCATTGTAATCCTATTTGTAAATTGAATCTTGGTAATAATTATGTATATACATTTTTCAAATATAGTCTAATTGTTAATATACAATTTTAAATTGAAATTAACTTAAAAAAATGATCAAAGAAATTTTTACTTGGTGGAACAAACAAACATTTGGCACGAGACTAAATACAATTTTATTTGGGAAATTTGTTGGAGAAGATAATTCTGGCAATAAATATTATGAAAGTAAATCAGGAAAAAGATGGATTATTTATAATGGAGAAGTAGAAGCATCAAAAATACCCATTGAGTGGTATTCTTGGATACACCGCACAGGAAATAAAATTGAAAATAGTCATGAATTAAATAAATATGATTGGCAAAAAGAACATTTGCCAAATCAAACAGGGACCGAAAATTCCTATCATCCAAATAAAAAAAATAATAATGCTTCAAATAAAAAATATACTTCTTGGAAAAGCTAAAGTTTTTATACTTTTTTTATTTGCTTATTATTTTTTAACAATTAATTCTCTAAGCGAAAAAAAACTACTGACCGAAAATTTTGCGGAATTAACAATATTAGATAAAGTAAATTCTCAGAGTGAAATTATAAATATTGAAGTTGGTAAAGAATATAAATTTAAAAATTTATCAATTAATATTTTAAAATGTAATAATTCAAAATTTGATGATGATCCAGAAATTACAGCATACATGCAAGTAATAGATACTGTAAATAAAGACGAAAATAGGGTTTTTATATTTAATGATTGGACATTCGCTTCATCTCCATCAATCAGACCTTTTGACCACCCAGTATATGATATTTGGTTAAAAAAATGTTACTCTTAAAGTAATCTTTCTTTATCAAGCCAACTTACATTAAAATCTGAGTTTAAAAATTTTTTGTGATTTAAAAGTATTTTATGTAAGTCTATTGTTGTTTTAATACCCTCGATGACGAATTCATCAAGAGATCTTCGCATTCTTTGAATTGCTTCTGTTCTATTCCTCCCATGACATATTATTTTGCAAATCATACTATCATAGTATGGCGTCACCTTATATCCTTGAAATATTGCTCCATCTACCCTAGTTCTAAAACCTGAAGGTTGATGGCACATCGTAATTTCTCCCGGCGAAGGTTGAAAATTTTTACTCACATCTTCAGCATTTATTCTACATTCAATAGCGTGACCTCTTGGCTTGATATCTTCCTGTTTTAAGGCAGTATTGCCATCATATGCGATCCAGATCTGCTCTTTTATTAAATCTATCCCTGTTACTACCTCTGTTACTGGATGTTCAACTTGTATTCTAGTATTCATTTCTAAAAAATAAAATTTTCCATCCTCGAAAATAAATTCTACTGTCCCAGCGCCTTCATATCCAATTTGGCTTACCATTTTTACAGTTTTATCAAAAAGATCCTTTCTTATTTGATCATTTAGTAAAGGACTGGGTGTCTCCTCAATTAATTTTTGATGTCTTCTTTGAATAGAGCAATCTCTCTCATGAAGATGTACAGTTCTATTTTTACCAGATAATACTTGAACTTCTATATGTCTTGGATTTTGAAAAAATTTTTCAATATATACCTCATCATTACCAAAAAATTTTTTTGCCTCAGTTTTTGCAGTCAAAAATAAGTTCTCAAATTCATCTTCTTTTGTAACAACTTTCATACCTTTTCCTCCACCGCCGCCAGCAGCTTTTATCAATACTGGATATCCAATTTCTTTACATATTTCTTTTGCCTGATTAAAATCAGATACGCCTCCATCAGATCCTTCAATTACTGGAAGACCATATTTTTTTGCAATTTTTTTTGCCTCTATTTTATCACCCATCATTTTAATCAATGAGGAAGACGGACCAATGAATTTAATTTTGTTCTCCTCAAGGATTTTTGCAAATTCATAATTTTCAGATAAAAAACCGTATCCTGGATGAACAGCTTCAGAATTTGTCAATTCAATAGCTGACATAATAGCTGGAATATTTAAATAGCTATTCGCAGCTTGGTGAGGTCCAACACATATGCTTTCATCAGCTAATCTAACGTGCATGCTATTTCTATCAACGTCAGAATGAATTGCCACAGTTTGAATACCCCATTCCTTACAGGCCCTGATAACTCTTACAGCTATCTCACCTCTATTTGCAACAAGAATTTTTTTAAACATTACTACTCAATTATCGCAATGGTATGTCCATATTCAACTGGCTGACCATCTTCAACACAAATTTTTTTTATTGTTCCAGCTATTGGAGATGGCACATGATTCATCGTCTTCATAGCTTCAACAATCATAATTGTATCGCCTTTGTTAATTCTTTTTCCTACCTCTACAAACTTTTTACCACCTGGCTCTGGCGCTAAATAAGCTGTTCCTATTATAGGTGATGAAACTTTAGTCCCGCTAGCGCTATCTAGTTTTGTATTTTCTGATTTAATTTCTGATTTTATCTCTTTAACAGTAGTTAAATTTGCTCCAGACGATTTTGATACTTTTACTTTTATATCTTTTTCTGTATATTCTATTTCAGTAAGATTGAACTCATTTAAATATTCAGTAAGCTCTTTAATTATATTTTTATTTATTTTCATTCAACATTTCATGCATAGAATTTATGGCCAAAATATATCCATTTACCCCTAATCCACATATTATTCCTGTGACAACACCACTTATTATAGATTTGTGACGAAATTCCTCTCTTTTATATATATTTGATATATGAAGTTCAATTATTTTGCCTTTAAATATATCTAGAGCATCTCTTATTGCAACAGATGTGTGACTATATCCACCTGCATTAATTATAATTCCATCGAAGCTGTTTCTAGCACTTTGAATAATATTAACGATTTCCCCTTCAACATTCGATTGTTTCATTTCAAGTGTTAAATTTAATTCTTTTGATTCTTTCTTACAAATATCCTCTAGGTATTTATAATCCTTGCTACCATATTGTGATTGTTCTCTTTCACCTATTAGATTAAGATTAGGACCATTAATGATTAATATATTACTCACAAAATCCTTATAATATATGAATATTAAAAATAAAATAAAAATAACTGTAAATGGCAAGCAAATGCAAATAATTCCTAAATTTTCACTTAAGAGCTTGATTACAAAATTAAAAATGCCACAAAATAAAATAGCTATAGAACTAAACAAAAAAATTGTAGACAAAAAAAGAATTTCTAAAATTCAATTAAAAAAGGTGATAAAATAGAAATTGTTCATTTTATAGGTGGTGGATGATGATTGACAAAAAATTTAAGATAGCAAATAAAATTTTTAAATCACGTTTAATAGTCGGAACTGGAAAATATAAAAGCTTTAGTGAATGTGCTAAAGCTATTAAGACATCTGGTGCAGATATAGTTACAGTTGCAGTTAGAAGAGTAAATATTTCGAATAAGAATAAAGCTAGATTGATGGATTATATAGATCCAAAAAAAATAACATATTTACCAAATACAGCCGGATGTTTCACTGCAGAAGAGGCAATTAGAACGTTAAGATTAGCTAGAGAAATAGGTGGATGGAAACTAGTAAAATTAGAGGTATTAGGCGACAAAAGAAACCTTTTTCCTGAAATGATTGAAACGTTAAGATCTACAGAATTATTAACAAAAGAGGGTTTCAAAGTAATGGTTTATTGTAATGATGATCCATTAATGGCAACTAGATTAGAAAACGCTGGGGCTGTAGCAATTATGCCTTTAGCTGCTCCCATTGGCTCAGGACTTGGAATTCAAAATAAAGTAAATATTAAAATTATAAGAAAACAAACAAAATTACCTTTAATAATTGATGCAGGAATTGGACAAGCATCTGATGCTACTATTGCAATGGAATTGGGTTGTGATGGAGTTCTAATTAACACAGCCATTGCTAGAGCAAGCAATCCCATTCAAATGGCTGAAGCA
>CACGUE010000003.1 GCA_902576115.1 uncultured Pelagibacteraceae bacterium
CGCAAAGAGAATAAGTTTGTTTGATTAATTCTATTTCTCTACTTTAAAGCCACTGCTCTTCATTTGAGAAAAGCCACCATCTATATGTGAAATTTTTTCAAAACCCATATCTTTCAATGATTTTGTAGCTAGTGCAGATCTTAGTCCTCCTGCGCAAAATAATACCATTTCTTTGTTCATATCTATTTTGCCTTCTTTAAAGTAAGGACTATCTGGATCCATCCAAAACTCTAACATTCCTCTAGGAATGTGATGAGAATTTTCTATTCTTCCCATTTTTTCTAGTTCTCTAATGTCTCTTATATCTATTAGATTGCATTTATCAGAATTTACCATTTCTAAAGCTTCAGCTGGAGAAAGTGTTTTGATTTGATTTAAAGCTTCGTTAACAAGTGTTTGTGATGATTTAATTTTCATATTGCTATACAGTTATATTGTGAAAGAATTAAAATTAAAGAAAAAAAATTCATTTTTCGAAAAACTGTTAATTAAAATAAATCGATATTTTGGCTTCGAAATCATAAATAATAGCAATTACGATATACCTTCTTTGAAAGATCCCAATAATCAAAATCTTTCCACTATAGGACAAAAATCAATAACAATACCAATGGGTTCACTAAAAATTACGAGAAAAGTAAAAGCTTTAGAAATTATTTTTAGAAGTTGTGCCTCGGTTTTAATGTTATCTCAAACAAAAAAAAGAATATTCGATAAAAAAAAAGAGGAGTATTCGATAAGATCATTAAATTCTTTAGTAAATTCTATCAATTCATCCAAAGATCTTTTTGAGTCTATAAAATTAAAATTAACAATAATAGATCATAATTCAGATCAAGAAATATTAAATAAATACAATAAAATTTTAAATGGTCAATTTTTTGAGAGCCGAATAGAAAAGTTAAATTTTGAAAAATATAAATCATTTATAGATCATAGAAATGAGAAAAATGAAAACGTCACAGATGCTCAAAAATCAAATATGTCTAATATTCATCAATCAATTGAAATATCAAAAAATTCTGATGATCTAATTTACTTTGTTGAAGATGATTACATTCATAAAAAAAATAGCCTTGAAGAAATGGTGTTTGCGTATGAAAAATTTTCAACAATTTTAAATGATGAACTTTTTCTGTGCCCAACAGATTATCCATATTTATATTTTTCGCCAGAAGATACAAAGGTGCTCCTTGGTAATCAATCTCATTGGAGGAAAATAGATCAGACCTTATGCACTTTTTTGACAAGTAATAGGATGGTTAATAAGTATTTTGATAAGTTGTTAAGTATGTGTAAAAAAGAACATTCTCCATTTGAAAAACCTTTGCACGACATTTTTAAATCTGAGGTATGTTTGAGCCCAATTCCATCTCTTGCAATACATGCAACCAATGTAAATTCTATTTATGGAGTATCTCCGCTTGTAAATATAAAAAATTTGTGGGAAGAAAACAAATATGACAAAAATAGCTAATAGAACTGCACCTAATTTTAAAATACCATCCACAAATTCTGAGAAATTTCAATTAAACAAAGTTAAAAGTAAATACAAAGTTTTATATTTCTATCCAAAAGATAATACACCTGGCTGCACAATTGAGACTAAAGATTTCAATTCACTTCTTTCACAATTTAAAAAATTAGACTGTGAAGTAATTGGTATTTCTAAAGATAATATGGACAGTCATGAAAAGTTTAGAGATAAATTCAAAATTAAATTTGATTTAGTAGCAGATGTAAAAAAAGAAGCAATTAAGGCATATAAAGTTTGGGGTAAGAAAAAATTCATGGGCAGAGAATTTATGGGATTAATAAGAAGCACATTTTTATTAAAAGATGACAAAATTATTAAAGAATGGCGTTCAGTTAAAGTTAAAGATCACGCCAAAGAAGTTTTAAAATTTTTAAAATCAGTAGAATAAAAAAAGGCCCCAATTAAGGGGCCTTTTTGATTTAACTTAAGGGAGGGAGTTAAATTTAGTCTCTTATTGCGTAAGCTATTACACCAGTTTCAGTTACGTCTGTACCTTTCAGTTCAGCCTCTTTACTTAACCTGATACCCATAGTGTTTTTCATAATTGCCCATACAATGTACGACACTACGAAAACAAATGCGTTTATCGAGATTACACCGATTAACTGTGCACTAAAGTTTGCATCAGAGTTTGTTAGTGGAACAGCTAATGTTCCCCAAACTCCAGCAAATAAGTGAGCTGGTATTGCACCAACAACATCATCGATTTTAAATGAGAATAATAGTTTTGTTCCAAACACTACTATTAATCCACCAATCGCACCGATGAATATTGCTGCTATAGGTGCTGGCGCTAATGGTTCAGCTGTTATTGCAACTAATCCACCAATCGCACCGTTAAGCATTTGAACTACATCAGTTTTACCATACATTAATCTAGTAATTACTGCTGCTGCTAATACACCACCACACGCTGCTAAGTTTGTATTAATAAATATGTTTGATACAGCTACTGCATCATCGAAAGTTCCCATAGCAAGCTGTGAACCACCGTTGAAACCGAACCAACCTAACCATAAAATAAATACTCCAACTGTTACCAAAGGTATAGAAGAAGCTGCAAATGGTCTCATTGGCTTAGCTGTACCTGATTTATCAAATCTTCCTGTTCTTGCACCTAACAACATAGCACCTGCTAAAGCTGCAGCACCACCAGTTGAGTGTACAAGAGTTGAACCAGCAAAATCAGAGAAACCTAAAGCGGCTAACCAGCCACCACCCCACTGCCATCCCATGACAATTGGATAAATGATTCCTGATAAAATTGCTGCAAATAAGAAGAAAGGCCATAATTTAATTCTTTCTGCTAACGTACCAGATACAATTGATACTGTTGTTGCACAGAATACCATTTGGAAATACCAATCCGAACCATCTGCATATCCTGTATCAACAGCACTTGCATCAGACCACGGAGTGAATGTTCCTATATAGCCACCTTCTGGAATTCCATATGCTAGATTATAACCAACCATCCAGAACATAATTCCAGCGATAGAAAATAATCCTATATTTTTTGCACAAATTACAGATACACTTTTTGAAGTTACCATTCCTGATTCTAGCATCGCAAATCCGCAAGCCATAAACATGACAAGAAAACCACAAACTAAAAATAGAAATGTATTAAAAATAAATCCAACTTCTGCAGAGACTGTAGATTCGGCATAACCTACACTTGTCATGTTTAGTAAGAAAAACAAACTTACTAAAGGACCGACAAGTTTTTTTAAATGTTTAGTCATTTAACCTCCATTGTTAAAAAGAGGTTCTTATAATTTTAAAATAAATAAAAACTAATGATTGTTATTAAAAATAGATATGCAGTTTTTGCATGTAGAAACAGCCTTTATCAAGAATTTTAGCATTCCTGATAAAGGCTGTTAAATGAGATTTACTTGTTAAATACTTCTTTAAGTGCTTTAGCAGGTAAAAACTTTACCTTTTGAGAAGCAGCGATTTGGATTTGCTCTCCAGTTCTTGGATTACGTCCAATTCGGGCTTTTCTTTTAGCCACTTTATATGTACCAAAACCTGCAATCTTTACAGAATCGTCGTTTTTCAACGCATCTAGTATAGTATTCGTAATAGTATCAAAAGTACGCTCTGCATCAGCTTTACTTTGATTTAACGAACCAGCTAGCTTTGCTACTAATTGTTTTTTGTTCATTTTAGCTCCGGTTTTAAAGGTTTATGAAACTATACTTAACAAAATCATTGATAATTCAAGCTATTTTTTAGTATATATATTTTTTTGAACAACAATATATAGTGGTAAAAAAAGTCAATAAATTCAACGTTTTTTTAGCTATTAAAAAAGCCTTAAAATAAGCCTAAATCTTTAAGGTCGTTAAATGTTGCGAAAAACATCAAAGATAACAACAAAAACATTCCGATTCGAAAAAAACCTTCCTGTGTTTTTTGACTTAAAGGACGACCTAAAACTTTTTCAAATGCGTAAAACATGAGATGTCCTCCGTCTAATAAAGGTATTGGAAATAAGTTAATTAATCCTAAACTTATTGAGATATAAGCCATCATACTGACAAAAGGTATAATTCCAAATTCTGCTACTTGGCCAGAAATTTTAGCAATTCTAATTGGACCACCCAATTGAGAACTGTCCCCTGCTCCTGTAAACATTGATCCAAGATATTTAAGTGATGAAGTTGTTACAAAATAAACTTCATTAAATGATTGAAGTAAAGCTTGTGCAGGTCCAAGTTTTTTGTGTGTTATTTGATTGTTATAAGGACTAAGTTTAATGCCTACCATCCTTTTCTTTAATTTGTTTCCTAATTCATCAACGCTATCAACAAAATTTGGCTTTACTTTTAATATTATCTCCTGGTCATATCTTGAAACTTTAAAATCGATAAATTCTGATGTTGACATTGCTATTAATTTAGAAACATCAAGAATACTCTCAACTTTTGTATTATCTATTTCAATAATAACATCATTTTTTTGCATACCGGCAACTTCTGCTGGACTATCTTTTAATACTTCATCAATTACAGCAGGTGTAAAATCTTTACCTGCAAACATGTATATGAAAGTAAAAATGACTAAAGCTAAAATAAAATTAGCCAATGGTCCTCCAGCAACAATTAAGGCTCTTTGGTAAAGAGGTTTTGTTACAAACAATTTGTGTTGGTCTTCTTTGCTATATTTTTTTAGTAGTTCCTCTTGATCTGCTTGTGAAAATACATTCCTATCTCCGAAAAATTTTACATAACCGCCTAGTGGTATCCAACAAACTTTCCATCTTGTCCCTGATTTATCGTTCCATCCAAATAATTCTCGACCAAAACCTATCGAAAAATCTGTTACACCAACACCATATCTTTTTGCAAAATAATAATGTCCATATTCATGAATGAAAACAACAACAACGATTAATACAATAAATGGTAATATAAAATTGAGCATTTATTAAATTATACAATAATTAGGTTTTAAATAAACATCAATTATTTCAATTTCCATGCAATTATTGGTGATAAAGTTGCCGCAATAAATGAACAAAATAAAAGAGATTGAGAAATATACGATGGTGCTAAATCCATTGGCAAAATTATTCCAAATAGTATTGATTTAGAAAAATCAGGACTTGGAAAAAATAATAGTCCTGCAATTAATCCTATTAATATAGAAACATAAGCATTTTTTTCATCATAAGATTTTGAATAAAAAGTATAAAAAACACTTAGAACAGCCGCACAACAAAATAAATCTGCTATTAAGAATAAATAAAGAATACTAAATCCTTTTGATGCTACAAAAAAAGCTATGACCGAAAGAAAAATAACAAATTGTTTTGAGATATTTAAATGATTATTTTTTAAATTTAATACTTTATCTACATCGACTATTACCAAACTTGAAATAGCATTTATTAAAGTATCAATACTGCTTATTGTTAAAGAGATAGCTAAAATTATTACAATGACTGAAAATATTATTAAATTTTCTTTTAATAAAATTGAGAAAAATGCAAGATCAGGTATGACATTAGTATCTTGAGAGACAGCCACTAAACCACTAAATCCCATAAAAAAGACTATTGGTAATATTATTAAAAATGAAAATATTAAACTTTTTTTTAAAACCTCGTAATTTTTTGCAGCATAAACTCTCTGCCAATTACCTTGATGAAAAAGATTAGTTGCAGCAACGGCAATAAAGAAAGTTAAACCAGCAGTATAATTTGGGAGATAACTAAAACTTAACAAATGCGGATTATTATTTTTAATAATTTCAAAGTTAAATTCGTTTGTTTCAATTGAGGTAATAAAAATTAAACTTATTATTAAAAGAGCTGTAAATACAAAAAATTGAATATTATCTGTGATTAAGGATGCTCTTAACCCTCCATATAATGTGTAAAGTAACGAACATGATATTACTATTAAAGAGGTAATCCACAATTCAGTGCTAGAAATGTAATTAATTAAAAAAGCTACAGCAGTAACTTCAGCAATTAAAAAGATTGTCATATAAAAAATGGAAAAAACTAAAATAAGTTTATAAAGATTTGGTCCAAATCTTAATCTTATAATTTCAATAATACTTTTGCCTTGCGGATAACTAGTTCTAAATTTTTTACCAAGATAAATTAAAATAAAGAGTGGAAATGCAGTTCCTAGTGAATAACCAATCACTGCACCAATTCCTCCCCATGTTGCTGCTGATGCCGGTCCAAATAAAATCCAAGCACCAAGTGCTGAAGCAACAAGACTTGTTGTTAAGGATAAAGTTCCAATCGAACGGTTTGCAACTAAATAATTATTAAGTCCTTTAAATTTTTTTGAAAAATAAATTCCAACAAAAACAAATATTAAAGAAATTGAAATAATTAATATTATTGCTGATGATTGATTGATTATATTTAAATTATTCATTTTCCCTTTCTGAATTACCGGACAGGTTCTAAGGGTATTTCTCAGCCTTCTGGCACCCCATTTGCAACTTATTTCAAAGATTAAATGAAATCAATTATTAACTTAGCGCTACTAACAAGAATTAAAGCGTAAATGATATTATAAAATAAATTTTCCTCAATTATTTTAAGTAATTTGTAACCTATAAAAATTCCAATAAGCGCTAGGGGAAAGAGAGTAACTGATTGATATAAAGTATCAAAATTCATCATAGATAAATAAACATACAGAGGAAGCTTAATTAGATTAACACAACTAAAAAAAATAATTCTTGTGCCAACATAAATTTCTTTTTTCATTCTTAGTGGAAGCAAATAAAGACTTGTTGGGGTTCCTCCCGCATGAACACAAAAACTTGAAAAACCAGCAATGGATGAACAAATAGCCCCTTTAAAAAAGTTTTTTTTTGCCGGTATAGTTTTTTCTTTTTTAAATAGAAAATAATGACCAGAAAATAAAAAACCCATTATTCCAACAATTAACTTAAGCAAATCCTCAGAAAAATAAGTAAATGTAAATGAGCCAATTATTATTCCAATAGCTGCAAATGGAACTATTAATTTAAGTGTTCCAAAATCAAACTCTCTTCTAAATCTATAAACTGCAATAATGTCTGAAAAAATTAATATTGGTAAAATAATTGCAAGTGCTTGATTTAATGGCATTACTACTGTCATTAATGGAACTGAAATTAATGATATTGATCCACCTAAACCTGATTTAGCAATTCCATATAATACGATAGCTGGAACAACGCTAACAAAGAATAATAAATTTATCTCCATTATAAGTTAGAAATATAGTAATAAAGATAAAACCACTAATATTAAAACTAATATGATGACAGCTATGTAATTGAGTTTAATTTTAAAATTGCTTAATAAAAATTCATTAATTTTTTCCCAGAAAATAATAATTAAAATTAATAGTACTGCTGGAAGAATAAATTTAATCATAAATCTATTTACATCAAAAAATACATCAATCCAAATATAACAAGTATAATTATTATCCAAATTGAAAAATTAGATATCAATTGTTTAATATTTGAGTTTGATCTGAGAAAATTAGGTAGAACTAATATTAAGACTAATATTAAAAATATTGCAGGAATTATCTGGTCAACAGTCAAATTAATTTTTTATATTATAACCTTTTTTTAGTATAATTGAGACAAGAGTTACACATACAATTAAAAATATAAACATTGTTGAAATACTTATCCAAATATCAAAATCAGAAACTCCATAAAATGCAAACCTCAGCCCATTAATTAAATATACAACAGGATTAAAATAAGTGACTGTTTGCCAGAAACTTGGGAGCATATCTAGCGAATACAAACTTCCACCTAAGAATACCATTGGTGTTATGACAATTGTTGGTATTATAGACATTTGCTCGAAATTTTTACTAAGAAGTCCAATTAAAAACCCGAACAAAGCAAAAGTAAAAGCAACTAGAATTAATAAGAAAATCATTAGTAAAGGAAACTTTACATTTACTTCTGCAAAAAAAAGTGAAGTGCAGAAAATTACTGCAGCAACTATTAAAGTTTTAGTTGCACCTGCACCAACATAAGCAATTACAATTTCTACAGTAGAAATTGGAGCTGCTAAAATTTCATAAATTGTTCCATTAAATTTAGGAAAAAAAATTCCAAAAGAAGTGTTACTGATAGATTGCGTTAATAATGTTAACATCAATAATCCTGGAACTATATAAGAGCCATAACTAATGCCATCAATTTTTTGTACATAATCCCCGATTACCGAGCCGAATACTATAAAGTATAATGAAGTAGATAAAACTGGGGAAAGAAGAGATTGTATTAATGTTCTTCTAAATCTATCCATTTCATGAAAATAAATTGCTCTTAATGCGTAAAAATTAATCCTCATTATTTTCCTTTACCAATGTCACAAAAATCTTTTCAAGATTATTTTGCTCTGTTTTTAAGTCTCTCATCCTCAAACCTGCATTTTTTAAATCTTGAAGCATCTTTGTAATACCTGTTCTTTCAGCATGTAAGTTATAGTTGTAAATTAATGAATAATTATCATTAGAGATTGATAGATTATATTCATCAAGTTCTGATGGAATTTTTTCGACTTTATCCTGCAACTCAATAGTTAATTTTTTATGACCCATCTTTTTTAATAAATCTATTTTATTATCAACAACAATGATTTCTCCTTGATTAATTACAGCAACTCGGTCTGCGATTGCCTCTGCTTCTTCAATATAGTGTGTTGTTAAAATTATGGTTACTCCAGTTTTCCTTAATCCCTCTACAACTTTCCACATATCTTTTCTCAATTCTACATCTACGCCTGCCGTTGGTTCATCAAGAAATAATATCGAAGGTTCATGAGATAATGCTTTTGCTATCATTACACGTCTTTTCATTCCTCCTGAAAGCTGATTTAACCTTAAATCTTTTTTATCCCATAAACTAAAATCTTTTAGAACTTTTTCTATATGTTGGGGGTTTGGCTTTTTTCCATATAAGCCTCTTGAATATGAAACATTGTTAAACACTGTTTCAAATTGTTCTAGTGAAATTTCTTGGGGGACCAGTCCTATTCTTGATCTTGTTTCTCTATAATCTTTTATAATATCAAAACCATCTACTGTAATTACTCCAGAAGTTGGTTTAACTATACCACATACAATACTTATCAGTGTAGTTTTGCCAGCTCCATTTGGTCCAAGCATAGCAATAATTTCACCTTGCTTTATATTTAAATTAACAGTTTTTAAAGCGTTAAATCCATTGTCGTATACCTTTGAAAGGCTATCAATTGTTATTAAATCTTTAGTCATTATCTGAGGTCTTAAATTGATATAGAGATGTTTTTAGTGACAAGCAATATTATATTTTTTTAATCTCCAATAATTGTATGGCCATGGAGTTAAAAATCCAACTAGAAGCATTATTGGTACTACCCACCAATTTAAAATAGCTCCACCTGTTAAAATTACATCTGTAAGGTTCATGGCTATTTCCATACTGACCATTGATATAAAGCTCATACCGAGCGCAGTCTTTAATGCTTTGGAAAAATCAAGTTTTTGTCTTAGTAAAATTATAGTTTCTAAAATAATACTTGTAATCAAACCATTTATAATTGCTAATGTCATGATGGCTAAAACAGGCCAGGGAATTCCTGTTATCTGAAAATACAATATAGTTCCAAAGTCACCAATTGCACAGCCTAGTAAACACCAAGCGGTATTTTTTGCGCTTCTTTTCCAAGTATGTTTGCATGACCAATTAAAATTAATTGCTTCTGAACTCATTGTTTGCTCATTTCTAAATGATATTCATAAATATCATCTTTCCAATAAGATTTAATGTACGAAAGAATGTTATCAATACCTTCATCACTTATTTTATCACCAAAACCCATCATCTTGCCTTCATAATTTTTTATTAATTTAGCAAATCCATACTTTATCATTCTATGTAGTAACTCATCTGTATGATGCCAAGTATGACCAGTTCCATTTAAAGGCGGTGCTTTTCTATGCCCATCTTCATCTAAACCTTGCCAATTTGTAGCTCCAGCTAAATTTGCTTGGTGACAAGAAACACAATATTGATTGTATAATATCTTGCCATTTTTAATTGCTTCTAATGAATCTCTAGTTATGGGGTAGTGCGAATGAGAGAAAGCAGTATCTGCATAAAATAAAACAATAAAAATAAAAAAATACTTTTTCATTAGTGTGGAGCCCTATATCTGCTATGACAAGCTTTACAGCTCGACCACATATATTGTTTCAAAGCTGCTCTAAAATCATCTTGGTCTTCGATAATTGAAGCTAGCTTTATCATTTGATCAGATGATTTTTTCATTAGAGCATTAAATTCATCTTTTTCTTCCCAAATAATTGGTAAAGCCTCTGTTCCGTGTCCCTCTTTTGTATTTTCTGGAAATAAATTTAGTAATTCTAAATAATTATCACTCATTCTAATCATCAGTTTTTTTGAGTCCTCAATTTCAACTTCGTTAAGTAAAATACTAATTCTTTTTGCTAGTTTATAATTTTGACTGAATAAAGACTTTCTTTTCTTTATAATGTCTTTTGCGCTTTCTTCTGATAAAACATTAGAATTAAATGAAAAAGAAAGTGCTACAATAAACATTATTTTGAAAATATTATTTATTTTTATAAAATAGCTCATGTCTGACAGTATAACATTACAATATAGTTGGTTAACTAAATTTTTTCATTGGTTCACTTTGCTCCTTCTAATTGCTCAGATACCAATGGGGTTTATTTTGGTCAGATTAGATTTTTCGGATTTAAGAATAACTATTGAAAATGTACATGTAATTGTAGGAATATCCATATTTTACATAACCTTATTTAGGTTAATTTATAAATTTTTTAGCAAGTCCCCAAAACTAATGCCTGAGGCATTCTTTGGACAAAACTTGATTGCGAAATTGAATCATTTCGCTCTTTATGTCGCACTTTTAACAATAACAACATCAGGAATTTTAAAAAAGCTATTTAATGGTGAAAAACTAAATTTTTTTATTTTTAAATTAAGGATTGAAGATAACTTTGATTTAGCAGATCAATTTTACAATGTTCATGTTATTTCAAATTATACATTAATAGTTTTAATCTCATTGCATATTTTAGCAGTTTTGTTTCATCAAATATTTTTGAAAGAAAACATCTTGAAAAGAATGACCAGATAATTAAATAAAGCTCATGAAAAAATATTTTGTCTTTCTAATTTTATTCTTAATACCAAATATCTCATTTGGTTTTGAAAAAACTACAAATTTTGATCTGAAAAGATTATTAGAAATTCAAAAATCTGGTAAAACAATTGTTATTAATTCTTGGAACGAATATTGTTCAACATGTGCAGCACAAACAAAAGTTTTTGATCAAGCAATGAAAGACTTTAAAGATGTTGAGTTTTTATTCTATGAGCAAACAGAACATGAAGATATTGCTAAAGCTTTAGGTGTTAATTATTGGACCACAATAGTAGTTTTTAAAGGTGAAAGTGAAGTAGCAAGAGAAATTGGTTTAACTGACAAAGACCAAATATATAATTTAATAAACAAAGGGATATAATTCCTTTTTACCTCCCCTTTCGAGGAGGTGAATTCAACAAAAAAGAGAGAAATAAATGAATGTTAAATTCAGGAATAATTTTTTAAATTATGACTGCTATATAGAATTAATTTTTTTTTTGTCAATTTATAAAAAAAAGCAAGAAAAATTAGGGATTTTAATTAAGCAATGCCTTTTGAGCTGGTAAATAATCATGACCAAATACATCAGCAACAGCTTTATGAGTAACACCTCCTTTAAATACATTTAATCCTGCTTGAAAATTTTGATCATCATTTAAAGCTTTTAAGTACCCATCTTTTGCTAGTTTAGATAAAAAAGGAAGAGTTGCTTTATTCAATGCAATTGTTGATGTTCTAGGAACACCACCGGGCATATTTGCAACACAATAATGAATTATATCATCTATTATAAAAGTTGGTTCTGCAAAAGTAGTCGGTTTACTGGTTTCTACACATCCTCCTTGATCAATTGCAACATCTACAATTACTGATCCCCTTTTCATTTTTTTTAACATATTCTTTGTAACTAATTTTGGTGCCTCAGCACCCGGTATCAAAACTCCACCTACTAACAAATCACATTCAGAAATTAATTTTTCTAAATCAGTTTTATCACTTAAGTTGGGAATTATTTTGTCTCCAAATATTTGGGAAAGTTCGTTTAATCTTTTTTCAGATTTATCTACAATATTAACCTTGGCTTTCATGCCTGTTGCAATTATCGCAGCATTTTCACCTACTACTCCACCTCCAAGTATAACAACATTTCCAGGCTCTACGCCAGGTGCTCCTCCTAACAAAAGACCACGACCTTTTTGATTTTTTTCTAAACAATGTGCACCTGCTTGAACTGACATTCTTCCTGCTACTGCACTCATTGGTGCTAATAAAGGAAGTCTTCCGTTATTATCTGTGACTGTTTCATAAGCGATGCATATTGATTTGCTGTCTATTAAACCTTGTGTCAGTTCCTTGGCTGCAGCAAGATGAAGATACGTAAAGACAACTTGATTTTCTTTTATCATTCTTACTTCGCTAGATTGTGGCTCTTTGACTTTAACAATGATGTCGGAGTCGTTAAATATATCTTCAGCTGTATTAACTATTTTTGCTCCGCTTGATACATAATGATCGTTTTCAAATCCTGCTTCAAAACCTCCATTATTTTCAATTAAAACTTCATGGCCATTAGAGGTTAATGCCTTTACACTTTCGGGAGTGAGTCCAATTCTATTTTCTTGAGGCTTTATTTCTTTTGGAACCCCGATTTTCATAGAATTAAATTAATTTTTTTTGCTTTTTGAATAGTTGGTAATACCAGTTCTTAGTTTCTCGATTATTTCATCAATATGTTTTTTTTCGCAGATAAACATTGGAGCAATAATTAAACAATCTCCAGTCGCTTTAAAGTTAACTCCTGCATCATAACAATGTTTGAAACATGTAAATCCTGCTGCGCCAGGTTTTTTATGCATTTTAATATCAATACCACCCATCATTCCATAACCTCTTATGTTATCAACAACATCAATATCTTTTAAAGACATTAAACCTTCTTGGAAATATGGAGATAAATTTTTTGCTCTATTAAAGATATCATCTTTTTCAAAAATATCTTGAACCGCTAAGCCTGCAGCTACTGAGACAGGAATTCCAGAGTAAGTGTAGCCATGAAATAATTCTATTGTTCCTTTTGGAGATCCATCCATAACTGTGTCATAAATTTCTTCTTTACACGCAACTGCACCTAAAGGACTTATTCCATTTGTTGTAGCTTTAGCCATTGTTATAATATCAGGTGTAACTCCGTATTCTTGAGATGCAAAAGGCGAACCTGTTCTTCCCCAACCTGTAATAACTTCGTCAAAAACTAATAAAATACCATGCTTATCGCAAATTTCTCTTAGTCTTTGTAAATATCCTTTTGGTGGAACTAAAGTTCCTGTTGATCCAGCAATTGGTTCAACAATGCAAGCTGCAATATTTTCTGAACCAAAATTTGTACAAATTCTCTCAAGATCTTCTGCCATCTCTGCGCCAGTTTCAGGTTGACCTGAAACAAATTTATGTTCTGGTAAATGTG
Organism: uncultured Pelagibacteraceae bacterium; assembly: GCA_902576115.1. Classification (GTDB taxonomy): domain Bacteria; phylum Pseudomonadota; class Alphaproteobacteria; order Pelagibacterales; family Pelagibacteraceae; genus Pelagibacter. The sequence goes on from CACGUE010000003.1 coordinate 13,672, forward strand.
TATGTCTCATGTGAAGAACACCTGGCATCAAAACATTGGCAAATGTTTTCACGTTGTTAATCATTCCGCCAACAGAAGTAGCTCCAATATTCATTCCATGATAGCCTCTTTCTCTTCCAACAAACCTAAATCTATGTCCTTCACCTCTTGCTTTATGATATGCAACTGCAATTTTAATTGCTGTTTCAACAGCGGTAGATCCACAAATTGTATAAAAAATTCTATTTAAATTTCCTGGTGTATGTTTAGAAATTTTTGTTGCAAGTTCAAATGAACCACCAAAACCTTGTTGAAATGGTTGAGCATAATCTAATTTTTTTAACTGATTTGTAATTGCATTAATAATTTCTTCTCTTCCGTGTCCTAATGGATTACAAAATAATCCCGAGCTTGCATCTATCTGAGTTTGACCTTGATGATTTTTTAAATAAACACCTTTTGCTTCTACAATTAATCTTGGAGACTCTTTAAAATCTCTATTGGATGTAAATGGCATCCAATGTTCATTTAAAGAATTTGGTATTTGAGGTTTTTCTGAACTCATAATTATGTTTCGATTCATAGACTAATTATATAAATTAACCAGTAAATTTTAGTCATACTTGCTATGTTAAATGACCGCAACTATAGGTTGTAAGTTATGACTTTTGAAGCCTGTGTAATTTATTCATCATTTACTTAAAAGAAAATTTAAACTTAAATATCGATAATTAAATTTAATTAACAGGAGATGAAATGAAAAAAATAATTAGTTTCATTTTAGGAAGTTTATTTGCTCTAAACTTAACAATCACAGCAGCAAACTCTGCTGCGAACGAGGTTAGAGTTGCATACTTTCTAGAGTGGCCAAGTCCAAATTTAGAGGACATGCAAAAAAAGAATTTTGCTAAAGCTTTAGGAGTTCCAGTAAAATGGACAAACTTCACAAATGGTGGGGCAATGACAGATGCTATGTTAGCAGGAGATATTGATATTTCTTACTCACAAGGTTTAGTACCATTTATTAATGCTGTAAAATCAAATGCACCTATCAAATTAGTTGATATTGCAATGGAATACGGAATGGGTGGAACAACTTGTGTAACATCTAATGCATCAGGAATAACAAAAGCAAATGCAACTGAATTAGAAGGTAAAAAAGTTGCTGTTCCGTTAGGTACTATGGCTGAGTACGTTTTCGACGAAAGTATGAAAGTTGTCGGAGCTGACAGAAGCAAAATGGATATTATTCAAATGGATCCAGAAGAAGGTGCGGCTGCATTAGTAAGTGGAGATGTAGTGATGGCATGTTTATTTGGTGGTAATTCTATCAAAGCTGCGGTTGCTGTAGGATCAAGACTTTTAACAGTTCAAGAAGCAAGAGATGCAGGTATTTTAGGAATAGATATAACTTCTGTAACAGACAAGTTTATGAAGGAAAATCCTGGAATGTTGAGAACTTTTATTGAAGTAACTCATGAAGCAAATGAAAGATATAGAAATGGAAAAAGTGATATGAATTCTATGTCAAAAGCTTCAGAGATGAAAGTTGCTGATATGAAAGAAACTTTAAGTGGTTTCAAATTTTTAACTCCAGAAGAAACTAAAAAATCTATGGAAAGCGGAAACTTAGATGCATTCTTAAAAGGAATGGGAACTCCAGGTGGAGCAGTAGACACTAGTTTCTTACCTTTATAATTTAAAGATTAGAATAATTAAATAGGCGCCAATTTTATTGGTGCCTATTTTTTTAAGTAAATATTTTATATAAAGTCAACTAATGAGTGATTTAATATCTCAAAACTTAAACATGATTTTCAAAACTCCAAAAGGAGAGACTGTTCATGCTTTAAAAGATTTAAATTTCAAATTAAAAAAAGGAGAACTGTTAACTGTTCTTGGGCCCTCTGGTTGTGGAAAAACAACTTTATTAAATATTGCAGCTGGTTTCTTAAGACCAACATCTGGAAATATAACTTTGAATGGTAAAGAAATTGATGGACCTGGAGTTGAAAGAGGCATGGTTTTTCAACAAGGTGCATTATTCGAATGGTTGACTGTTGCAGAGAACGTAAACTTTGGTCTTAGAATGAAAAAAAAAGATCCTATAGAAACTTCGAAAAAAGTTGATGAGTGGCTGGAGATTGTTGGCTTAAAAGGATTTGGAAATACCCCAACATATCAATTATCTGGAGGAATGCAGCAAAGAGTAGCTCTTGCAAGATGTTTAATCAATGATCCTGATTTGATTTTAATGGATGAGCCTTTAGGTGCTCTTGATGCTTTAACAAGAGAAAAAATGCAATCTTTAGTTTTGAAAATTTGGAAAGAAACTGGAAAAACAATTATTTTAATTACGCACTCGGTTGAGGAAGCACTACTGCTTGGTGAAAGGTTGTATGTAATGGCACCAAGACCAGGTAGGATACATAAAGAATATAATCTTCCATTTGCAGAGATGGGATTAAAAGAAGATTTAAGAGAAATAAAAAAAAATAAAGATTTTTCATCAAAAAGAGAGGAAATTTTATCCATGATTTGGAACATGGAGGAAGAAATTATGGGAAAAGAAAATTAAATGTTTACTCAAATAATAACAATATTAATTCTCGTATCAATTATCGGGTGCATACTTTATGGAAGACGTTTAATAAAAACTGAAAAAGTTGATGCAGTTTTTGGAAATCCAGAAAGAGCAAAAGGTGGAACTCATTGGATAATTGTCGGAAGTAGTGCAATATTGTTAGTTTGGCTTTATTATTCTTGGGATATTGCAAAAGGATTTTATCCAAAATCAGCAAATGAATTATGTCAGGTCGCAAAAATAAATGAGTCTTTATTAGGATTAAAATATCAATTTCCAATTGAAGAAAGAGAATTCAAAAGTACTTCAATAATAAAAATAGAAAATAAAAATCTTAAAAAAATAAGTTTAGAAATTCAAAATTCGCCAGATTTAAGCAACATACAGAAAACTGCATTAGTTGGTTTTATTAATAAAACAAACAAATTAATTCCATTACTTACTAACGATAATCTAATGGAGATTAACACAAAAATTAAAATAGATGAGATGACTGATGAAATTAGATTATTAAGTACTAATTTTCAAAAGAAAGATTATCCATTTGAAACACCAGAGCAAAAAAATGAAAGACAAAAAGCAATTGCTGAGCAAGGAACCTGGGGCATAGTAACTGTAAGTGCCGGAACAGGATCAATAGAAAATACTATTGAAGTGCCTTTAGTGCCTGAAACAGATAGAGGGTTGAAATTTCACGCTGCAGCTGAACAATTAAAAAAAATTAATGATAAATTTTTTAAATTAAGAAACCATAATCCTCAATTCAAAAATGCAATAAAAGAACTTAAATCAGAGATAAAATTATATAGAAAAAATTTAGATGACACTGAGGAAGTGGCATCTACTTACGCAAAAAACATTGTAAAAATTGCAAGAAGAATTGAATTTGCAAGTATTTATCCACCAAATGCTCTTAATGAAATGCAAAATGCAATTATTGAATTTGATAATCTTCAAAAAACTGAGCAAGGAGGTTTAAGATTAATTGACATTCTTTTATTCCCTGCTGGAACTATAGTTGCAAGTGGTCCTAGTTGTTCTGAGCAAGGTTCAGGTAGATGGTTACCAAAACCCTCCGATACACTTAATAAATTTATTTTAATGTCTAAGCCAAGTGTAGGTTACAAAAATATCCCACTTCTTTGGATTGATATGATGGATGTAAGCCAGATAATTGGCTTTATATTGCCAGATTGGATAGCTGATGTTTTGCCTGGAGAATATCCGGTTCACACTAAAGACGGTGTGGTTAAGCAAAATTTTAAAGGTAAAGTTTTAAAAATTGTTACTGGTGATTTTAAGCTATTTAAAATCCCTGTTCCTTATGGTCATATTTGGGATTCATTTTTAAGAGTTTTTCTTGGATTAGTTTTTGGAATATTGATCGGTGTACCATTAGGACTTTTCATGGGCTTAAATAGATTTGCTAAAGGTTTCTTTGATCCATTAATTGAACTTTACAGACCAGTACCTCCACTTGCGTGGGCTCCTTTAATAATCTCAGTTTTAGGGATTGATAATACTGGAAAAGTATTTTTATTATTTATGGTTTCATTATCTATAATGATTATTTCAGCCAGAGCTGGAGCATCAGGCACGCAGTTATCTAAAATTCATGCAGCACATTCTCTTGGTGCTTCTAAAAGACAAATACTTAGATATGTTATTTTTCCAAATTCTTTACCTGAAATTTTAACAGGTATTAGAGTAGCTGTTGGTATGTGCTGGGGAACTTTAGTTGCAGCAGAATTTTTAGCAGGTACAACTGGAATTGGATTTGTTGAAAATGTTGCCAAAAAGTATTTTCAATATGAAGTAATTTGGATCACAATTTTTATAATGGGTATGTTGGGTCTTCTTTTTGACGTAACTTTGAGAAAAATTATAGATAAGACTATACCTTGGAGAGGTAAAGGTTAATTTCATTCTATTAATGTCTGTAAATAATACAAAAATTAAATCTATTATTAAAAAAATTTTTATAAAAAGAGGGTTGAAAACAAATCATGCTATTATTTGTGCAAATGCAATTATCAATGCAGAGCTTGTAGGTGCGCCTTCTCATGGATTGTCTCGTTTAAAAATGTATTGTGAAAGAATCTCAAAAAAAGTCATTAATCCGAGACCTAAAATAACTGTAAAAAATATATCAAAATCTATATCAATAATTGATGCTGATAATTCTATTGGTTTTGTTGCAGCAGATGAGGCTATTAAAAAAACTATTCAAAATGCAAAAAAAACAGGGATTGGTTTAGTTGCTGTAAAAAACAGCGGACATTACGGTCTATCTGGATACTACGTCGAGCAAGCGGTTAAAAAAAATTTAATAACATTCGCATTTACAAATGCTCCTCCAGCTATTGCGCCTTTTGGTGGAAAAAAATCAGTCTTTGGAACTAATCCAATATGTTTTGGAACTCAAACAAATAGTAAGGTTCCATTTATACTGGATACATCAATGTCAATGATTAATAGAGGTAAAATTAGGATTGCAGAAAAGTTAGGAAAAAAAATACCATATGGCGTTGCTTTAAACAAATTTGGAAAACCAACTACAAATGCAAAAGAAGCTCTTGCTGGGGTACAACTTCCAATAGCTGGATTTAGAGGATCTGGATTAGCCTGGATGGTAGATATTTTAACTGGAGTATTTGTTGGAAGTAATCATGGTGGCAAAGTAAAAGACCCATTTGATGATTTCTCTGGGCCACAAAATATCGGTCACTTATTTTTAGCATTTAAAGACAATCTATTTGTTAAAGATTATAAAAAAGAGATAAAAAAAAATATTAATAGAATAAAAAAAATACCAAATCTAAAAGGACAAAAAATCTTTTATCCTGGCGAGCAAAAGTTTTTAAGAACAAAAACAAACTCTGAAAAATCTATAAAAATTCCAAAAAATATTAAAAAGGATTTAGATATTCTATTAGCTAATTAACCTGCAAAATAACCTAGTATTCCAATAGATAAACAGACTGAAAGTATTATTATTTTTGACTGAAGTGCCTCTTTTTTCTTTTCAGTGATTACTCGTTTCTTTAGAACATCTATATTTACTTTACGAGGGGACATTCGAATTACTCTTCGTTTTTTTTCAGGTATTTCAATATTAGATGTTCTGTTTAAGCTTTCAGTACTCATTAAATTATTTAATCATATGGTAAAAAAAATTTACAGAATTTAACTGTTCAAAATGGGTTGACTCAACTTTTAAAATTGTTCAAATTGGGTTTTGATACATTATGAAGCAGCTACCAAGTGTAAATTCCGAACTAGATGATGAGCTGATCGATAAAATTTTCAAAAATCATTTTGATATTTTAAGTCCTTTTTTTTTAAAACTTATGTCTGAATGGACAATCGGTGCTTATAAAGTGTTCAAAGATATAGATACTTACACAATTCTAATTTATTTGATTAGTAAGCAGTTTGATTTTTACAGACGAAATAATTTAAATATTACTTTCAATAATTTTTATAATGATAAAACATTAGAGATTGAGAAAATTAACCTTATAAGAATATCAAAGGATCTTCAAATTCCAAAAGAAAGTGTCAGAAGAAAAGTTATATCCCTGGAAAAAAAAGGAATAATTAAAAAAAAGGGCAAGAAGATTACAATAGATAGAAGTGCTTACAATTCAACACAGCCGAATGATACATTAAAAAATATATGCATACTTTTATCTGTTTTTAGTCAAATTTTAAAAGAAGAAAAAGTTATAAAAAATGAAATGTCCAGTAATGAAATTAATAACTTAATAAAACATAATTTCTCATTTTGCTGGTATCAATTTTATAAATTTTTATTCCCTTACTGCTTAAGGTGGAAAAATTATTTTGGTGATATGGAAATATTTACTATTTTAGCAACTATAATTTTGAATAATAATTCAAAAATTGGAAGGCAACTTAAAGGAGTTGATAGTTATTTAGATAAATGGAGAGATAAAATTATTAATAAAAAAATAAAAGGAATTAATGCAATGTCTATTTCTGAAATAACAGGAATACCAAGACCAACAGTAGTAAGAAAAATCAAGAAATTAACTAAAAATAAATTTATTTCTATAGACAAAAATAAATTGATAAATTTTGATGTCAGCAAACAAAATTTTAAAGAAATGTCAAAAATTCAAGATGAAAATTTAAAATCAATAAATGTTTTTATAAAAAGAACCTACAATCAAATAAATCTTAATTAGAATTTTTTAGAATATATATAAATATAAATCCAGTTATATACATTATTAATGCATAAGCAGCTGTTGGAACCATGTAAGCGACATCATTGAAAATTTGTGTTGCTACAAATACAGCTAAAGTTCCATTTTGTAATCCACATTCTAAAGAAATACATTTTCTCTGTGGTATTCCAGTTGCAAAAGCTTTTGCAATGTAAAATGCCAAAGTCATCATGACTACGTTTAATATTAAAACAGCTAAACCCGCTTGACCTAAGTATGATATTATATTTTCTCTTTCCTCAATCCATATCGCTGCAAATACAACAATAAATAAAATACCTGTAATTCTATTTACAATATTAATATTGGACGAAATAAAGTTTTCAGCGAATCTTCTAATTATCATTCCAAGAATTACTGGCACAGTTACAACTAGTGCCATTTTAAGAGCAATACCAGTCATCGTAATATCTGAGGATAAATCAGTTACACCTAATAATTTTGCTGAAGAAAAAACAATAAATGGAACAGAAAAAATACTAATTAAACTACCTACTGCTGTTAACGAAATAGATAATGCAACATCTCCATTTGCAAATTTTGTTAAGACATTTGATGTTACTCCTCCAGGAGCAGCAGCAATAATCATTAATCCTAAAGCTAATTCAACTGGTAATCTTAATATTAAAAGTAAAATATAAGCTACGATTGGGAGAAGTATTAATTGACAAATTATTCCGACTGTAAAATCTTTTGGATTATTTATAACTCTTAAAAAATCTCTAGTTGATAAACCCAATCCCAGACCTAACATTATAAGGGCTAACGCTATAGGTGCAATTTTTGTAACTATCTCCATCGTTTATTCAATTTTAAACTATTTTTATATCGAACGTAATAAAAAATATTGATATTTAGAACCATAACAAATATTTAAACTCATATGTTATCTGATAAATCTACAGTTTGCCCTGTTAATCTACTTAATATAGCCCATCAAAAAAGGGGTGTAAAAGCAGCCATTGTAAATGCAGGTAAAAAATTACCGATGATGTCAGTAATGGACGCTGTTTCAGAAAAACTGATCACCCCAATATTAATAGGTGACAAACAAAAAATAAAAGAATGCGCAGATGAGCTTAAATTTGACATATCAAATTTTGAAATAATTAATGAGCCAGTTGAAAATAATACAGCAGGAATTGCAACAAAACTTGCATCGGAAGATAAAGTAAAAATTATTGTAAAAGGACATATTCATACTGATATATTGATGAAAGAAGTTCTTAAAAGAGAATATAAATTAATTGGAAAAACAAGACTAAGTCATATTTGGCATATGACATTACAAAAAGATGATAAACCATTAATCATAACCGATGGAGCATTGAATGTTTCTCCTAACCTAAAAACTAAAATGCATATTTTAAAAAATGTTATAGATTTTAGTCATAGAATTAATATTCCAAGACCAAAAATTTCTATCCTTTCAGCAACAGAAGAAGTTATTGATAGTGTACAGAGTTCGGTTGAAGCTAAAGAATTAACTGAATTGGCAAGTAAAGAAAATTTTAATGCTGATATTTTTGGACCCTTAGCATTTGACAATAGTATTTCAAAAAAATCTGCTTCTATTAAGGGAATTGAGAATATAGTTGCTGGGGAAGCTGATGTATTATTAGTTCCAAATGTCGAAACTGGAAATGCGCTTGTAAAAATGATGATTTATTTTATGGGAGCATGTGCAGCAGGCGTAGTTGTTGGAGGTAAAGTACCTGTTGTTATAACAAGTAGATCAGATGATGCGACAGCAAGACTTGCTTCTATAGCTGCAGCCGTTGTTGCTTTAGATTAAACTTCTATTGAATAAACATCTTATATAATTTAAACATTTGTAAAATTAGAGAAAAAATAATGGCAATTACTTATATAAAAAAAGCTGAAAAAACTGCATTTACAGGAGAAGATGAAACAAGAACTAAGGTAAGTTCTATTTTAAAAGATTTAGAAAAAACTAAAGATCAAGGTGTTAAAGATATTTTAAAAAAATTTGATAATTATGAAGGTGATATAATTGTTAGCAAAGAAAAAATTGAGGAAATAAATAAAACTTTAGATCAGAAGATTAAAGATGATATTCAGTTCTCTCATGAAAGAGTAAGGAAGTTTGCAGAACATCAACTAGAAAATCTTGGAAAAGACTCAGAAGTTGAATTATCGCCTGGTTTAATAGCAGGGCAAAAATTAATACCTGTAAATACCGTTGGGTGTTACGTGCCCGGTGGAAGATATAACAATATCGCCTCTGCTATAATGAGTGTGACAACTGCAAAAGTTGCTGGAGTAAAAAATGTAATTGCAACAAGTCCGCCGAAAGATTCAAATGGTGCTAACCCAATTATAATTTATACAGCTAACCTTTGTGGTGCAGATGTAATTATGAACATTGGCGGTATAGGAGCAATTGGTGCGCTTGCATATGGTTGCTTTGGTAATCCAGAAGTAGATATGATTGTTGGACCTGGAAATAAATTTGTAGCAGAGTCTAAAAGGATTTTATTTGGAAAAGTTGGAATTGATTTATTTGCAGGACCAACCGAAATAGGCATTATTGCAGATCATACAGCTGACAAAGAAATAATCGCTTATGATTTAGTTGGACAGGCTGAACATGGTCCTGACTCTCCAGCTTGGCTTTACACTACTGATAAATCTTTATGTGATTATGTTATGAAAAGAGTTCCAGAAATTATTCAAGAACTACCTGAACATAACAGAAATAATGCTGATGCTGCATGGAGAGATTATGGAGAAGTAATTATGTGTGATACCAAAGAAGAAATGATGAAAGTGAGTGATGAATATGCACCAGAACATTTAGAGGTTCAAGCTGAAGACTTAGACTGGTATTTAAAAAATCTTAAAAATTATGGTTCTTTATTTTTAGGTGAGGAAACAACAGTTGCGTATGGAGATAAATGCTCTGGACCAAATCATATTCTACCAACAAAAGGTGCAGGAAAATATACTGGAGGCTTATACGTTGGAAAATTTATAAAAACAGTCACTTACCAAAAAATGAATAAAGAATCTAACAAAGAAGTTGGTGCTGCAGCTGCTAGAATTTCTAGATATGAAGGTATGGAAGCTCATGCTAGAACTGGTGATGTAAGACTTCGAAAATATGGTTTTTCAAATTAGAGAACTTTAGTTTTCAAGATTTAAAAATATCAATTCCAATCTGACTTAATATATGCGCTAGATCTATCGGTACCCAATTTTCTCTGATTTTTCCCTCATCATGATGATAAAAATCCATAACTCTCATAGTTACTTTATTTTTATTTGAATTATATCCTAGCCAATCATTTGAATCATACACTGCTTGTATACTGTGCCATCCAGCAGTAAGTGAAAATTTACCATCTCCTAATTCACAATAATGTCCTAATTCCCAGTAATTTCTTTCTTTAAATGTTTTTCTAAAAGGAAGTTGATGATGATCAATGAAACCTTCCAAAGAGCGTGCTGTTCCTATACCGCTAGGTCCATACCAAATCATTTTTTCATGCCAAAAATCTTTTTGTGGGTGATTAATAAGTTTTTCTTTTAAATCAGAGTCAGATGATGCTTCTAATTCTGGTTTAATATTTAAACTTCTTTGCATAGTAAGAGATTGATCTAGAGTGGCTTTTGAAACTTCTAAATTGTTTTCGTAAAAATTTACACCATCTGTATTTATTGGTGTCATCCAAATGCCCTCATACCCTCTTGAAGGATTTATTGGAAACTTCCCTACTTGATTTAGAAAATTTATTGTGTCGATTAAAATGTGACTTTCAATAATTTTATCGTTTTTTAATTCGTGTATCTCACAGCATCTTAAATTTACCATTTTAAAATTTGGCTCTACATTTAGCCATTTCTTTTTAAAAATTCCTGATAAGGTAGATATTGTTCCAACTTGAAATTTATCTCTAAAGGCTCCGCCTATAACGAGTTGTTCTCTTCTCTCTAAATCAGGAAACGCATCAAAAAGTGGGGTCCAAAATTTATCCCTAAAATTAGACAAACCTTTAAATTCATTTAATGGAAAAAAACATTTAATATTTACATCTTCGCTAAAATATTTGCTTAAATTTTCTTCTATTTTAGATGGTCCAAGCTTGTAAATATTGTTCAAATAATTTCTAACTATTTGTTTATTTTGTTTATTTTCTTCAGCTGTGATTTTTAATTCTTGAAAATTATTTTGATTTTTAAGTCCTGTATCAAATTGTTCTATTTGCATAAATTGCAATTTATATTTAAATATAGATAAATAACAAGAATATGATTGATAGATTAGCAAAATTTAATGAACTTGTTCCGAGCAGCCTTCCTTTTGTAGAGGGTAGATTAGAAGGTCATAAGGAAAGAAAAAATTATACAATTATTGGACGTGGAGTTGCTGAAGACACCAAACAATTAATAAAAATACAGTCTTTACATGGGTATAATTTAGGAGCAGTGAGTGCCATGCCAAAAAATGGATCTGGTCTTCACAGTCATACTACGGCTGAAGTGTTTGTAATTTACTCAGGTAAATGGAGATTTTATTGGGGTGCTGATGGAAAACAAGAAACAATATTAGAAGCTGGCGATATAATTTCAATGCCTACAAATATGTTCAGAGCATTTGAAAATGTTGGAGATAAAGAAAGTTTGATGTTTGTTGTATTAGGCGGAGATGATCCTGGTATAATAACATGGGTACCAGAAATTTTAAAAAAAGCAAAAGAGACTGGTATGGCATTGCTTGATGATAATTCGTTAATTGATTTAAAAAAGGTTGAAGTGCCTAACGGTAGAAAGATGATAGAGCCTATAACTCAAGATGAATTAGAAAGATTTGATAATTATTTGCCAGAAGAATTAGAAAAAAATATTTATAGAAATAAACAAAACAATATCAGCGATGAAATTAATGGTATTAAATTATATCAAGTATTAGGAAACAAATTTAATAAAAAAACTTATGAACCTTCAATCAAACAAAATACCGGATTTAATTTAACAACATTAAATTCTATATCTGGCGAAATTAAAGATATTGAATGTATAAAGCCTACCGTTCTTTTTGCTCAAGAAGGTAATTGGAAAATAGTGATAGGAAACTCAAATATAAAATTAGAAAAAGGAGATACTTTTTCAGTTCCAATGAGTAGCAAAATAGATATCTCTTGTAATAATTCAGAAAATAGTATTTTAAATTTTGTTAGTCAGATCTAATGAAAGGATTTGATAGTAATTATAAAAATTTAACTGATTACATTTTAAAAATTACTAAACAAATTTGGGAAGGGAAAGATGTCGAGTCGATATCTAAATATTATTCAGAGAATATCCCTGTAAGATCACCCTTTGGAATAACCTATGGTTTTAAACCTGTTATTGATGCAACTTATAAAACTTTAGAAGAATTTCCAGACAGACAATTATTAGGTGAGGATGTAATTTGGAGTGGAAATGATGACGAAGGATATCATTCATCTCACAGAATTCTGAGCAAAGCTACACATTTAAATGACGGGTATTACGGAAAAAAAACAGGAAACAAAATTGTTTATAGAGTTATAGCTGACTGCGCATGTAAAAATAATCAGGTTTATGATGAGTGGATTGTGAGAGATCAAGGTGCAATGGTTCGACAGCTAGGTTATACACCTGAGCAATTTGCAAGGCATTTAATTGATAAAGAAGGTGGTATATCTAAAGCTATCAAAGTTTTTAATAGATCTTCTGATAAAAAGTCAGAATATAATCCAGTAAAAGTTGATGAAGTTTCATCAGGTTATATATATTCCAATATTTTAAAGAAAATATTTAATAATGATTATGATTTTGAAGATTATGATAGAGCAGCCAGTCTATTTTGGCCAAGTAATAAAGTTGGAAATGGCAGTGAAGATATAATTAAATATTGGAGCTCTTTAAAAAAAATATTTTCTGAAATAAAGTTTACAATCGAACATGTTGCATCATTGGATGAAAAAAATAACAATCAAAAAGCTACGATCAGATGGTTTTTAAGTGGTAAGCACTCTAAAGACAGTAAAGAATTTGGGAAAAAGACTGACAAAGATTTATTTATAATGGGTATAAATCATGCAGAATTAAGAAATGATAAAATAATAAGAGAATGGGTATTATTTGATGAAGTGGCTATTTGGAAACAAATATTAATGTAAAAACTATGGATAAAATTAAAACCACACATGTTGGAAGTCTGCCAAGATCAAAAAAACTATCTGAAATACTTTTTAAAAAAGATAAAAATGAATTATTTGATCAAGGAGAACTTGATAAGATAATTGAAGAAGATGTAAACAAAATTGTAAAAAAACAAATTGATATTGGAATTGACATTATAAGTGATGGTGAAATGTCAAAAATAAGTTATGCAACTTATGTAAAGGATCGGTTGCATGGCTTTAGTGGCGAAAGTGAGAGAAGAGCTCCTAAAGACTTAGATGATTTTCCATCATATAAAGAAAAAATTGCAAAATCAGGAGGTACACCTACTTATACAAGACCATGTTGTACTGCTGATTTAAAAATCAAAGATACTAAGTCTCTTACTAAAGATATCAGTAATTTAAAATCAGCTTTAAAAAAAAATAACCATCCTAAAGGATTTATTAACTCTGCTTCACCAGGAGTAATTTCAAATTTCCTTCCAAACAAATTTTATAAAAATGATGATGATTATTTAGAAGCATTATCAAAAATTATGAAAACTGAATATGATGAAATAACAAAGAATGATTTATTATTGCAAATTGATTGCCCAGATCTTGCGCTAGCAAGACATATGACTTTTAAAAATGTATCAGATGAAGAATTTTTAGTAAGAGCTGAAAAACAAATCGAATGTCTTAATGAAGCAATCAAAGATATCGATGCCTCTAAGTTGAGAATGCATATCTGCTGGGGAAATTATGAAGGTCCGCATATTCACGATATTGGATTAGAAAAAATATTACCCATTGCTTTAAAAGCAAATATCCAAACTTATTTAATTGAGGCATCCAATCCAAGGCATGCTCATGAATGGCGGGTATTTGAGAACATAAAACTTCCTAATGACAAAGTAATAGTTCCTGGTGTAATAGACTCAACCTCAAACTTTGTAGAGCATGAAGAATTAGTAAAAAATAGAATAATTCAGTATTCAAAAGTAATTGATAAAAACCAATTGATGGCTGGAAGTGATTGTGGATTTAGTACTTTTGCTGGCTTTGGAAATGTTGATGAAAATATTGTTTACAAAAAATTTGAATCTTTGGTCGCAGGTGCAGAGCTTGCGTCAAATGCGATTTAAAAAATACTTTTAAATTCCTTTTGGAATATATATCCTTCTAATCATAAATTTAAATTTAATGAGGGAAACAAATATGAAAAAAATATTAATTTCTTTATTGCTTCTTCTTTTTGGAACTTCTGCTTACGCAGATTGTAACATTAAGAGTGGATCAATAAATATTTTAGCTAATGATTTTCCAGCTTTAAGAACTTTCGTGGAAACGGCTAAAGGATGTAAAGGAAGTGCAGATTTTAAAGTCACACACTCATCTGAGCACAATAAAATTGCTGTGCCAGCTTTAACTGCAAATCCATCAGAGTTTTCTGCAAGAATTGCAGCAAATAGCTCTATAGTTCCTTTGATGAACCAAGACTTAATTAGACCACTAGATGATCTTGTTAAGAAATATGGAAAAGGAATACAAGACTCTCAATTGATAACAATTGATGGAAAAATAATGGCAGTTGCTTTTATGGCAAATACTCAACACTTATATTACAGAGAAGATGTTTTAAAAGAATTGGGTATAGCTGTTCCTAAAACATATGAGGAAGTAGTAGCGGCATCAGAAAAAATAAGAGCATCTGGTAAAATGCAATATCCTTACGCAGCAGCATACAAAGCTGGTTGGAATTTAGCAGAAGAATTCGTTAACATGTATATTGGACATGGAGGAGAATTCTTTAAAGCAGGAACTGCTCAACCAAACATTAACAATGCAAAAGGTGTAGCAACATTAAATATGCTAAAAAAATTAGCAGGTTTAAGTAACCCAGATTATTTAACGCACGATAGTGAAGCTATTAAAGTTGAATGGGAATCTGGAAATGTTGCATTAATGACTCTTTGGGCATCAAGATCAGGAACATTGCTTGATGATGATGGTGATGCAAAAATTACAGCTGCAACTAAATTAACTGGACCAGCAACGGTTGCTGGAGGAAACATACCAGCAGCGACTTTATGGTGGGATGGTTTCACATTGGCAAAAAATAGATCTGACGCTGATGCTGAAGCAACATTTAGAGCTTTGGCACACGCAGCTGCTAACAAAAAGATGGTTGCAGATGCAGCGGATCAAGCTGTTTGGTTAATTGAAGGTTTTAAGCCTGGACCAAAATCAATTGGAGTTATCGAAGCTGTTAAAATGAAAGCTAAACCATATCCAATGTTACCACAAATGGGTTTAATGCATGGTGCATTAGGAAGTGAGATTGTTGAATTTTTACAAGGTAAAGAGTCAGCAGAACAAGCTTTAAAAGATGTTGAAGCAGCTTACATGAGTAAAGCAAAAGAACAAGGCTTTCTATAATCAATAAATTTTAAGTGGGGATTAAAATCCCCACTTATTACATTAATGCCTAACAAAACTTTTTTTTGGTTTTTCTTGCCAACTGGATTGGCAATGATTTTATTTATAGGTCTTCCTATCATTTCAACAGGGATACAATCATTTTATGCGCAGCACGACCAAGTTGTTAAGGAAGTAAAAAAATGTGATCCTTTTGGATGTACAGTTTCTATAGTTGTTGACCAAGAAAAAACCTCTAAAATTCGAGAAGAAAAGCCTTTAGGAAAATTCAATGGCTTTGGGACTTATGTAGATAGAAATCATCTTGCAATTGAGGAAATTGGAAAATTTTGGAATGAAACAAATACTTTTGGGGAATTTGTAGATCAAGTTACCAACCTACCCTTTTACAAGGCTCTAATTTTTACTTTAACCTATTGCTTGTTTGTAACGCCTAACGTCTTACTTTTAGGTTTTATAATTGCTTTAAGTCTTAATGCAGTAACTAGAAGAATTAGAGGACCATTAATATTTGGAACCATATTGCCAATGATTGTTACTCCATTGGTAGGTTCTTTAGTTTTATTTTGGATGATAGATGCAGAAGGAATTATTGGTGCAAATTTGCAGATGTTAATGGATGACCCTTATTTATCGTTAAAATCCTCAAAAACTCTTACTTGGATAACTATAATAATATATGGAATTTGGCATCATTCACCATTTGCTTTTGTAGTATTTTATGCAGCTTTACAAACTGTTCCCCAAGAACCTGTTGAAGCAGCTATTATTGATGGAGCATCAAGATGGCAGAGAGTAAGACATATTGTTTTGCCTCATATTTATCCCGTAGTTACATTTGTTGCTCTTATTTCATTGATGGATAATTTTAGAGTTTTTGAGCCTATAATTGGTTTCAGTGCTGAAGGAAGCGCTCAGTCTTTGTCTTGGTTGATTTATGACAACCTGGTAAATGAGGAAGTAATATTATTTGGTTCAGCCGCTGCCACTTCAATGATGACAATTGTTGGGATAGCGATACTTTTAGCACCAGTTTTAATAAGAACTTGGAAAGAATTTAGGACAGCGAGATAAATGGAATACGGACTTGATAAAAGATCGAATGCTTTAAAAATTTTTAATACAACCTTTATAATAGTTTGGTTGTTGGTTGCATGCTTTCCCTTTATTTGGACTTTCTGGGGGTCATTTAAAGTTAGAGCTGACTTTTTTTCAAGAGCTGACTGGTGGTATGCTATTACAGCATTCAATACGTTGCTAGAAACTGGAGGAAAGTTTACAACAGATGCTTATAGTCAAGCATGGACTGAAGGAGAGTTTTGGAAAGCATCTAGGAATACAGTTATAGTTACATTTTTTGTTGTAACCATTTCTCTGTTCCTCGGGACCTTAGGAGCTTACGCTTTATCTAGGTCTACAAGAAATTATGCATTTTGGATTTTAATTGCAGCATTAATTTTTAGAGCAATGCCGCATATTACATTAGTCTCTGGTTATTTATTTCCGTTTTTTCAATTACAAATTTGGGGAATACTACCGACGACCATCGTTGTTCTTGTTGCAATAAATCAACCATTTACTTTGTGGTTATTGTATTCATTTTTTAAAACTGTTCCTAAAGAACTTGATGAAAGTGCTTTAATTGATGGCTGCTCTTATTTTCAAGCATTTAGACATATCATTATGCCAGTTATGTGGCCTGGAGTAATAACTGCAGGATTATTTAGTTTAATGCTTGCGTATAATGATTTTACAGTGACAGCTCTTTTATTAAATCAGGAAAATCATACTATGGTACCCAAAATCCAAAGTTATCTTGGAACAAATCAACATGAAGGTAATTTGATGTGGGCTGTTTCTGCAGTTGTTTCGGCTACTGCTCCTTTATTTATGTTAGTTATGTTTTTCCAAAGACAAGTAATCAGTGGATTAACAGCTGGTGCTGTGAAGGGATAATGAGTTACAAAGCTGTTTTATTTGGTTCTATTGGAACTTTAGCTGAGACATCAGATCTTCAAAGAGATGCATTTAATGAAGCTTTTAAAATAAGTGGATTAGACTGGTTTTGGGATGAAGATATATACAGGAAACTATTGTCAAAATCAGGTGGAACTACGAGAATCAATGATTACGCAAAAGATACTAGTGTTGAAATAGATGGAAAAAAAATAAGAAATTTAAAAACCAAAATTTTTAATGAATATTTAAACAAACACAAAGTTGAGCCTAGAGACGGTGTAAAAGAAATAATTCAATTTTGCAAAAAGAACAAAATAAAAATTGGACTTGCTAGCTCAACAACGAGTAACAATATCAATTCTATTTTTAACTCGTTAAGAGGAAGAATTGAAAAAAAAGATTTTGATTTTATCGGCAATAATGAATTCATATTAAGAGAAAAACCATATCCCGATATTTATAATTATGCTTTAAAATACTTGAATATTAACTCAGACGAATGTGTGGCAATTGAAGATACAGAAGAAAGTTTAAATTCTGCTTTAAGTGCAGACATAAAATGTGTTGCATTTCCTGGAAAATATCACACTCAATACGGATTTGATGGGAACCATTTAAAGGTTAATAAATTATCAAAAAAAATCTTTAATAAATAATATCTCTAATAATGTAAAAAACTATACCTGACATAAATATTATAATAAAAATATTTATGTATTTCCAAAAGCTTCTATTATTTAATTTGTTTGAAAAAATCTTAGATAAGTATCCTAAAGAAAAGAAAAATAAAAAAGAAGCTATAGAAGCGCCTATTCCAAAGTAAATTTTGTTTTCAATATTAAAGGATTTTGAGAAATTTCCTAAAAAAAATACTGTATCAGAATATACGTGAGGATTTAAATATGTAAAACCTAAGGTTTTAATAAAGATATTAAATGAGCTCTGTGCTATGACATTATTTTTAAATTCTAAAGATCTAAATTTAAATATTTCTTTAATTTTTCCATAAATAAAAAAAGATAAAAAAATAATTAAAAGGATATTTAAAATCAGCTCCACTACATTATTAAAATAATAAGAAAAATAATTAAATAAAAAGATTCCTAAGAAAATTAAAATCAAATCAGATAATGCACAGATTAAGCAAACTAAAAATATATATTGTTTCTTTAGTCCTTGCTCTATTACAAAAACATTTTGTGGTCCTATTGCAAAAATTAATGTTAAGCCCGTCAAAAAACCTAAAAAAAGGAAAGACATGTTTAAGAAACTGATTTTTTATCAGCAACAAAACTTACTAAAATAATTAATATTAAAAAAGGTATACAAATAATATTCATCATTTTCCATCCAATAGAATTTAGTAAAATTCCAGCAGATAAACTGGCCAAAGCCATAGTTGAAAAAACAATTAAATCATTTATCCCTTGTACTTTAAATTTTTCTTCTTTGTTATAAGTCAAAACTACTAAGCTGGTACCTGATATAAACAAAAAATTCCAACCAAGACCTAGAAAAATTAATGAGAGCATATAATTAAGATATGTCTGTTCAAATAAACTTAAAAGAACTGTAATAAAAAAAAATAAAACTCCACCATAAATTATTGCACTGTGTCCATATTTTTTTATTAAATTACCTGTTATTAACGACGGTAAAAACATTGCAACTACATGAAATTGTAATACTAACCCAGTTTCTTTTAAACTCATATTTTCCATAACATGCATACTTAAAGGTGTTGCTGTCATTAAAAATGACATAACTGCATAAGCAAAAGCAGCTGCAGTAATTGCTTGTAAAAATCTTGGTTGTAATACTATAGATTTTAGATTTCTTACATTTCCTTCCTTTAGACTATCCTCCTGAACATTTTCTACATTTTTAAAAAAAAATAAAAAAACTCCAGGCATAAAAGATAGGACAGATAGCAAAAGATAAGAACCAACATACAATTGATCTTGAATTAAATCTTTAGTGTAATTTGCAAGAGTTATACCTAAAAATGCAGAAACAATTCCTGCTAACAAGAGAGTAGAAACTGCTTTTGGTATTTTGTCTTTTTCAACACTTTCAGCTGCTGCAAATCTATATTGATGATTAAATGCAGCGCCCATTCCAAGAATTAAGCAAGATAGACAAAATAAATTAAAACTTTTCTGACTAATTGCAAAAGCAGCAAGTAGTGCTGAACAAGAACTTCCGATAGCCGCAAATACAAAACCATTTCTTCTTCCAATTTTACTCATAATATTTGCCGCTAAGACAGTGAAACTTGCTGTTCCAACTACGAATAAAGCAGTTGGTAAAGTTGATAAGGATTGATTTGAGCTAATTTGGGAACCAACTATTCCACTGAGAAATACTGTTATTGTTGCTGTGGTAAAACCAAATATCTGACTTAAAGTAAGTAAGGATAAATTTCTGTTCATTATTAGCGTCAATATATTTCTGATATTATTTAAATATCTATATAGATGTTTTTAATTTTAATATAGAAGATATTATTTAAATTATGATTGGAATATTAGGTGGGATGGGAACTCAAGCGGGCTTGGACTTTTGTAATAAGCTTGCAAAATTAAACAGAGGGAAATTAGATCAAAAATATCCAATGTTTGTCCTTTATAATAAATCAAATACACCACGAAGAGCAGAGAATTTAAAACAATACAAAAATGTTTTAAAAGAATTAATTGCTGGTTGTCGAATGCTGGAAAAAAATAAATGCAAGTTTATTGTAATGCCTTGTAACACAGCACATTACTGGCATGAAGATATTCAAAAAAAAATATCAGTACCATTTCTTAGTATGCCAAAAGAGGTATATTTAAACACAAAAAAAAAAATTAAGAAAAATTCAACTATAGGATTATTATGTACTGAAGCTACTTTAGACACAAAAATCTACCACAAATATTTTGAAAAAAATTATAATTTGATAAGTCCGAGTGAAAGGTTACAAAAGAGTTCAGTAAATACTGCTATTAAATATGTGAAAAAAGGTAAAGTAAAAGATGCTGAAAAAGCTTTAAGACCAGCAGTTAAATTTTTAATGGAAAAAAAATGTAAAAAAATAATTCTTGGTTGTACAGAACTACCAATAGCTATTTTTTCATACAAATCTTTTAAAAAAGCAAAAGGCTCTAAAATATTTGTTGATCCAAATCTTTTGTTAGCTCAAGTGTGTATGAAAAAATACAAAAATTTAAAATAATTTTTAATTTTTTTTATTACAAATAAAGTATAATTTTCTTGGAAATGATCCTTCTTCAAAATACTCAATAATTAAGTTTTTAAATCCATCCGTTAAATTCAGTATTTTATCTTTAGAAAAAAAATGAATAATAAACCCGTCTATTTCGTATAAATCTTCTCCTCTATGAATTCCTTTTTTATAGTCCCCATCATCAGTATTTCTGACTGTGTAAATATTTAATCCTCCAGGTTTTAAAATTCTATGTATTTCGCTATTAAGTTTGTCCAAATCTTTCTCGGTTAAAGCCATACAATAAAGCATATGTGAATAACAAGCATCAACTGAATTAGTTTCAAATGGTAAGTCTTCTCTTATGTCAAATTTTAATGTTGAAATTGAAGATGTTAAATTTTCTTTTTTTAATTTTTCATTGATAATTTTAATTCCATTTTCACTATAGTCTAATGCTGTCACATTTATCGAATTCTTTCCAAAGTAAATGCTATCTCTTCCTAGACCTGCTCCTAGCTCAACAATTTTAGAATAATTGTTTTCTTTGAAAATATTTAAAGCTTTTTTTGCAGGTAAACTTGGTTCTAAACCAAACATCTCAGGCTTATTTGAGAAATTAGTTTCCCAATGCTGAGATTGTCGGTTTAAAATATTTTTATCCAATTTACTTAGAAGGATCTGGAACCTTTCTTAGATAAGGTTTTACAGTTTCCCATCCATCTGGATATATTTTTTTAGCTTCGTCATCTTTAATCGCTGGCAAAATAACAACATCCTCTCCCTTTTTCCAATTAGCAGGAGTAGCTACTTTATGTTTAGCTGTTAGCTGCATAGAGTCTATTGCACGCAAAATCTCTAAAAAGTTTCTTCCAGTTGCCATAGGATATGTAAGATATAATCCAATTCTCTTATCAGGTCTGATTACAAAAATAGTTCTTACAGTTTCATTATCAACTGCAGTTCTACCCATTGAGGTTGTTCCAGCATCTGCTTCCAACATATTAAACAATTTTGCTACTTTTAAATCTTCATCAGCAATAATTGGATAATTTGGTTTTGTACCAGATACATCTTTAATATCATCTAACCATTTTTTATGATCCTCTACTCCATCAACACTTAAACCAATCACTTTTACATTTCTTTTATCAAATTCATCTTTCATTAATCCTAAAGCACCAAGTTCTGTAGTACAAACTGGTGTAAAATCTTTAGGGTGTGAAAAAATAACTCCCCAACTATCACCTAACCATTCGTGAAAAGAAATATCTCCTTCAGTTGTTTTAGCTTGAAAATCAGGACACATACTATTTATTTTTAACATTGTCTCCTCCTTATAAAAAAAATATTATATGAAAGATTGTTTTACTAAGCAAACTTTTATAAAGTTAAGTATTTATGATATTTGAACAACTTTTCGATCAAAAATCTTCTACGTACACTTATATAATTGCAAGTGGTGAAGGTAGAGAAGCATTAATAATTGATCCAGTCATTGAACATTCTGATGAGTATTCAACTATTTTGAATAATTTAGATCTTAAACTTGTAAAAGTAATTGATACTCACATTCATGCTGATCATATCTCAGCATTAAATGAATTAAATAAAAGAACAAACTGTATAAGAGTTATGGGAGAAAAATCTAAATCAGAAGTGATAGATCTAAGAATTAAAGATGGTGAAAAAATTAAAGTTGAAGAAGTTGAACTTCAAGCAATTTATACTCCTGGTCATACTGACTGCTCTTATAGTTTTTTGATGAATGATAGAGTTTTTACTGGAGATACACTTTTAATAAATGGAAGTGGTAGAACAGATTTTCAAAATGGTAATGCTTACGATGCTTATGATTCTATATTTAATAAATTATTAAAATTACCCGAAAAAACTCTCGTATTTCCAGCTCATGATTATAATGGCAAGAAATTTTCCACTATTGAAAATGAAAAAAATAATAATCCAAGATTACAAGTAAGCTCAAAGGAAGAATATGCGGACATAATGAATAATCTAAATCTTGCAAATCCAAAAATGATGGATGTCGCAGTACCTGCTAATGTAAAAGGGCTTACTTTAGACAATATTAATTAACTTTAAATTCCAACATTAATAACTATATAGGCAGTCTATGAATGACTATTTGCAATCAATTATTGATAGGGATCCAGCAGCAAGATCTAAGTTAAGTGTAATATTAACGTACCCTGGCGTTAAGGCTGTATTTTTTCACAGAATTGCAAATTTTTTTGCTACTGCAAAATTTGATCTTATCGCAAGAATAATTTCTCAATTTTCGAGATTTTTAACTGGTATTGAAATTCATCCAAGAGCTAAGATAGGTAAAAATTTATTTATTGATCACGGTATGGGCGTTGTTATAGGTGAAACTTCTGACATTGCAGATAACGTAACAATTTATCATATGGTTACTTTAGGTGGAATATCTCCAAGCATAAATTCCAATGATCAAAGAGAAATTAAAAGACACCCTACTCTTCATGATAATGTAGTCGTTGGTTCGGGTGCACAGATTTTGGGGCCTGTAGTTGTAGGGAAAAATGCAAGAATTGGAGCTAATGCAGTTGTAACAAAAAATGTTCCTGAAAATGCTGTTATGGTAGGAATACCTGCTAAGAATGTTGGAACAGCAACTGAAGAATTTAAACCTTATGCTGTTACAAATGGTAATGAGGAAAAAGAATAATGAAAAATTACAAGGATGATTTTATCCAATCAATTGGAAATACTCCTTTAATAAAACTAAAAGCTGCATCTGAAATAACTGGCTGTAACATTTATGGTAAAGCCGAATATTTAAATCCAGGAGGATCTGTAAAAGACAGAGCAGCACTTGCTTTAATAAGGGATGCTGAACAAAAAAAATTAATATCTAAAGGTGGAATAATTGTAGAAGGAACTGCAGGAAACACTGGTATTGGTTTATGCCTTATTGGAAATTCACTTGGTTATAAAACGATTATTGTAATGAATGATAATCAAACTCAAGAAAAAAAAGATACATTAAGAAATATTGGTGCAGATTTAAAATTAGTTCCACCAAAACCTTATAAAGATGAAAATAACTTTGTTAAGGTTGCTGCCAGAATGGCTGAAGAGCTAAAAAGTTCAAATAATCATGGAGTTGTTTGGGCTAACCAATTTGATAATACCGCAAACTCTAAAGGTCACTACCATACAACGGGTCCTGAGATATGGGAGCAAACGGAGGGAAAAGTTGATGGATTTGTATGTTCTTCTGGAACTGGTGGAACTATTGGTGGAGTAAGTAGTTTTTTAAAAGAAAAAAATAAAGATATAAAAATTTATCTATCAGATCCAAAGGGATCATCTCTTTACAATCACATTGAAAACGGCGAGTTAAAAGCTGAAGGTGGATCAATAACTGAGGGCATTGGATCCAGCAGAGTAACTGCTAATTTTGAAGAAGCAAAAATAGATGGAGCTTTTTCAATTGAAGATAAAGAATCTTTGCCAATACTATATGATTTAATCAAAAATGAAGGTTTAAGTCTTGGAACAAGTTGTGGAGTAAATATTGCAGGTGCAATTAGATTAGGGAAAAAATTAGGACCAGGTAAAACTATTGTCACTATTCTTTGCGACAAATCAGACAGATACAACTCAAAGATGTTTAATAAACCTTTTTTAATTGAAAAAGGTTTGCCTTATCCCGACTGGATATAATCACGCATACCAGCACTGTAATAAAACCATTACATTTTTAACTTAGAATGAATAATAATTATTTAATAATTAAAGGAATTTTATGAACGCAAAAGAAGTAGTAAAAAAAGGATATGAGCTTTTTGGCAAAGGAGATATGGAGGGATTTATGGAAATGGTACATGATGATATCACTTGGATTTATCCTGGAGATAAGCATCCAATGTCAGGAACTCATAAAGGCAAAGAAGCATATATGAAAACCATGATGCAAGTTCCAGATCTATGGAGTAATTTTTCAGTAACCCCTGATATGATGATAAGTGAGGGGAATAAAGTGTTTGTTAAAGCAATTGCTAAGGCAGATGGCATGGATACTATTTTTGGTCATTATTTTGAAGTAAGCGATGATGGTAAACTGACATTGTTTATTGCGTTTGACGACACATTGAGCATGTTCAATGCAATGAAAAAGTAATAGTTTATGAAAAAATTATATTTTTTTTTAATTATCATATTTATGTCGAGCACAGCTTTTGCTGAACAAGGACAAGTTAAACTAATTAGCATTTGTTCAGATTTAAATAATTGAAAGGAAAAAATGAAAAAAACAATTTTAGTATTAATATTAAGTTTATTTACAGCTAATGTTTACGCAGATAGCCATGTAAAGAGAATTCTATCAACAAGTCAAACAGGAATGGGAAATGATATTGTATACCCTTCTGGAAAAGCAAAGATAACTGCTTTTGAATTTACTGTACCTGTAGGAGCTCCAGTAACTCCTCATACGCACTCATTTCCAGTTCTAATTATGATCCAGCAAGGTAAAATTGAATTAATTCATGAAGGAAAAACCCAAGTATTCAAAGCTGGTGATGCATTTGTTGAAGATGTTGGAATTGTACACGAGTCGAAAAATATTGGAAATGTTCCAGTTAAAGCGATTGTAGTTGCAATTGGTGTCGAAGGACAGAAAATTATGACACCGGTAAAATAAAAAGGAAAAAGAAATGATCATAAAAATAGAAGAAAATATAAAATCATTTTCATCTTGGATGAATATGGTAAAGGCGAATGCTGAAAAAATTAAAGGATTTGGTGCTACGATTATTTTTGCAGGTGTATCAAAAGAAGACCCTACAAAATTTACTGTAATCGTTAAGTATGCAACCATGGAAGGTTTTGAAGCATTTAAAAATGACAAAGAACTTCATGCAGCAAGAGCTGAAGCAGGCGTGGATTTAGATTCAGCAAAGGTTACACCGATGCATGAAGATTTTATGGAAAATTTTAGTGGATAAACAATCAATATAAAGAAAGGATAAAATATGGAAACAGAAACACTAGTAGTAGCTCATTTAAAAGAAGGTATGTTAGAAAAATTTATGGGCTTTATGCAATCAGATGCTGGTATGGCAGAAAGATCGAAAGTTGCAAATGTATCAAAAACAATTGGAACAGTTGCACCTGACAAAAAAACAGTAATGTTTAAAATTTTTGTGACTGATAAAGCTGCTCTTAAAGCTTTTATAGATGGAAGCAATCCAGTATCAGCTCCAGTTATGAAAGAAGTTATGGAAAGTTATAGTGTCTACGAATTAAATAAAGTAGATATGTAATAATTTTTGTAATAAGGTTTGTAATGCCTTCAGGATATATCATATTAAATATTAATGTGTTAAATCCTGAAAATTACAAAGAGTATTTGGAAAAAGCTCCTCCAACTGCTCAAATGTTTGGTGGCGAGTACATAATAAGAGGTGGCGAAAATGAAGTCATTGAAGGTGAGTGGAAATATCCAAGAACTGTTGTAATTAAATTCCCATCTTATGAAAAAGTTTTTGAGTGGTACAATTCAGAAATATATAAACCTATCAGACAAATTAGATTAGATAATACAGTATCAAATACATTAATAATTAAAGGAGCATAAAGGAGAAAAAAATGTCAATATTAGAAAAATATAGTGCTGCAATTAAAAATAAAGATGAAGCAGCAATGAACGAACTTTTGCATGATGATTTTAAATTCACAATGCATAAATCAGGGAGTGTTTTAACTAAAGGTGATGTTATCAAATGGGCAATGAGTGGTGATATCAAGCAAGATAAAACTAGAATTGTTTATGAAAATGATGAAGTTGGTGTTCACCATGCGTTCGTAACATTTGATGATGGTAATGTAGAAGCAGTTATGGCAGTCTACAAATACAAAGATGGCAAAATGATTAGTTTAGAAACTGGCGCAACGCCAATGCCAAAATAAGTGAACAACATAGATTTTTATTTTTCTATTGGAAGTACTTATACTTATCTTTCGGTTACTCGAGCACTAGAAGCAGAAAAACAACATCAAATTAAGTTTAACTGGACTCCTTTTAGTGTGAGAGCAATAATGAAAGAAATGAACAATGTTCCGTTTCCTAAAGAAAAAAAAAATAAAGTAGATTACATGTGGAGGGACATAGAAAGACGAGCAAAAAATTATGGATTTTTTGCTAAAACACCAGTCCCTTACCCTTTAACAGAATTTGATTTAGCTAATAAAATTGCAATATTAGGCTTAAAAAATAACTGGGGTGTAGATTACGTTCAGCTTACGTATAAACGATGGTTTCAAGAAGGAAAAGAGCCTGCTGTTGAACCCAACTTGAGTGAAATCTGCGAAAAACTAAACTTAGATAAAGAAAAGATTGTTTCAGAGGCAAGCTCTGAGGAAATTAATAATATTTATTTATCAAATACAGAAAAAGCTAGAAAAAATAAAATATTTGGAAGTCCGTCATTTGTTGTAAAAAATGAAATATTCTGGGGAGATGATAGAATGGAAGATGCAATCAAATGGTCGAAGGCAAATGAATAATATAACTGCTTATATAGTTTTATTAATCGCAGTGATTCTTGGAACAGCATCTAACAGTTTTGCTAAAAGTGCTCAAGGTTTTACATTATTAACACCTAGCATAATCACAGCAGTAACAATTGTTGGATGCATGTATACTTTGTCTTTAGTTATGAAAAGTATACCAGTTGGAATAACATATGCCTCTTTTGCAGGCTTATGTATAATTGCAACAGCTGCTGTTGGTTTTATAAAATTTAATCAAGTACCAAATTTTTATACAATAATTGGATTGATTTTAATTATATCGGGTGTCTTAATAGTTAACATATTAGGAACAAATAAATGAAACCATTATCTGGTTATATTTATTTAGTATTAGCTATATCAACAGGAATTGCTGCAAATAGTTTTGCTAAAATTTCAGATGGATTTTCAAAATTAACCCCAACGATATTATCAATAGCTTTTATGTGTATAACTATGTATGGACTTGCAAAAGCTATGTCTATGATACCAGTAGGTTTTACTTATGCTACTTATAGTGGGATAACAGTGGCTGCTATTTTAGTTTTCGGAATGATTAAATATAACCAGATACCAAATATATACGGTTTAATTGGGATTTTTTTAATTATTATTGGTGTTGTAATGGTTAATTATCTTGGAAGAATTAATTAGCTTTTATTAAGTAATAAAATTAGTACACCTAATACAAATATAATTATCCCTAAAATTTCTGTAATTTTGACTTTTTCTTTAAACATATACTTTGAGGATACGTAGCTGAACAATAATTCTATTTGACCTACAGCTCTTACAAATGATGATTGTATTAACGTAAAGGCATAAAACCAAGATAATGTTGCTAGAAAACCAGCAAACCCTGCTATCAAACATTCATACTTGTTTTCATATAACTTTTTAAACTGTGACTTTTCAAATATAATTAAATAAAGACTAATTAATGTAGTTTGTATAACTAGACCAAAAAAGAGTGTTGCTATAGCTTTTTCAAAGTTGTTACTAAAATTTTCCAATGTTAATGCTGCTGCTCTAAAATATACAACGCTTACACCTAAGAATAGACCTGCAGACAAACCGATTAAAGTTGTTTTTGAAAATAAGTTTTTTAGAAATAAACTTAAGTCTTTAATCGATAGTATAATTACTCCAATTGTAGACACAATAATTCCTGTTATTCCAAATTTATTTAATTTGTCCCCTATTATCAAATACTCAAAAATTGCAACCTGAATAACTTCGGTCTTGCTTAAAGAAGTTCCAACAACAAAATTAGCAAATCTAAATAAGTAAAGTAAAATAAATGTAAATATTATTTGAAATATTGAACCTAATAATACATTAAATATAAATTTTTTTTGACTTAGGATTTCGGGGATTATATTTAAGTCTTGAAAATACAAAAAAAATAAAATTGTCACAAATGGTAATGCAAAAGCAAATCTTACATAAGTAGATGCAATAGTTGATACTTTTTGATTAAGTTTTTTCTGTAAAGTTGATCTAAGATTTTGAAAAAAAGCCCCAGAAATAGCTACAATTATCCAATTCATTGGTGATTATTAATATTGTATTTAATTTTAAAGTCGACTTAAATAGTCTCATTTAACAAAAAAGAGGGAAATAACATGAAAATCTTTAAAAGAATAATATTTTCTCTAATTTTCGTTTCTTTTGCCAGTGCAAGTTTGGCGGAAACAAAAATGAGAATTACACTTCAATTACCATTAAAGGCTCACTTAGGTCAGAACCTTTTGGTATTTAAAAAAGAATTAGAATCAAGATCAGACATTAAAGTAGAGATTTATGACTCTGCACAACTTTACAAAGATAAAGAGGTTCCGCAAGCTGTAGGTTCGGGAGCGATCGAGGCTGGTGTTGCATCTATAACAAGATTTGCGGGAACTAATCCTGAAGTTGATGTTTTCTATCTTCCATTCTTATTTGATTCAGAACAAAAAGTAAGAAAAGCAACTCAAGCTGGTTCTGAGATAAGAGCTATTCTTGATCCTGCAATAGCAAAGACTGGAGCAGTTCCACTTTATTATCAAGCTTATGGATCAGCAATAATGTTATCTAATGGTGGTCCGATGAAAACTCCGGCTGACTTTAAAGATAAAAAAATTAGAGTATTTGGAAAAACACTTGGAGCTTTTGTAAGTTCTTTAGGCGGTAAACCAGCATTAATATCTGGATCTGAACAATATTTAGCTTACCAAAGAAATACAGTTGATGCAGGTATGACTGGTGTATCTGGTGTAAAATCTAGAAAATTATATCAGGTAATGGATACTTTAACAGTTACAAATCATGGCGATATCGAATTCGTTGTTGTTGCTAATGACAAATGGCTAAGCTCATTAACTCAAAAACAAAGAGACGCTATATCTGAAGCATCAAAAGTAGCTGAAAAAGCTGTAAGGGATGATATGGCTAACATCGAAGCTGGTGCTTATAAAGAAGCAAAAGAAAATGGAATGAACATTGTAAACCTAAGTAGTTCTGAAGTTTCTGCTCTTAAAAAAGCATCATCATCTGTTATTGATGATTACATTTCAAGAACAGGTGGAGCTGGTGGAGTTGGTGATCAACTTGTAAAAGCTGCAAACAAACTTTAAATCATATAAATACCCCGCACTTAAGTGCGGGGTTTTCAAATGAATATCTACGACAAAATTGTAAAATATTCTGGCTATTTAGCATCAGCGTTATTTATTATGATAGGCTTTATAGTTTCTTATGAAGTTATCATGAGATACATATTTAATTCACCTACTATTTGGGTAAATGAAATTTCTCGATTTTTACAAATTTGGGCTACTTATTTAGCTTTAACTTATACTTTTCATAAAAATGATTTTATCAGAATAACAGTTATATATGACAAAGTAGGAGATAAAGGAAAAAAGATATTAGATTTAATAAGTGCAATATTCATTTTAATTTTTAGTGGATTTGTACTTTATTATGGATGGTTAATTGCTTATGACTCTCTTAAAGTTGGGAGAACAAGCTCTACAATTTTAGATGTTCCATCATTTCTTACAGAATTTGCAATACCATTATGTTTTGCATTTTTGGTATTAAGAGTGCTTTTCGAAGTACCTAAATACATCAAAGATATAATTAAATGACAGTAGCAATAATCTTATTTTTGTTATTTTTTGTACTTTTTTTAGGAGTGCCAATAGCATTTGGTTTAGGTTCTATAGGATTGGGTTTAATGTTATTTGGAGATATTTCTCCTTTAATGATCCCACAAACTTTTTACAGTGTGGCAGATAACTTTATTTTATTAGCCGTTCCGATGTTTTTGATGATGTCTAATATATTGTTAAAAGCAGGTGTTGGAGAAGATCTTTTTAATTTTGCTCAAAGCTGGGTTGGAAATTTTCCAGGTGGTTTAGCAATAGCAACTATAGTTTCTTGCAGTATTTTTGCTGCTATATCTGGATCATCAGTGGCTACTGCTGCAACAATCTCAACTGTAGCATTTCCTGCAATGATTAATAGAGGTTATCACAGAAACTTTACTTTGGGTATTTTGGCAGCGGGTGGAACTTTAGGGATTTTAATTCCTCCATCAATTCCAATGATTGTATATGCATTTGTTGTAGAAGAGTCGGTACTAAGTATGTTTCTTGCAGGAATTGGACCTGGAATAGTTTTAGCTTTATTTTTTATTATATTTTCAGTTTTTTACGTAAAATTTTTTAATAAAGAAGTTCAAAATGTATCCAGCACTTTAGAAGAAAAAATTAAATACACAAAAAGAGGTTTGCCAATATTATTAATGGCCTTCATCATGCTGGGTGGAATTTATGCTGGAATTTATACGCCAACAGAAGCTGGTGGTATTGGTTTTTTAATATCATTTATCTATGTTGTGGCTAAAAAAAGATTAGATTTTAAAGGTTTTATCGAAGCCGGTCTGGAGACAATGAAGACTACAGTTACAATATTTATAATTATTGCAGGAGCAAAAGTTTTTGGTAAAGCAATTTCTCTTTATAGAATTCCTCAAGATTTATCATCTTTCATAGTTACTAATATTAATGAGACTGGTTTGTTTATACTTGTTGTTTGTATTACTTTGTTAATCTTAGGATTTATAATGGAAACTCTTTCATTAATTTTAATCATGATGCCTATATTTTCGATTTCAATCGCTGCAATGAATATTGATTTGATTTGGTTTGGAATAATTTTTACATTAATGATTGAGTGCGCATTAATTACTCCTCCCGTAGGACTAAATATTTATGTTCTGCAAGCTATTGGTAAAGCAAAAATGTCAGAAATAGCTAAAGGTGTGATACCTTTTGTCATTATAATGTTATTTACAGTATTTGTTATTTACTTATTCCCTGACCTGGCATTATATATACCTTTTAAATTATAATTATGTTTTCAAAAATAAAATCAAAAGATAAAGCAGAACAACTAAGAAAATTATTAAATGGACCAGAAATAATTGTAATGCCCGGTTGCTTTGATGCGTTATCAGCAAAATTAATTGAAAGAGAAGGTTTGAAAGTTGGGTTTATGTCTGGCTTCAGTGTTTCATCAACAAAACTTGGTATGCCGGACACAGGTTTAATTTCTTTTTCTGAAATGGCAGAACAAGTAAGAAATATATGTAATGCTACATCAATTCCAATAATATTTGATGGGGATACTGGATATGGAAATTCAGTAAACGTATTTAGAACTGTAAGAGGGTATGCGGACGCGGGAGCAGCTGGTGTGATGATTGAAGACCAAAAGTGGCCAAAAAAATGTGGTCACACAAAGGGAAAAGATGTTGTCGATCTTGATGAAGCTAACTCAAGAATTAAAGCTGCAGTGGATGCAAGAGAGTATGGAAATAAAGATATCTTAATAATGGCAAGAACTGATGCCATAGCAACTAGAGGATTAGATGATGCAATTAAAAGAATGCAATCATTTTCAAAACTTGGTGTTGATATTTTATTTATTGAAGCTGTTAAAAATAAAGAAGATATGAAAAGAATTATTAAAGAAGTTCCAGGTCATCACATGTTAAATTTAATCGAAGATGGTGAAACCCCATTATTAGAAATTAATGAAATAGAGGAAATTGGTTATAAAATTGCTGTAATGCCTCTAACCCTAATGAGTGCATCAGTAAAAACGATGCAAGAATGCTTGAATAATATGAAAAAAAAAGTTTATAATAAAAATATTTCTAAATTTTCAGACTTAAGAGATATAGTTGGCTTCAACGAATATTACGATATTGAAGACAAATATAAATAATGTTTCCAAAAAAATTTTCTAAAATTCTTTTCGTTTTTTTTATGGGTTTAGGAATGAGTTTGTTAATGACCCTAATTATTACATTTATAAATACAGGTTATGATGAATTTTATTATAAAAGATTTTTCAAAGCTTGGTCTATTAGTTTGCCAGTTGCATTAGTTGCAACGACTTTTGTTGCACCATTGGTTAATAAATTAGTGGAAAAAATTACTAAATAGAGAGGATGTCATATGAGTGAAAATATAGCTTTTATAGGAGTTGGTAATATGGGAAACCCAATGGCCTGTAATTTAAAGAATGCAGGGAAAAAAGTTAAGGTTTTTGATGTTTCTAAAGAAATGATTGATAAAGCCATTGAAAATAATCTTGATGTTGAGAAGGATTTTGGAAAATTAATCAATAGTGAAACATCTGTTGTAATCACTATGCTGCCTGAGGGTAAACATTCAAAAGAAGTTTATTTAAAAGAAAATGGTGTTCTAGATAAAGTTTCTAAAAATTGTCTACTAATAGATTGTTCAACAATCGATATAGATACTTCTAAAGAAATAGGAAAGAAAGCAAATGAAAAAGGTATTAAGATGATTGATGCACCAGTAAGTGGTGGAGTGATGGGTGCACAAAAAGCAACTTTAAATATTATGGTCGGTGGATCAAATGATGCATTTAATCAAGCTTTACCTATTTTAAAATTAATGGGTAAAAACATATATCATGCTGGAGAGATAGGAAGTGGAAACGGTGCAAAGATTTGTAACAATATGTCTCTTGGAATAACAATGATTGCTGCTTCAGAGTCATTAATGTTAGCAAGAAGGTTGAATATAGATATAAAGAAAGTTCATGAAATTATGAAAAATGCCTCTGGAAATAGCTGGCCTATTTCAGTATATCCACCCTTACCTGGATTAATTGAAGGTACTCCATCTAACAATAAATATAAGCCTGGATTTTCTGCAGGTATGATGAACAAAGATTTAAAGCTTGCAAATGAATGTGCTAAAAATGCAAATGCATCTACTCCATTAGGAAAAATGGCATTAGAAATATATTCTAAGTTTTGTGAGGATGGAAACGGTTCGAAAGATTTTTCTGCTATATCAAAGGTTATTGGTGGAGATGCTTGGGATTATCCAATAGAATAATTACCAAGAGGAATTTGGACTTTCTAAAAATTTTAACTCATCTGGTGTAGATTTTCTTCCCATAACTTTATTTCGATGAGGATATCTATGAAATCGTTTAATTGCAGCTGTATGATCTTTCCAAAATTTTTTAATCTCATTATAGTCTGGATGGTTAGATAAATAGTTATCTAACAATTTATATGCTCTATCATGATCTATAACTTCTTCGCTATGAATGTATGGCAGTAGCATGAAAAAACGTTGATATTCATCCATTTGATCAAGATACCCGTTATAGACTGCATCATTTACAATCAGTCTTGCTTTATGGTCAAACTCGAAGGCTTTTTTATCATCTCTATATAAATTTCTTGAAAATTGATCCAATAAAATAACTAAAGCTAGAGTGCTTAATGGTTCATCTTGCCAATCATCATATTCATTCAAAGTAGCTTTCTCATGATCATCTTTAAATTTGTCTCTAATCAATTGATCAAAATTATCATCTCTTTTAAATCGTTTTTCAACGACCATATCATCAAACCAAAAATCTAATATTGCTTTGGCTTTATCATTCATAAACTTTATCAACTTTTACCTGATACGATTCTACAAGTCTGTTGGTTTCATTTGCCATTGCAACGACTGCAATAAGTTCACTTAACATCTCAGTAGTAGCACCTTTAGATTTAGCAGCGATACTGTGAGATTTAATACAATACTCACAACTATTTGTCATTGAAACTGCAACATAAATAAGCTCTTTTGTCATTTCATCTAAAGCGCCTTTTTTCATCACTTGCTGTATAGAAGTCCAAGTTCTCTCTAAAGTTTCTGGGTTGTTGGCTAACATTTTCCAAAAATTGTTTATGTAGTCTGTATTTCTCTTCTTTTTAATATCTTCAAATACCTCTTTTACCTTTCCTGTAGCATCAGCTTCTTCAATCATATTAAAAACTGCCATTTCACCTCCTTAATTGTAAATTGTTTCTATTTTAGGCATTAATCTTAATAATTCCTTAGTATATTCATGATTTGGATTTTTAAACAACTCTTCTGTCTCAGACACCTCGCATAGTTTTCCATTCCTTAAAACTCCAATTTCATCACACATTTGTCGTACAACTGGTAGATCATGACTTATAAAAAGTATAGTTAAATTAAGTTGCTCCTGTAAATCTTTAAGTAAATTTAGTATTTGGGCCTGGATACTCACATCCAAAGCAGATGTTGGTTCATCACAAACTAACAGTCTTGGTTTTGTTGCTAACGCTCTTGCAATAGAAATTCTTTGTCTTTGTCCTCCCGAAAACTCATGCGGATATCTCTCAGCTGAAGACTTAGATAACTCCACAGAGTCTAAGAGATCATTTATATATTCATTTAATTCATTAGAATTGATATTTGTATCATGCAACTTTATAGGCTCAGCAATGATATCTTTAACCTTAAGTCTACCATTCAACGAAGAGTATGGATCTTGAAATATCATTTGAATTTGTTTTCTAAATTTAAGTAACTCTTTGTTACTTTTTATATTATTAATACATACATCATCAAAATAAATTTCACCTGAGCTTGGTTTAAATAAATTAACAATCATTTTTGCAATTGTAGTCTTTCCACTGCCACTTTCACCAACAAGTCCAAAAGATTTTCCTTCTTGTATGTTAAATGAAACAGTATCAACTGCTAATACATTATTTTGAGATTTCTCTGTAAAAAAACCTTCATTAAAAGTTTTACAGAGATTTTTTATTTGAACTAAATCTTTTTTTAAAATCTCTCTTTTATTCCATCTGTTTAAAATTTTTAAATTAATATTTTCCTGGTTATTACTTTCTTTCTCTATAATTTTAAATCTGGATATTTTTTTATTTGTGGGAGGAACAGAGCTAACTAAACTTTTTGTATAAGTTTCTTTTGGTTCTGTTAAAATTTGCTTTGTTGTTCCCAATTCTACCAAATTACCATTTTTCATTACTGCAACTCTATTGGTAGTCTCTGCTATAACTCCCATATCATGTGTAATTAATATAACTGCTAAATTTCTCTCTTTAGTCAGCTTTTTGATAAGTTCTAATATTTGTGATTGTATTGACACATCAAGTGCAGTTGTGGGCTCATCTGCAATTAACAACTCTGGTTCACAACATAGAGAAAGTGATATAACAACTCTTTGTCTCATACCTCCTGAAAATTGATGAGGATAATCATTAAATCTTTTTTCAGCATCTTTTATGCCTACTTCTTTTAAAAGATTTATTGATTTTTCTTTTGCTTCTGAGTTACTGAGGTTTAGATGAGTTTGGATTGTTTCAATAAGCTGTTGTCCAATTGTTAAGATAGGATTTAAAGATGTCTGGGGATCTTGAAAAATAAATCCAATTTTTTTTCCTCTTAAACTTAAAATATTTTTTTTATTTTCATGAATATTTATGTCGCTTAAATAAATTGATCCTTCAGATACTTTCCCTGGTTCGTCAATTAAATCAATTATTGCATTTGCTACCGTACTTTTTCCAGACCCAGATTCCCCAACTAATCCTACAATTTCTCCTCTTTTTATCTCAATATTAATGTCTTTTGCAGCATGAACCGTCTCTTTTCTCAATTTATAATCCACGCTTAAATTTTGTATTTTTAAAAAACTCATTTTTTCAATTTAGGATTAAGTGTGTCTCTCATCCAGTCTCCTAATAGATTAATGGAAAAAGCTAAAACAACTAAGAATATTGCTGGGAAAAAGGTAATCCACCATTCACCAGAAAATAAAAAGTCATTTCCAAGTCTAATTAAAGTTCCTAAAGAAGGAGTAGTTGGAGGAACGCCAACACCCAGAAAACTCAAGGTGGCTTCTGCAATGATTGCTAATGCAAGACCTATGGTTCCAATAACAAGTACTGGTCTCATTATATTTGGAAGAATATGCTTAAACATTACTATAAAATTAGAAACTCCAATGATTGTTGAAGCTGAAACATAATCTTTATTTTTTTCAACTAAAGTTGCTGCTCTCGATACTCTCGCAAACTGTGGCCACTCTGAAATACCTATTGCAAAAATTAAAACATATATTGCCATCTCGTCATGAAGTTCACGCGAAATTATACCTCGCGCAATACCATCAACCAGAAGAGCCATCAAAATACTTGGAACTGTTAACTGAACATCAGTTAATCTCATAACAATCATTTCATACTTGCCACCAAAAAAACCAGCTGTAAGACCTAATCCAACTCCTAAAATTAAACTAAATAAAATTGCTGAGAAACCAACAATTAAAGATATTCTAGATCCATAAAGAATAGTCGATAACATATCTCTTCCTTGTCCATCAGTACCAAGTAAAAATTCTACTTTTCCTTCACTAGTCCAAGAGGGTGGAGTGAATGCATCCATTAAAGATAAAGATGATGGATCGAATGGATTATAAGGTGTAATAAATTCTACAAAAAATGAACAAAAAAATATTATTGCTAATAAAATCGATGAAACTATTGCTGTAGGAGATTTTATAAAACTGAAATAAATTTCACTATCTTTTATTTTATCCCAAGTTGTTAAAGCTTTATTATCCACTAGCTGAATCTCCTTTAACTCTAATTCTTGGATCTATAAAGTAATACAAGATATCGACTATAAAATTTATCATTACAAAAACGAATGCTATAAATACTAAATATGCTGACATAATTGGAATATCTACAAACTGAACAGCTTGAATGAAAAGAAATCCCATGCCTGGCCATTGAAATACTGTTTCCGTAATTATTGAAAATGCAATTAATGTTCCAATATTTATTCCAGCAATAGTTATTACTGGAATTAGTCCATTTTTAAGTGCGTGCTTGTAATTAATACTTTTTTCATTAATGCCTCTGGCCCTTGCGAACTTTATGTAATCAGTCTGAAGTATTTCCATCATTTCAGCTCTAACGAGTCTGATTATATAAGTCATTTGAAAAAGGCTTAAAGTAATTGATGGTAATATAATTGCTTTTAAACCTGATATGGTTAAAAAGCCTGTCGACCAAAACCCAAGATCTACCACCTCGCCTCTTCCAAAAGATGGTAGAACGCCCAATATAACTGCAAAAAGATAAATAAATAAAATACCAATTACGAAAGTTGGAAGAGAAACACCTAATAATGAAACTGCTAGTATAAAATCACTCAAAAAACCTTTTCTTTTTATGCCTGTATATACTCCCAATAAAGTACCTGAAACCAATGCAATTAGAGCAGAAATTAAAACTAATTCAATTGTTGCCGGTAATCTTTCAATGATTAATTCTGATACAGGTCTTCTTAATTGATAAGATATTCCAAATTCTCCTTTTGAGGCGTTAATTATAAACCTAGTAAATTGTACATGAATTGGGTCCATTAGACCCAAAGTTTCTCTTAACTCAGCTCTTTCTTCATCTGATGTTTCCTCACCCACCATGTTATTTATTGGGTCTCCTACAAAATTAAAAAGAGAGAAAGATACAAAAGCTACGACAAGCATAACCATTGCAGATTGAAACAATCGTTTAAAAAAATACTTTATCAATTTATGAAATTTTATTTTATACAAGCCCTTTAATTAAAAAGGGCTTGTAATAAATTATTTAGTCAAAGCTCGCAAAACGGAATAACGGTTCGTTATTCGGTCTTATCGGAACATTAACATCTTTTTTTGCAGCCCAAGATATAACTTGGTGATGTAAAGGAAGATAAGAAATATCCTCTTTTACGATTTTCCAAGCTTTAGCTATAGCAGCATTTCTCTTATCTAGGTTAACTTCACCTTCCATAACTCTTATAGCGGCATCTACATCAGAATTACTAAAGTTAACTCTGTTCCAGCTTGCTCCACTTTCATATAAGTAATGAAAAACATAATGACTATCTAAAGTTGGAACTCCCCAACCTAACATATAAAAGTCACCTTGATTATCCTTTAGTTCTTTAAAGTGCTTACTTTTTGTTTGGGCAAATAGATTTACCTTAACACCGATTTTACCTAACATACCAACAACAGCTGTACATATAGCTTCATCATTTACATATCTGTCATTTGGACATCTGAGCTCAACTTCAAATCCATTCGGATATCCAGCATCAGCTAGAAGTTTTTTTGCAGCAGCTACATCATAAGGAAGTCTCTTATCAAGTTCTTCTGTGTATCCGTTAACACCTGGAAAAGTAATTATTCCTGCAGGTTCACTTAAACCTCTCATTACTTTTTTCTTAATAGCTTCAATATCTATTGCTTGATAAAGAGCTTGTCTAACTGCTTTCTTTTTGAATGGATTATCTCCTGTATTACCTGTTCTAAGTTTATCTGCTCCCTGATCCATACCAAGGAATATAGTTCTCATTTGAGCAGTGCTTTCAACTTTATGAGCAGGTGAATTTTTAATTCTAGCTAAATCTTGCACAGGGGCATCAGTAACAACATCAATTTCACCTGATAAAAGAGCTGCAACTCTAGTAGCTGCATTTTTTATAGGTAGTAGATGAATTTCTGTTACTTTATCATCTTTCATTGTTCCCCACCATTTTTTATTACGTTTGAAAACTGTTTTAGTATTTGGTTCTCTTAATGTAATTTTAAATGGTCCAGTTCCCATAGCATTTGTAGCTGAAAAAGTTTCTTGTCCAGCATCCCAGTTCTGCGCCATAACTGCAAAATTCTTTTCACTCCATTTTTTTGACATTATAAAAATGTTTGAAAGTTGGTTTAAAAGAATTGGATTTGGTTTACTTGTTGTTATTTCTACTGTGTAGTCATTAACTGCTTTTACACCTGATACTGTACTAATATATTCTTTAAAATCAGATGTTCTTTGTTTTGCTCTTAAAATACTAAAAACAACATCTTCAGATGTAAATGGAGTTCCATCAGAAAATTTAACATCTTCTCTTAATTTAAAGATCCAAGTATTAGGACCTTGAGTTCTCCACTCTGTTGCTAGTTGAGGTCCAATTTTCATATCTAATCCCCTAGTAACTAGAGCTTCGTATACTTGTCTAGATACTTGAGTGGTAGGACCTTCATTTTGAGCATGAGGATCAAGTGTTAAACTATCACCCTGCATTGACCATTTAATAGTTTTTGCAAATGTTTGTGTTGGAGCAAAAGCTAGAAAAAAAGCCAATAAAATTTTTATAAAATACCCATACTTCATTTCTCTCTCCTATA
Source organism: uncultured Pelagibacteraceae bacterium (assembly GCA_902576115.1). Taxonomy (GTDB): domain Bacteria; phylum Pseudomonadota; class Alphaproteobacteria; order Pelagibacterales; family Pelagibacteraceae; genus Pelagibacter. The sequence goes on from CACGUE010000003.1 coordinate 53,413, forward strand.
TTATTAAAATAAAAATCTAACTTATTAATTATGTAAACTAAAGTGATTTAATTCACTATTTTTTTGAAGTTTTCGTAAAGAATTTTAGAATATTTGTTCATAGATTGAATATTGTCTTTCGCATCACTATCAAATTTATCAAGAGCTCCCTCTCCTAACTGACTTTCTAAAGCAGACTTATATTCAGGCACACATCCCCATTCTCCTACAGTGGTATCTTTTATCTCTATATGAAATTGAATACCGTAAGCATATTTTTTATATTTAAAAATTTGGTATTTTGTTTCAGGAGATGACGCTAAAAGAGTTATATCATTATTATTTTCTAGATTTTGAACTTCATATGAATGCCATTGGAGTGATTTAATAATATCAGGATATTCTTTAAATAATAAATCGTCTTTTTTACTATTTAAAAAATTAATATTTAAAATGCCTATCTCTGGATTTTTTGATTTAACTACTTTCCCTCCAACTACCTCTCCTAATAATTGACAACCTAAACAAAAACCTAAATATGGTTTATTTAAGTCTACTACAAATTCTTTGATTTTTTTTTTCTCCTCTATTAACCAAGGGTAATCTTTTTCCATCCAAGTATCCATTGGTCCGCCCATACAAAACATTGCATCAAATCCAGTTAAATCATCTGGTATTTTTTCCCCTTCGTCAAGTTCTACAGTTTTAATATGAACTTTATCCTCTAACATTAAATCTTTAATATAACCAGGATCCTCAATTTTAATGTGTTGAAGAACAATTATATTTTTCATGTAGCTGGCTTAAGCAATTTTAAAATTTTTTTATGATTTGATAAATTATTTGAAACAATTATGTTTCCACCTAATGAAGCATCTTTATTATCCCATGTAGTAATTATTCCACCTGATGCTTTAATAATTGGTATTATTGGATGTATATCCCAAATTTTGTTTGCACATTGAGCTACAACATCTAATCTTCCTTCTGCTAATTGGCAATATGTTAATGCATCAAAACATGGAAACTGCATTCTCTTAATAAATTTCATTATTTTTTTTTGTTTTTGAAAAGACAAAGTTCCGTGAAAAGCGGCAGCTACTTTCAAATAATTAAATTTTATTTTTTTGTTTACTTTTAATTTTCTTTTTTTTCCATTTTCAAACACAAAAGCAGATTTATCATCTTGATTTAAATAATATCTTTTCATTCTTGGAAAATTTGCTAAACCAATTATAGGGGTGTCGTTATAATTTAGAGAAATTAAATTGCTCCATGTAGGATTTCCAGCGACAAATGATCTTGTTCCATCAATTGGGTCAATTATCCATGAAAATAGACTTTTTGTCTTTTTTGCTCCAAACTCTTCACCGATAATTTGATGATCTGGGAACTTGTCATTAATCTTTTTTCTTATAAATTTTTCAAAAGCTTTATCAGCACTGGTAACAGGATCATAACCTTTACCTTTTAACTTGTTATTAATTGTAAAAGTTTTGTTAAGTTTAGTGTAATAAAAATTAGTTAAATCCTTAGCAAGCTTATTCAAAAAGGTGTAATAAATCTTGAAATCTTTTGTTTTTTTGAAGATCATTTATCTGATGAGTAATAGTTAAAATATACAACTAGTTCAAATAAAATATCTTGAAAATTTTAGAATTTGATAGAAGAATCCAGATAGATGAAAATAGAAATCGATTCTAAAAAAGTATTTATAAATAGTGGAAATAATAAAGAAGAAATACATCCATTTTGGCTTAGAGAAAGAATAAATAACGAAGATGCTCTGGATAAAGGAAATCAACAAAGATTATTTGATCCAAATTCTATAAATACTAACATTGATATAGAAAAAATTGAGAATGAAGATGGATTGCTTAATTTATTTTTCAATGACGGAACCAATTATAAAATAAAAGAAGATCAAATATTAAATGAGTATAAATCGCAAAACCTTGATCCTATTTCAATTGATAAAATTGAATGGGATTCAAATTTTAATAATTTTCAAAAATTTAAATTTGAAAATGATATTTTTGAAAAAAAAATCATGTATGATTTGTTAGTATCATTCTATAAATATGGTTTTGTAGTTTTAACTAATGTTCCAACTGAAGATAATTTTATTATTAAATTTGCAAATTCAATTGGTAGTGTCAGAAGAACAAATTTTGGGGAATTTTTTAATGTAAGATCTGTTCCTAATCCAAATGATTTGGCTTATACATCATTAGCATTATCTCCACATACAGATAATCCGTATAGAAAACCAGTTCCTTGTGTTCAATTATTGCATTGTATTACAAATAATGTGAGTGGAGGAAATTCTACCTTGGTTGATGGTTACACAGTAAGTGAAAAAATCAAAGAGTTTTATCCAGAATATTATGAAATTTTATCTTCAGTTAAAGTAAAATTTAAATTTATAGACAATACAGTTGTTCTAGAAGATATGTCTGAGTTGATTAAATTGGATGAAAAAAATAATTTTAAACAAGTTAGATTTAGTCCTAGATTAGATTATGCTCCGATATTAGAAAAATCAAAATTGGATTTATTCTATAAAGCTAGAAATAAAATTTCTGAATTATACAACTCTGATAAATATAAAGTTGAATTTAAATTAGAAACTGGAGATTTATTAATTATGGACAATCATAGATTGCTTCATGGAAGAACAAAATATGATGTTAACGAAGGTGATAGATATTTACAAGGATGCTACATTGATTTCGACAGTACAGAAGGTAAACTTAGACATTTAAAAAGAAAATTTAATCTTTAAATAATTCTTTTATTTTTTCTTCAGCATTTTTTATCGACTTTTCATAATCTAAAGCCATTTGATCTGCTGCAACTATATCGATTTTTTTAATACCAAAAAAATTTAACATATGTATCAACCATGGAGTTAAAAAATCTTCTTCTCCTTGTATTTTTGTTCCACCAGAAGTAATTACTAAATAGACCTGCTTATCTTCTAATAAACCTTTTCTTCTTCCGTCATCCCCGTATTTAAATGTCAACTTTACTCTGGCTGCAAGATCAGCCCAAGCTTTCAGTGTTGCTGGCGGTCCAAAATTATAAATTGGCACTGATATAATAATTACATCACATTCTTTTAACTCTGATACTAACTTATCTGACAATTCAAACATTTTTTTATGTTCATCTGTTTGCTCATTCTCTGGAATTTTCATTCCAGACTCAGTTAAACCAGATATAAAAAGCATTTCGTCATCTAGGTCTCTATAAATGACCTCGTCATTATCATTTTTAACTTTATCAAGTATTTTTTTTGCAAGCATCCTTGAGGTAGAACCTTCTTTTCTAGCACTGCAATCGATTTGGTATATTTTCATCTTTATCCAAGTTTTTGAAGTATAGGAAAATACTTTAATATGTAAAATCCTAAAGCTTGCAACTGGTTTGTAATCATTAATATTCCTGTTATCAATAATAATCCTCCACCAACTCTTGAAATAGTTATCATTTTTGACTTTAGATTTTTTGTAACAACCATAAAACGTTGAATCAAATAACCTGATGCAATAAATGGCAATGCTAAACCAAGTGAATAGAACACGAGTAACAATATACCTCGGTTCAAGCTTTGCTCGATCGAAGCTAAAGCTAATATTGATCCCAAAATAGGTCCAATACATGGAGTCCATCCAAATCCAAATGCCATACCAACTAATATTGAGCTAAAATTTCCTGATTTAATCTCAGTATTAATTCTTTTTTCATAATTTAAAAACTTAATATTTATTAATCCCATAATATGAAGGGAGAAAATGATAATTATACTTCCTGCAATAATTCTTAACTCAAAAGAGTTACTTAAAATTAATGAACCTAAAAATGTTGCAGTTGCTCCAAAGCTTATAAAAACAATAGAAAAACCAAAAGTAAATAAAACTATAGGGAATATATTTATTGTTTTTTTTTCTAATAGCTCATTTAAAGAACTTCCAGAAATATAAGATATATATCCAGGTATTAATGGAAGTACACATGGAGACAAAAAGCTTATCAATCCAGCTCCAAATGCAACAAATAATTCTATCATTTAACCAGTATTTTTCATTGCGGCTGAAATACCTGCAATAGATGTTAATAATGCATCATTAAGATCATTTTTTTTATCTGAATTTAATTTTGTGTTTTTGATTTTATTCATAACTACTGCTTGAATTATATTTAATACTTCTGTGTAAATATTTCTTACAATAACTCCTGATCTAAATTTTTTTCTTTCATTTATAATTTCTTTAGGCGTAATCTTTTTATTTAATTTTTTAATAACTTCGAATTGGAACCTAAGTTTTTTTCCAACTCTTTTTAAATCTTTGTCAGCTAAGTATTCCTCATATATTTTTGAAATATCTGGGTCCACTTTTGAAATTACCATATCCAAGATATCCATGATTGAATTGAAGAAAGGCCAATTTTTTTCCATATCTATTAGTGTTTTCTCAAATTTTTCTATCGATGAATATCTTAAAGCTTCTGCACTTCCAAGCCATGCTGGGAGCATTAGTCTTATTTGTGTCCAAGCAAATACCCAGGGTATTGCTCTTAAACCTTTGATATTATCAATATTCTTTCTTTTAGACGGTCTTGATCCAATTGAAAGTTTTCCTAAAGACACATGTGGCGTAACGGTTTTAAAATATTTAATAAAATCTGAACTTTGATTAATATTTTTTCTATATGAACTTTTTGAAATATCAGACATTTTTTCAATTAGATTTCTCCAATCTTTTTTAGGGACTGGCGGTGGGGTTAATGTTGCCTCCATTACTGCTCCTATATAGCTACATAAATTATAAATTGCTAAAGGCTGATATCCATATTTCTGCTGAATAACTTCTCCTTGATCGGTTATTCTAATTTTTCCATTAACTGTATTTGGCGGCTGAGATTTTAAAGTAGCTTGAATTGGGCCTCCACCTCTACCCGCTGAACCACCTCTTCCATGAAAGAAAGTAACATCTATTTTATATTTTTTTGCAACTTTAATAATTTCTTCTTGAGCCTTATATTGATGCCAACTTGCACAAATTTTTCCAGCATCTTTGCTTGAGTCTGAATATCCAATCATGACTTCTTGTTTATTTTTTATTAAATCTCTATACCACTTTAATGAAAACAAGCTGGCCATTATCGATTTTGCATTAATTAAGTCATCTAATGTTTCAAATAAAGGGACAACTCTTAATTTATTCTTAATATTTGCTTCTTTTTGCAAATATAAAACGGAGAGAATGTCTGATGCAGATGATGTCATTGAAATAACATAAGCCCCTAAACATTCAGTTGGCTCTTCAGATAAAATTTTAAATGTTGACCAAACTTCTTTGTTTTCTTTATTTTTAAAATTAAAGTTCTTGATGAAATTTGATTTTTTTTTCATCTTAGATGATAAAAATTTAATTTTTTCTTCCTCACTCCATTTTAAATAATTAAGTTTATTTTTTTTCTTAACAAGTTCATTAATTAACTGTGAATGTCTAGATGACTCTTGTCTAATATCTAGTTTTGCCAGATTAATTCCAAAACATTTTGCTCTTCTCATTAAATCTAATAAATCACCACTTGCAATATTTTCACTTTGATTTTCTTCTAATGACTCACGGACAATTCTAAGAGGTTTTAAAATTTCCTCTTTTGAGTTTAGCAATTTTTTATAGTCTAAAGGTTTTTTGTTTACTATAAACTGTTCAATTGCTCGATGAGTAAATCGCATTTTATCTCTTAAAGGTCTTAAGAAAACTCTGTAAGGTTCAAACGATTTTCCTGTAAGTTTTTGAATTTTTTTTGAACACTTTTTCATTGAATATGATCTAATTAATTTAGTGAGTTCTTTTTCATACAATTTTGCTGCTTCCCATCTTGATAATAACAAAACTTCTTTAGTTACTTTTGAAGTTACATTTGGATTTCCATCTCTATCACCACCCATCCATGATCCAAACTCAATAGGATTAAAATTTTTTGGTAAACCTTTGCCCATATTTTTCAAAAATATCTCATTGAGTCTTCTGTAGACTTTTGGAATAGTTTCCCAAAGACTATCTTCTATAATAGCAAGACCCCATCGCGCTTCATCGGCTGGAGACGGTTTTGATCTTTTTAAGTCATCTGTATTCCAGATGATGGTAAATTCATCATGAATTTTTTTATTTAAAGATTTTATTTTCGAAGAGTGATCTTTAAATAACTCTCTATCTTCAAGTATTTCTGTGATTTTATGATATTTTTGAATTAAAGTTCTTCTTTTGACCTCTGTTGGATGAGCTGTCAAAACTATTCCAATATTTAAATTTTTTGCAAAACTATAAATTTTATTATTATTAATTTTTTTATTTTCAAATAATTTCTCAAAAATTTCCTCTATAAAAATATTTTTTTGATTTTTAGCGTCTCTTTTATTTTCATATTGATTAAGTTGTCTAGATGCATCAATAGATTCTGCTAGATTTACAAAATTCATGAAATGATTAAACGCTCTTGCAATCTTGTAAATATTTTTTGGATTTATACTTTTTATTTCTTTAGATATTTTTTTATATGATCTTTTTTGTTTTCTGTTTGCTTTTGACAACTTTCTAATTTTTTCAACAAGATTATAAAAACTTTCTCCTTCTTGTTCTTTAATTACATTGCCAAGTACAGTTCCTAAAAATTTAACATCTTCTCTTAGGGTTTTTGTGGGTATTCTCTCATAGTAAAGATCTCTTTTTATCATAAGTTAATTTTAAATTTTTTATTAATCATTCCAAATACATTTGTTTTAATTTTAAAAAGATTTCCTGAAAGAGGAAAGAGTTTTAACTCTTTTTTGCTCATACCCTTTATTGCAGTAGTGATAAATAACTCTGAATTTCTGTAACCTCCAAATGTACAATTTGTTATATTTTTTGTAGGCATATTAACACTATGTAACTTATTACCTTTCTTATTATAAACTGAAATACAAGATCCATTATAATGACAAATCCATAAGTTTTGGTAATTATCTAATGTCATTCCATCAGGAGATCCCTCATTTTTACGAAATTTAATAAATATTTTTTTACTTATAACTTTTAAGTTTTTATCTATATAAATTTTATAAACTATTTTTTTCTTACTATCAGTATGGTAAAAACATTTTTTATTTATAAATGCTGGTCCATTTGTTATCATATAATTTTTATCTACTTGATTTAATTTTAAATTACTGTCTAAACAATAGAGAGATCCATTATGAATATTTCTCTCTAAATTATCCATAGTTCCAAACCATAATCTTCCTTGATGGTCTGTTTTCCCGTCATTTATTCTATTATTTTTGAATTTTTTCTCTATTTTAATAGAAATTTTTTTATTTTTTTTTTTTAAATCAACTATTCTAATTTCACCTTGCAAACCTAATGCAAAAGTATTTTTTGAAATATACGCTAAAAATCCAATTTCTTTGTCGATCTTATAAATTTTTTTATTTTTGTTTTTGTAATTAAGCTTGAATATTTTTTTTCCTTTTATATCTACAAAATAAAGTGAATTATGTTCTTTAACCCAAGCTATTCCTTCGCCTAAAATACATTTTGAATTCCATAAAACTTCTGGTTGCGAGGTTTTAATTTTATGCATTAATAAATATAAAATTTTAAATTTATATTTGTATCACTTTTGAATTTTGCTCACCTAAGTTATCAATATTTAATTTAAGTACATCTCCAGCTTTTAAAAATTGTTGTGGCTTCATTCCCATTCCTACACCTGGCGGTGTTCCGGTAGTTATAATATCTCCTGGTTGAAGAGACATAAATTTACTTACATAAGAAACAATTTTATCAACATTAAAAATCATAGTATTTGTATTTCCTGTTTGCATTCTAATACCATTTAAATCTAAGCTCATATTAAGGTTATTTACATCTGATATTTCATCTTTTGTGACTAGATATGGTCCAATAGGTCCGTAGGTATCATGAGATTTTCCCTTAACCCATTGTCCCATTTTTTCTATTTGCCACTCTCTTTCACTCAGGTCATTTACTAAGCAGTATCCTAAAATGTAATCTTGAGACTGATTTTCTTTAATATGCTTTGCTTCTTTTCCTATTACAATTCCCAACTCTACTTCCCAATCTAATTTTTTTGATCCACTAACAAGTTCAATATTATCATTTGGTCCAGAAATACAACTCGTTGCTTTCATAAATACTATTGGTTCAGTTGGTGGTTCTGCTCCAGTTTCAGCAGCATGATCTGAATAATTAAGTCCAATTGCAATAAATTTTCCTGGATTAGCAACACAAGAACCTATTCTTTCATTTGAAGAAATTTCGGGTAAATCAGATAAATTAGTTTCTTGCAACCTAGATATGTTTTTAAAATTTATTGTGTGAGGCTCTAAGTCAGACAAAACAGAACTTATATCTCTTATTTTTCCATTTTTGTCTAAAGCCGCTGGTTTTTCATTTCCATTAGATCCAATTCTCAGTAATTTCATTTTATCTCCTTTAATTTTTAAATTGTCATTCCTCCATCTACAGAAAAAACATTTCCAGTAGTAAATGTTGATTCATCACTCCCTAAATATATTGCAAAATCAGCAATTTCTTGTGCAGTGCCTAATCGCCCCATTGGTTGTCTAGCAATAAAGTCTTTTTTAGCTTTTACAGGGTCTTTGCTTTGTCTTACTCTATCTTCCCATGATGGAGTAAATACTGTTCCAGGTGCAATTGCATTACATCTTATATTTTTTTTAACAAAATCAGAGGCAATAGATTTAGTAAGCCCTATAATAGCAGCTTTTGTAGCTCCATACACAAATCTATTTGGTAAACCTTTAATGCTAGAAACTACAGATGAAATATTAATTATACTGCCTGAGTTATTTTTTAACATAATTGGTAGTGTTGATTTACACATAAAATACATTGATTTGATATTAACATTAAATGAAAAGTCCCAGTCATTTTCATCACATTCTAAAATTGTTCCATGATGAACAAATCCTACTGCATTAAATAGAATATCTATCTTATCAAATTTATTAATAAATTTTTTTATTGAATTATTATTTGTTGAGTCAAGTTTCTGAACTTCAATTTTTGGAAACTCTTTTTTCAATTCATTCAAAGTTTTGTCATTTATATCTGTTGCAATTACCTTGGCCCCCTCATTACTGAATGCAATAGCTGTAGCTTTACCTATTCCTTGACCGGCAGCTGTCACTATTGCAATTTTATCTTTCAATCTATTTGCCATTTCTGTTTAACTCCTCAATTTGTATGTACAATGAACTATGATCTTTATCAGAATGATTATTATTAACTAAATTTTGATACATTTCTTTAATTAATTCAGAAATTGGTAGTTTGAAATTGACGTATTCTGCACTTTCTAAAATATTATTCATATCTTTTAAATGTGTAGATGTTTTACCACCTGGTTCAAAATTATTCTCTATCATTTTTTTTCCATGATTTTTAAGTATTTTGCTATCAGCAAAACCACCTTCGACTGCTTTAATAAATTTATTTGGGTCTGCTCCAGTTTTTTTACAAAGATGTATAGCTTCTGCTACAGCCCCAATGGTAACACCTACAATTATTTGATTAGCTAATTTTGCTATTTGACCACATCCTATAGGTCCCACTAATGTTGGATTACCCATTGTATTTAAAAGATTTTGTGCTTTATTAAAAACTTCTTTTTCTCCTCCAACCATTATAGCTAATTTACCATTTTTGGCTCCCGACGTTCCGCCAGAAACAGGTGCATCTAAAAAATATATTTCTTTTTTTTTTAAAATTTCATTAATCTTTTTTGATGTAATTGGTTTTGTAGAACTCATATCTATAACAATTGAATTCTTTTTTATATTTTCCAAAAAATCTTTATTGCTAATTACTGATAAAACTGCATCATCATCTGAGAGCATAGTTATTATAATTTTAGATTTTTCAACTGCTTCCTTAATTGAATTTACTACCTCAGCTCCATTTTTTGACAAACCTTGTGCTTTTTTATTTGTTCTATTAAATGCAGTAAGATTAAAACCTGCCTTAAGGATATTTTGTGCCATTGGGTAACCCATTAAACCAGTTCCTATTATTGATACGTTTTCCATGTTTAATGTGAATGTCTTGGAGTTCCTTTTTTTTCAACAATTCTATTATAAACTGATCTAGTTTTAATGCATGCTCCATCCTCTAATTGACCCACTGTTAATCTAGACAGTTCTTGCCATGGAGTTTGATTATTAATTATTTTAATTTTATTTTTAGATCTTCTTTTTTTAAATTCATTAGCTGATATTAGAAGATCTACTCTTTTTTTATTTAAATCAATTTTTATTTTGTCTCCTGTTTTGATTATACCTATGTCTCCACCCGCAGCTGACTCTGGTGAAACGTGAAGTATAGAGGGGCTTTCTGAAGTTCCACTTTGTCTACCATCACCAAGTGTTGGTAATGCATTTATACCTTTTTTAAGCAAAGCATCTGGTGGTTGCATATTAACTACCTCTGCGGAACCTGGATACCCTATAGGTCCACAACCCCTAATGATTAAAATTGATTTCTCATCTATATTTAATTTTTTACTATTAATTCTTTTGTGATAGTCCTCAGGTCCTTCGAATACTACTGCTTTACATATAAATGAATTAGGTCTATCTCGGTCAGATAAATATCTTTTTTTAAATTCATCGCTTATTACAGATGTCTTCATAATTGCAGAGTTAAAGAAATTTCCTTTAAGTACTAAAAAACCAGCATTCTGGGACAGATTTTTTTGGAAAGTTTTAATAACTTTTGAATTAACTTTAATCTTGCTTTTTAAATTTTGACCCAAATTTTTTCCTGTAACTGTTTTTACTTTTATATTTAGTTTTTTGTTTTTTATTAACTCTTTCATTACTGCCGGCACACCTCCTGCTTTATAAAACCCTTCCATTAAATATTTTCCAGCAGGTTGGCAATCAACAAGAAGAGGTATTTTGTGTCCTAATTTTTGCCAATTTGATAAATCGAATTTTATGCCCATATGCTTAGCAATAGCTAACAAATGAGTAGTTGCATTACTTGATCCTCCAATCGCGCTAGCAACTACAACTGCATTTTCAAATGCTTTTTTTGTCATTATTTTTGATGGAGTTAAATTTTCTCTGACCATATTTACAATTCTTTGACCAGTTTTATAAGAAATTTTTTTTCTTTCTGGGTAAGGTGCGGGTATAATTGCACAACCAGGTAGCGACATACCTAATGCTTCTGCAATCGAATTCATTGTAGATGCGGTTCCCATAGTATTACAATGTCCGACACTTGGTGAAGATGCGGTAGCCATATCCATAAACTGATCATAATCAATTTCACCTTTTGAATACAATTTTCTTGCTTCCCAAATTATTGTTCCTGATCCAGCTTTTTGTCCTTTGTAATGACCATCTAACATGGGTCCACCTGAGAGAATAATTGATGGAATATTTACAGTAGCTGCAGCCATTAATGCTGCGGGTGTAGTTTTATCGCAACCAGTTGTTAAAACTACTCCATCTAAGGGGTAGCCATACAATACTTCAACTAAAGATAAATAACTTAGATTTCTATCTAAAGCAGCTGTTGGTCTTTTTCCAGTTTCTTGAATTGGATGAGTTGGAAATTCCATTGGTACTCCTCCAGCGTTCAAGATTCCTTTTTTTATATTTTTACTTAAATCTAAAATATGCCTGTTGCATGGAGAAAGATCACTTCCAGATTGAGCTATACCAATTATTGGCTTACCTGACTGCAAATCTTTTCTTTTTAATCCGTAGTTTAAATATCTCTCTAAGTAAAGCGCAGTAAGGCCTGGGTCTTTGGGATTATCAAACCATTCTTTACTTCTTAATTTAATTTTTTTCACGGAATTAGAATATTACGTTATACCAGCATCAACAATAAAGTTTTGTTTTGTGCATCCAGATGATTGATCTGATGCTAAAAACATTACCATTTGAGCTACATCATTCGGTTTTAATTGTCTTTTTAAAGCCTGACTATCTAAAATAAGCTTTTTGTACTTGGGGGTTAACCAATGTTTTATTTGTCTTTCAGTAGCTATAGATCCAGGTGTTACTGAGTTTGTTCTGATATTGTATTTTCCATATTCTTGTGCAAAGGATCTAGTCAAACCTACTACTGCAGATTTTGCAGTTTCATACACAACTTTATCTCCCTCACCTAACATCCACGAAACTGAACTTAAATTTACAATCGATCCAGCTTTAATTTTTTTCATTGATTTAACAACAGCTTTAGCTGCAAAAAAATAATGCTTTAAATTGATTGCAATTCTATTTTCCCAATATTTTTCATCCACCTCATCTGTAGTATGTCTATCATCATTAGCTGCATTATTAATTAAAGCATGTATTGGTCCTTTTTGTGTAATAATATTTCTAATTATTTTTTCTAATTTATTGATATCTAATAAATTGCATTCGATGAAAATGGGCGCTCTAAACTTATTTTTCTTAATTTTGTTTAAAAGTTTTTTAGTTTCTTTTAAATTAATATCTACAAAATAAACTTCACTTCCTTGTTCACAAAAGTGTTCTACTATTGAGGCTCCAATACCTGAACCACCACCAGTAATAAATACTCTTTTATTTTTTAAATCTGAATATTTAACTTGCATTTTATATCCTTTCATCAGTTTTAGCATCAAATAATGATATTTGAGTTATATCAAAAAATAATTTAGTTTCTTTTGCTAATTCAATTTTAATTGTTGAAGGAAATTTAGCTAAGATCTCTTGATTAGCATAATCAAAGGTTATTATCTGTTCATGACCAATATACTCACTTAAATTTGCTCTTAAATTGATTTCAAAATCAATTTCATTAGATTTTTTAAAATAAATATGCTCTGGCCTTATACCAAAGTAAATTTCTTTATTATTTAAATTAGATTTATCTTTAAATTCATAATCCTTAATTGGAATTTCAACATTAGAGCCACTGGCTGTAAACAATATTTCACCTGAACTTTCTTTTAAGGTTCCCTTAATTAAATTCATAGATGGTGATCCAATAAAATCAGCTACAAATATATTACTTGGTTTATTATAAATATTTTCAGGTGTATCATTTTGCTGAATAACTCCATGGTTCATAATCGCAATCCTTGTTCCTAAACTCATTGCTTCAGTTTGATCATGAGTTACATAAACAACTGTTGTTTTCAGCTGTTGGTGAAGTTTTTTGATCTCTCTTCTCATCTCAACCCTTAATTTTGCATCCAAGTTAGACAAAGGTTCATCAAATAAAAATATTCTTGGCTCCCTTACAAGAGCTCTACCAATTGCAACACGTTGTCTTTGACCACCAGATAATTGTGAAGGTTTCCTCTCTAACAATTGATCAACTTGTAAAAATTTTGATACTTTTTCTAATTGTTCCTCTATTTTTTCCTTGGATGTTTTTGCTTGTTTAAGACCAAAGATCATGTTCTCTCTAACATTCATTGATGGATATAAAGCGTAAGATTGAAAAACCATCGCGATATTTCGGTCTTTTGGCTCGACTTTACTTACATTGTAATCATCAATAAAAACATTTCCTTCGTTAATAGTTTCTAAGCCAGCTATGATATTTAGTAATGTTGATTTTCCACAACCAGATGGTCCTAACAGAACCAAAAAATTACCCTCATCAATCTCTAGGTTGATTTTTCTTAAAACTTCAGTTGATCCAAAGTTTTTTGACAATTCTTCAATTTTCAACGTTTTCATTTTTATCCTTTTACTGCTCCTGAAGTTAATCCTCTGATAAAATATTTACCTGCTAATACATATACTATTAGTGTTGGAATACCGGCTATAATAGCTGAAGCCATATCTACATTGTATTCTTTCACACTTGTGCTTGATAAAACCATATTGTTTAAAGCAACTTGTATAGGTGCCGCTTCACCAAAAGAAAAAGTCGATCCAAATAAAAAATCATTCCATATTTGTGTAAATTGCCAAATTATCGTTACAACAATAATCGGTGCAGATATTGGAAGTAAAATTTTAAAAAATATTTTAAAAAATCCTGCCCCGTCTATTCTAGCAGCTTTAACTAATTCCGTTGGCACAGAAACATAATAATTTCTAAAAAATAATGTTGTAAAAGGAATTCCATAAACTGTATGCACTAATACTAATCCAACAACAGAATTTGATATTCCTAACACTCCAAGAGTTCTAGCCATAGGTAACAATATTGCTTGAAAAGGTATAAAACATCCAAACAATAAAAAAAGGAAAACCCACTGATCTCCTTTAAATCTCCATTTAGTTAAAACATAACCTGTCATCGCTCCAATGAATGTTGAAAAAAATACCGCTGGCACAACCATCTTGATTGAATTCCAAAAATATGGTCTTAAAAAAGTATCACCAGCTCCATATCCTCGACCTCCCCATGCTACAGCCCAGGACTCCAAATTTAATCCACTAGGCCAACTTAAAAGTGTTCCTTGACGGATCTCTTCCATTGTTTTTAATGAAGTAACAATCATCACATAAAGTGGAAAAATAAAATATGAAGCAAAAAGAATTAAAATAAAATATAAAAACCATCTCAAAAATATATTTGTGTATTTGGATTTTTGTTCTAACCGGTGATAAGAAGTGGATTTCAAACTATCTTGCATTCTCTCTCCTTAACTCTGAGTATAAATATGGGATAATCACAGCAGCTACGGCCATAAACATCATCATTGCGCTTGCTGCAGACAAACCAACTTGGCTTTTATGAAATGCAGTTTGTGTCATATACAAAGCAGGCATAGTTGTTGATATACCTGGGCCACCTTGTGTTAGTGCTACGATAAGATCATAACTTTTTATAGATATATGAACTAAAATTACAAAACTTGTAAAAAAAACAGGTCTCATCATTGGAAGTAAAATCTTCCAGTAAACCGTAAACAAACTTGCGCCATCTATTTTTGCTGCCTTAACAATTTCATCTTCTACTGACCTTAATCCCGCTAAAAATAGAGCCATCACGAACCCCGCAGATTGCCAAACACCTGCTATGACTATAGTATAGATGGCCATCTCCCTATCTACCAACCAATCAAAGGTAAAGTTCTCAAAACCCCAATCTCTAAACATTTTTTGGATACCTAAAGTTGGATTTAATATCCATTTCCAAGCAGTTCCTGTAACAATAAAAGATAGCGCCATTGGATATAAATAAATCGTTCTTAGCAAACCCTCTGCTCTGATTTTTTGATCTAAAAAAATTGCAAGAATTATTCCTATAACAACACAGAAGATTAAAAATAAAGCTGTAAAAATAAGCAAGTTATCTACTGCAATAAGCCATTTCCTTGATGCCCAAAGTTTTTCATATTGTCCAAATCCCCAAAGCTCATACTTTGGTAGAATTTTAGAATTTGTAAAAGATATATATAAAGTCCAAAGTACAAATCCATAAACAAACCAGCCAATTAAACCAACAGCTGGGGCCATTACAATTTTGGGTAAATTTTTTTCTAACCACCTGAACATTATAAATATTTTTTATTTTTAGATTTAAAAAAGGCCACTTAATCGAAAGTGGCCTTTTAATTTTTGATTACTACATATTAGCTAAAACTGAGTCAGCTAAAGCGTTAGCAGCATCCACAGATGACATGTCAGAGTTAAAGTGCTCTGTGATTATGTCTTGTAAAGCAGCTTTCATAGTATTACCTTGTGCCATTCCATGAGCAAAACTTGGAACTAATCCACCACTTGCACCTGCAGTTTTGATGTCTGCATTAGATGTTTTTGCACATTTGTCAAATTCATCCATTGATACATCTAAACGAGCTGGTATTGAACCTTTGTATAGGTTGAAAACTTTTTGGAAGTTTTTACCCATCATAAGCTTAGCTAGTAACTTTTGACCAGCTTGTTTATCTGGATCGCTTGATTTATAAAAGATAAAACTATCTACGTTATATAAGTATCCATTGTTTGAAGGAGTAGCAGCACAATAGTAATCTTTACCTGGAACTTTTCCAGCAGCTGTAAATTCACCTTTTGCCCAATCACCCATAATTTGGAAACCAGCTTTTCCTTCAATAACCATACCAGTAGCAACGTTCCAGTCTCTTCCTGGACTACCTTCGTCAGTAAAACCTTGAAGTTTTCTCATTTGATCAAAAACTTTAACTGTTGTATCACTTCTTAAACAGCTTTCTTTAAGATCTACATAACAATTTTTGTAATAGTTATTTCCTCCGATACCCATAGCAACTGCTTCAAATACCGTAGCATCTTGCCAAGCTTGACCACCATGAGCAAACGGAATTATACCAGCGGCTTGTAATTTTTCAGCAGCAGCATTTAACTCATCCCAAGTAGTTGGAACTGAAATACCGTTTGAATCGAAAACAGCTTTATTTGCCCACATCCAGTCAATTCTGTGTATGTTTACTGGCGCAGCACAATAGGGTCCGCTGTTATTTTCACACTTATGAATAGCTGCAATCATTGGATCTAATAAATTATCCCAGCCCTCTGATTTAGCAACTTCATCAATATTATATGGAGCCACAACACCTTCTTGATCATACTCTTGAATTGTCGGTCCCTTAATTTGAGATGCTGATGGAGGATCTCCAGCAACAATTCTTGCTTTTAATGCAACGTTAGCAGCGTCTCCACCACCACCTGTTACAGGCATATCCATCCATTCACCACCATTCGCGGCGAAATCATCTTTTAAAACTTTAAGAGCAGCAGCTTCACCACCAGACGTCCACCAATGCAAAACCTCTATTTTTGGCCCTGCAATCGATGAAGTAGATGTGAACGCTAACGTAATTAAAGCAATTATTAATTTTTTCATATCTTCTTCCTCTTTAATGTTTGTTTAGTTAACTTTTTTTTAAAAAAGAAACTATAAGTAGATTAATCGTTAAATGATAACTAAAAAAATATAATACAACTAATAATTGATATAAGTATTTCTCTTAAATTTACAGTGTTTTTTTTTTTAAAAAGAATATTTTTATTTTTGAATTCAATCTTTAATTGAAATTTTAATATGTCGCGCTTCTTCCTAATCTTGCAGCGCCACGAACACCACTAGCATCACCAAATTTTGGTTTTAAAAAGACACCTTCGTACTCTCGTCCAATTACAAATTTTCTTACCAATGAATCTACTTCATTTAAAAAGTCTATTTCATTTGATACTCCACCACCAAAAACAAAGGCATCTGGATCTAATATATTTATAATACTTGAAAGTGACATTGCTAAATTAACTTTGAAATCGTCAATAAATCTTTCTGCATCTAAATCATGTTTTCTATTTAATTCAAAAATTTCGTTTGCTTTTAAATTTTTTCCATAAATTTTATTAAATCTTTTAGCTAAACCCAAACCTGATAAAAAACTTTCAATTTCTGCTTCTCGCGCATTACTAGAGTCAAATTTTTCTTTCTTGGCAGCAAAATACGGTATTTGATTATGACCCCATTCTCCTGCAACACCATTAGGACCACTAACAATTTTCTTATCAATCACTAAACCACCTCCAACTCCTGATCCTAAAATAATTCCATAAACAATTTTATAATGTTTTCCTGATCCATCAATTGCTTCAGATAAAGCAAAACAATTTGCATCATTTTCGCAAAAAACTTCTTTTCCAAGTGCTTTACGTAGATCATTTTGAAAAGGTTTTTTTTCTAACCAAGTTATATTTGGACAATTTTTTACTAACCCTGTTTGAGGAGAATGGACACCAGGATGACAAACTCCAATTGGAAGTTCTTTATTAAATTCTTGTTCTAATTTTTTATGTATATCTCTTATCGCAGTTACAATTTGATTATAATCTTTAGGACATAATATTCTAGATCTATGTTTTTCTTGTCCATTTTCTTCAAGCACTACACTTTCAATTTTAGTAGCTCCAACATCAATGCCTATTTGCATATTAATAAGTAGCCCTTCCACCGCTCAAATCAAAAACAGCAGCTGTAGAGAATGAATTCTCTTCACTAGCCAACCAAGTTACTAACGAAGCTAATTCTTCAACTTTAACAAATTTATTTCTAGGGATTTTTGATAACATATAATTTATATGTTCCTCTGTCATTTGGTCAAAAATCCTCGTTTTTGCTGCTGCGGGAGTTACACAATTTACAGCTATATTTTTTTGTGCAAGCTCTTTACCTAATGACTTTGTTAATCCTATAACGCCTGCTTTAGATGTGCTATAAGCACTCGCATTGGGATTTCCTTCTTTTCCAGCAATTGATGCAATATTTACTATTCTACCATAATTATTTTTTAACATAAATGGAACAACTGCTTTACAACAGTAAAAAACTGAATTTAGATTCAAATTCATTATTTTATTCCATTCGTCTAATGGATATTCTGCAACCGTTGTATTCAAACCTGCAATACCTGCGTTATTTATAAAGATGTCAATTTTTCCATGTTTTTTTTCTAGTTCTTCTAAATTTTTATTTACTATTTCAAAATTAGTAACATCAACAACTTGATGACTAAGGTTTTCAGATTTTAATTTATTAATTGCGTCTTTAATGGCGCTTTCATCAATGTCCCAAATAATAACTTTTGCACCTGATTGTATAAATCTTTCTGTAATTGCAAATCCAAAACCTTGGGCACCGCCTGTTATAACTGCAACTCTATTGCTTAGATCAAACTTTATCATTTTTTTTTCTCTTTATTAATGGAAAACTCAAAGCAATTAAAGATAAAACAAAAAATGTTAAAGCAATAGGTCTTTGAAGAAACATTAGCCAGTTTCCATCAAAAATAACAAGTGATTGTCTTAAAGTTCCCTCTACTAATTCACCTAAAATTAAACCTATAATTACAGGAACAACTGAAAATCCATATCTTCTCATAAAGAAACCAATAACTCCAAATAATAGCATCAACCAAACATCAATAATTGACTGATTTAAAGAATATGTTCCACAAACAGAAACTGCAAAAATCATCGGCCATAATAATTTATTTGGAACTAGAGTTATTCTTGCAAATATTTTAGCTCCAAAAAATCCTAATACGAAGAATAAAATATTTGCAATTAGCATTGATCCAAATATTCCATAAAGAAAATCAGGTTGCTCTCTAAATAAATCTGGACCCGGTCTTACACCATGTATGATTAATCCTGTAAGTATTACTGCTGTAGTCGCACTACCAGGAATGCCCAATGCTAGCGTTGGAACCATAGCTCCTCCGGTAGCAGCATTATTTGCTGCTTCAGCTCCAGCTATTCCTTCAATTGATCCTTTTCCAAAATCCTCAGGTTTTTTTGACCATCTTTTTGCTTCAGCATATCCTATTAATGATGCAACAGTTCCTCCCTCTGCTGGTAAAACACCAATGAATGATCCTATGCCGCTAGATCTAATTATTGTTTTCCAAGTTTTTTTATAATCATCGATTGATGGAAGTTTAACTGCCTTTAAAGCTACTCTATTAAATATTTGATTAATTAAAGTAGATTGAGTTAACATTTCACTAATAGCAAACAAACCTACTACTACTGGAATAAAACCAATACCTTCAGTCAGTTCATTAATCCCAAATGTAAATCTATCTATAGATGTCATAAAATCTTTACCAACAGTTGAGATTAGAATTCCAAAAGCACCAGCAATTAAATTTTTAATAGGACTACCTTCGCCAATTGATGCAAGCATAGTTAATCCAAAAATTGCTAGAGCAAAATATTCAGGTTGACCGAACTCGTAAGCTAAATTTGCAAGTAAAGGTGCAAAAAATATAAGAACTACAACACTAGCAATTCCACCAATTACGCTTGAAACAGTAGCCATACCTAAAGCTCTACCAGCTTCTCCTTTTTGTGCTAAAGGGTAACCATCTAAACATGTGGCTGCTGCTGCAGGGGTTCCAGGAGTATTTATTAAAATTGCGGTAATCGCACCTCCATAAGTTCCTGCACAATAAATTGCAGTCAGTAATACAATTGCAGATAGTGGATCTAGTGTCATCGTAAATGGTAATATTAAAGCACCGCCTGTTGTTGGTCCTAGTCCAGGAAGAACTCCAAGAATTAATCCAAAAATTGTTCCAAAAAATAAAACAATTAATAATTTATAACTAAATAAAGGAGCAAAGATTAAACCTAAATTTTCCATTTTATCCGTAATAAAGATTTGTAATAATTCCAGGTGGAAATCGTAATCCTAAAATTGTTTCAAAAAATACAAAAACAATTAAAGGAAATATAATTGATACCATTATTAAATAGGTAACTCTTCTTTCGCCCCAAAAGTAAGAAACTATGATTGAAAGTAATGCTATGCCTAAAAAGAAATCTAAAAATTTTGAAACAATTATAAAAACTACAAATGAAATTAAAGTGATGTAAAATGAATTAGGTAATTTTTTTTCATTTTTCCATGGATTTTTAAGAGAAATAAAATAAGTTAATAAAGTTAGTGCAATAATTAAAATTAATAGGGCCTTTGGAAATGTTGCTGGCTGGATACCTCTATTTAATATAGGAGGCACTATATCAAAAGTAAACGTAAAGTATAATAGGATTGAGGAAATTACTATTATTACAGCTGATACAATGAATGAACTTTTAAAAAAAAGGGACAAACTTTTGTTTGTCCCTTTTTCTTTATGTACATCATTCATTTAAATGTACAAAATTTATTAATTAATGTAACCCAATGCTTTGAGTTGAGCTGTCATTTCAGCAAGCATTTCTTCCATTTGCTTGCCCCATTCATCTGCACCTACAACACTCGTCTCATCAAGACCAATTTCTGTTAGGAAATTTTTATAGTAGTTGTGGCTCATAGCTTTCATCATTCCAGCTTCTAGTTGTTTAACTCTGTCTGCTGGAGCACCTTTTTTAGTTACGAAACCTCTAACAGTAGATAAAGAAACAGGTATACCTAATTCTTTAGCTGTTGGAGAGTCTCCAATTTTAGCCATTCTATTATTTGCTAATACAACTGAAACACAAAGTTTTCCTTCATTAATTTCAGTTAGGGCCTCACCTAAATTTAAAACTCCTACATCAATATCTCCTTTTATTAGATTAGTTTTAATTGGTGCAACACCTTTGTAAGCAACAATAGTTGGATCTTTTAATCCACCTTTTTTAGTAAATGCAATTGCACTAACATCATCAATTCCACCAGTGTGAGTTGTTCCATATTTTAGTGATTTTGATTTTTGCGTGCTAATAAATTTCTTAGCATCTTTAATGTCATTATTACAGTTAACAACAAATAGTTGAGGATCATCAGTTCCTCTAGCTAGCGGTTGCATATCACTTATTTTGACTTTTGTTTTACCTAAAGCCATTGATACAGCGTGACCAGTAGTCCAAGTCAAAGTGTGATTACCGTCAGCAGGAAGTGTCATCATATAGTCCATAGATGCAGCTCCACCACCACCTTTTTTATTAACTAATTGCATGTCTTGTTTTAAAACTCTTCTCGCTCTCAATAACATCATTCTAGTAGTAACATCTGTTCCACCACCAAAACCAGCATGAGTAATTGCTTGTATTGGATGACCATCTGCTTTTGCAGATGTAATCATAAGTGGAAGTGCTACAACAAAAAATTCAGTTACTAGAAAAGCAGCAGCTAAAAATAGTTTAAAGCTTTTTTTCATTATTTCCCTCTTAAGTTAATTTATATTTAAATATTTAATCATAATCTGTTAGAAACAGTAAGAAAAAAGATGACAAATAAGAAAAAAAATATTGCTTTATTGCTAGGAGATCCATCGGGTATTGGGCCAGAACTTATATCAAAACTTTTGACCCAAAACGAACTATCGAATGCAAACATTACTGTAATTGGTGAAAAAAATATTCTAAATTCTGGAGATAAAATTTCAGGAAATAATTCAGACCTAGAAATTGTTACTGATTTTAATGACATAAATTTTGAAAAAAAAAATAAATATTTTTTAGATATCTCTAAGGGCAGCAACAAAGATTATAATTTATCAGAGTGCTCTGCAGAATCTGGAGAAACAGTTTTAAGTGCATTAAATTTAGCACTAGAACTTGCGAAAGAGAAAAAAATTGATGCTATAAATTTTGGTCCTTTTAATAAAACAAGCTTAAAATTAGGTGGATGTAAATTTGATGATGAATTACATCATATGGCTGATAAGTTAAACGTAAAAAGTTTTTTTTGTGAATTTAATGTAGTAGATAATTTTTGGACTGCTCGAGTGACATCTCACATACCTATAAAAGAAGTTCCAAAACATATTAAGAAAGATAAAATAATGAAGCCTATAAAATTGATTAATGAAACAATGAAATTAAATGGTATAGAAAATCCAAGAGTTGCTGTTCAAGCTCTTAACCCTCATGCAGAGTTTGGTAATGAAGAAAAAGACGAGATAATACCAGCAATAGAGGAAGCAAAAAAACTTGGTATTAATGCTGATGGTCCTTTACCATGTGATACTTCTTTCATTACAGCTTTTAAAAATAAAAATCACGATTGTATTGTTGGAATGTATCATGATGCTCTTCAATCTGGACTAAAGGCTTTTGGATTTGATAGAGGGGTAACAGTTCAAGGTGGTCTTCCAATTCCAATAACCACACCTGCGCATGGAACTGCATTTGATATTGCTGGAAAAAATCAGGCAAATTTGGAGCCAACATTGCAATCGTTTAAAATTGCATTAAGAATGGCTCAAAATTTAAATTAAATGTCTAAAATTAAAGATATAAGAACAAAAGTATATCAATGGAATGGTAAAACAGTTCCTCCACAAAATAATTTTTGCACAAATGCATCGGATTTACTCTATGAAAAATCAGATGCCATGGGTTCTTTCAGATTTCATGAATGGTTAATTTGTGAAATTGAAACTGATGATGGTCAGATTGGAATTGGTAATGCAGCTCTTGCACCTCAGTTAGTAAAAAAAACTATTGATGAGTATCTTAAACCATTAGTTATAGGTGAAGATCCTTTTGATTACGCTTATATCTGGGAAAAAATGTATAGAAGAACTCATGCATGGGGAAGAAGAGGTTTGGGTATGGTTGCGATATCTGCAATTGATATTGCTATTTGGGATATATTAGGAAAGTTAACTAACAAACCCGTATTTAAATTGTTAGGGGGTAGAACAAAAGAAAAGATACCTGTTTATGCATCAAAACTTTATAGCCAACCTATCAAAGATTTACAAAATGAAGCTGAAAAATATAAAAAACAAGGTTTTAATATGTTTAAAATGAGATTTGGCTGGGGGCCAAAAGATGGTCCTGAAGGTATGAGAAAAAATATTGAACTTGTAGAAGCTGTAAGAGAAGTAATCGGGGATGATACCGACTTAATGTTAGAATGTTATATGGGTTGGAACCTAGATTATTCTAAAAGAATGATACCTAAATTGGTAAAATTTAATCCAAGATGGTTGGAAGAACCAGTTATTGCTGATGATATTCATGGGTATGCGGAACTGAATAATATGAACGCTATACCAATTTCTGGGGGAGAACATGAATTTAATCTATTTGGTTTTAAACAATTGTTAGACCTCAAAGCAGTTAGCTACATTCAATATGACAATAATAGAGTTGGTGGATTTACAATCGCTCAGAAAATAAATGCTCTTGCAGAGGCTTATCAAGTTCCAGTAATTCCACATGCAGGTCAAATGCATAACTATCATTTAACAATGTCGAATTTTAATTGTCCTATCTCAGAGTTTTTTCCAGTTCATGATGTAGAAATTGGTAACGAACTATTTTATTATATTTTTGAAGGTGATCCTGCTCCAATAGATGGAATGATAGATCTAGATGATAATGTTCCAGGTCTTGGGCTTAAGATTACAGATAAATATAAATCAGAATTTAAAATTATTGAGTAATTAATAATTTTCTACTTCATTTATGCTTGGCATTGAATTTGCAGCCCCTTCTTTAGTTGTAGAAATGCCAGCAACTTTGTTAGAAAATTCTAATGCATCAACAATTTTTAACGATTTAGCTAATGCCACACTAAAAGCTCCATTAAATGCATCTCCTGCTCCAGTAGTATCTTTTACATCGTCTTTTAATTTATGAGCATCTACAAAATGGCTTTCTGTTCCATTTGAAAAATAAACTCCTTTAGAACCTAGAGTTATTAGAATATTTTTTACTCCTTTTTTTAAAAATTCTTTAGCTGCATTTTCTATTTCAGATTTTGTTTCTATTTTCTTTTCTAAATAAAAACTAGCCTCAGTTTCATTTGGTGTAAAATAGTCTATGTTTTTAAAGTCATTCTCAGATATTTTTGAAGCCGGAGCTGGATTTAAAATAGTAATTGATCCAGTATCTTTGGCTTTTTGTAAAGCATAGCTTGTAACATCATATGGAGTTTCTAATTGTGTTAAAAATATATCTGAGTTTTCAATTGCTTTTAAATTATTATCTATATCAGAACTATTTAAAGTGCCAGCAGCGCCTGGTATGATGTTTATTGCATTATCACCTGTATTAGTATTAATCATAATACCAGCAACACCAGTTGAGTGATTTTTGTCTTTAATAATATAATCGGTATTTACTCCAGAGGATTTATATAAATTTAGTGCCATTTCAGCATTATTATCATCACCTATTTTTGTAATAAAACTTATGTTTCCGCCAAGTCTTGCTGCAGCAATGGCTTGATTAGATCCTTTTCCACCAGGTCCTATTAAGTGTTTTGTTCCTAAAATAGTTTGCCCCACTTCAGGAATTTTTTCACCAATAAAACATAAGTCTGCAACAAATACTCCAAATACACATATAGATTTCATTTAATTAAGACCAGACTTTACCGTCAGGAAGAATAACTCCTTTAGTAATAATAAAACATCCAAAAGGTCGAGCATCTGTAGTGGTTACAATACAATATGCTTTTTTTGCTTCTTCATAAAAATTTTGTCTTGAAATTGATCCAACTTTCCATTGGGGACCAGAATTATTTTTTACTGCATCAATAAATTCTTTATGAGTTTCAGTTAGTTCCTCTGGTTTGCCATCTACTTCCATTCTAAGTGCAGGTGAGCCCCCTTGTGATACGATAAAACTATCTAATGGAAAAACAGATAAAATTGCATTTGCTGCAATTTTAATATCTACCCCATCTAATCGAATTACATTTTTATTCATAGAGTTTGCAGGAAAATTAGCATCAGCAAGAATAATTTTCTCACCATGACCCATGGATCTTAAATTAAAAAGTAAATCAGGGCTTAAAACAGGGTTAATATTTATTAACATTAAAAGATTATATTACATAAAAAAAAAGGGTGGAATAAAAATTCCACCCTTTTTTAAATGTTATATACTAATGATTATTTAAAATCGTTAGCGTTTTCTTTTGTTACTAGTTGTGTTCCAGTATCAATGTTTGGATCAATACTTCCACCATTAGCTAGCTCAAGAGCATATTTAACTCCGTAAGCACCCATGTTATATGAGAACTGAGCAATAGTTGCAGTCATTTCACCTTTTAAGATACTTGTAGCAGCATCTGGAGTTGCATCAAAACCAACAACAACAACATCATTCATATCTGCATCTTTAAGAGCTTGCATAGCACCTAAGCCCATATTGTCATTTGAAGCAAATATTGCTTTGATGTTAGGATTTTTCAAAATAATAGACTCAGTAACTGATCTACCTTTTGCAGTATCCCACTCAGCTGTTTGAGTAGCAACTATATTTAAACCGCAATTTTTAAATCCTTTAATTGCACCGTCTCTTCTTAGTAAAGCTGTTGATTGAGACTCTATACCTGTCAAAATTGCAACATCTGAACCTTTTGGAGTTTTGTCACAAATGAATTTAGCAGCTAATTCTGCTCCATTCATATTGTTAGTTCCAATAAAAGTGACACCTTCATTGATCCCTTTTGTATCTACGAATACAACTGGAACACCACTTTTGATAGCGTCATCTACAATTGGAGCAAATGCATTTGGATCTCCTGGTGCAAGAGCTAAAGCATCAACACCTTTAGCAAGTTGATCTTCAACTTGGTTAATTTGTGCTTGAACATCACCTTCTTGAGGTGGCGCAACCAAGATTAACTTAACACCTAATTTTTTAGCTTCTTCTTCAGCACCTTTTGTAACTGAAGCCCAGAAAGGATTTCCAGACCCAGGACCTTTAATACTGAACAAGATTTTTTTACCATGACCATCAGCAAAAGAAGCTGAAATCATGCTTATAGATAAAAAAATTGCTGATACTAAAACAACAATTTTTCTTGATAGTTCTCTCATAAATTTCCCCTTTAATAATTATTAAAGCTTAATTTAATAAAATTTTTAAAAAAAATTCAACTGTTTACAGGGTCTCTTATGATAGCATCTATTCAACTTTGACGTGTTTATTTTCTCGTGCCGAAATCTCTTCTTAAAACATCCACGTAAACCGCTAATACAATGATCGAACCAATCAATACTTGTTGCCAGAAAGAACTCACATCCATCAAATTAAGTCCATTTCTTAAAATTCCCATAATCATTACTCCGGCAAAAACTCCAAGAACGGTTCCTCTACCACCAAAAAAACTAGCTCCACCAATTATACATGCTGCGATAGCATCTAATTCAGATTGTAATCCTGCATTAGGATAACCAGAGTCTGTTCTTCCTGCTAAAATTAATGCTCCAATACCTGATAAAAATCCACAAAGTGAATAAACAATTATTAAAATTTTATTAACATTAATTCCTGAAGCTCTTGCTGCGCTTGGGTTACCACCAATTGCATAAATCCACTTTCCTGTTCGACTATGATTCAAGAAAACCCAAAAAACAAAATATACAACAGCGATTAAAACTAAGCTTACGGGGAGATATTGAGATTTCTCTAATCCTAACCAAGTAAGATCAATTCTACCATGACCTAAGTACCTAACTTCATCGGTAAATCCACTTATGGGTGTTCCGCCTGATATTAAGTTTCCTGTTCCTCTAAAAATATAAAGAGTTCCTAGAGTCATTATAAAAGGATGAGGCATTCTTAAAAGTGTTATCCCCAAACCATTTATCAACCCACATAAAAATCCAGCAAACAAAGGTACTAGAACAACTATAAACCAAGGTGCTCCAGCTTTAGCTACTATTGCTAAAATCATCAATGAAAGCATCATTATTGAGCCAACTGATAAATCTATACCCGCAGTCACAATAACCATAAAAACACCTAAAGCTAACATTGATTGCCAAGATATTTGTTTAAATACGTTTGTTACATTTCTCCAAGACAAGAAGACATCTGGTTGCAAAATGTGCATTACCAAGATCATGATAACTAATAATAGTAAAATCCCATATTTTTCAAAATATGGAATAAGTTTTACGTATAAGCTATCTTGTTTTTTTTCTTTATCGTCCATATTTATTTTTTTCCCATAATCCAACCAATGACTTCATCTCTTGAGGTTTTATCTAATTGAGACTCAGCAAAGTTTGTTCCTTGAAAAAGTGCCATTACTCTATCGCAAACTGTAAAAATATCATCCATTCTATGACTTATTACTATAACACCTACGCCAGTACTTTTTAATTTGTTAATTAAGTCTAATACTTTTCCAACTTCTTTTATTGCTAAAGCAGCAGTTGGCTCATCCATTATAACAACTTTGGCATTAAATGCTGTTGACCTAGCTATTGCAACCGCTTGTCTTTGTCCTCCAGATAATTCTTCTACTTTCTGTTCAGCACTTTTAACATTTATTTTTAGTTTCTCTAAGTGTGCGCTCGTCATTTCTTGAATTTTTTTAAAGTCTAGAAATTTTAAGAAGCCAATATTTTTTGTAGGCTCTCTTCCTAAGAATATATTTTCTCCAATGGGTAAATTACCTGCCAATGCAAGATCTTGATAAACCATTTCTAAACCTAAATTTTGAGAGTCTTTTGGGCTATCTAACACATGTTCTTTGCCCTCAAAAAATAAAGCACCTGCACTTGGTTTGTACAAACCAGATAAAACTTTCATTAGTGTAGATTTGCCTGCACCATTATCTCCAACTACACCTAAACATTCACCTTCGTGCACTTTTAAATTTACATTTTCTAAAGCAGTTATTGTTCCAAAATACTTTGTGATACCTTTAGCCTCTAAGAGCAATTTATTTGTTGAAGTCATTTAATTTAAATTAAAAAAAAAATTAATTAATTGCAACAGGTTTTGACCTTAAAAGATGAACAGTTTTTCTTAGAGCTTTTTTACAAAATCTTGGATTAAGATTTTTTGAAATTAATTTCATATCCTCAAAAACAATATTGCCCATTTCCTTGAATGCCTCGTCTAAAGCACCCGCTCTATGTGCTGAAAATAAAACATTTTTTAATTTTCTAATTGGGTCATTTTTTTTAACTGGTTCTTCCGGAAAAACATCAAGAGCTGCATAAATATCGCCTTTTTTAAGTCTATTTTTTAAATCTTTAAAATTAACTACTGCAGCTCTACTCATTAGTATAAAAAGTGAGTTTGCTTTCATAAGATTGAGTAATTTTTTATTAATCAGTCCTTTGTTTTTTGTAGTAATTGCTGCAAGTACATAAATAACTTCACATTCTTTAAACATTTTTTTTAAAGTAATTGGTTTAAATCCTTGATTAATAATTTTTTTGTTTGGTATCCAAGGATCATAGATATTTATTTTACTCGAAAATGGTTTCAATAATGGAACCAAAGCTTTCCCTAGATCTCCAAATCCAAATATTCCAATTTTTTTGTCTGATAACAATGAAGCCTTAAGATTTCCATCTAATCCATACTTTTCCTTTTTATTAATGAAATCCTGATTTGCTCCATGAATATTTCTAAGAAGAGAGAGTGTAAATCCAAGCGCAATTTCTGCGACTGGTTTCGAGAAAACGGGTGAAGTTGCAATAACATGAATACCTTTATCAAAGCAATAATTATAATCCATATTATCTAGAAAGTTACTTTCGACATTTATTACTGCTTTCAACTTTTTTGCTTTTATTAATAAAAATTTAGGAAGATCAGGCTGTCCAATTATAAATTTCGCTTTATGAATATTATTAATATAAAATTTCTGTTTATTTGTTTTAGGTGCGAAAATTAGCTTAAATTTATTTTTTAACTCAATTAATTTTGGTTTTGAAAAAATAAGCTCCATAGTTCTTGGATACGGATCAACAATTGCAATATCTTTCATGGTCTATAAAAGAATTTTTTTTACTTCTTCTTCTGTAAATCTTTTTGGTTTTTCACACTTAGTTTTTATTTTTTGAGGTACTCCAGTTGTTGCAGCTTTCATAGTAGCTTCAATTATATCTAGCACATGAAGAGATAGCTCTCCTGAACATCGATGTTTTTTCTTTTTTTCTATTGAATATAACATTTCAGACATCCCAACACTTCTATAGTTTGCATTTGTTGGTGATTCATTAGATCTACCACTTGCAGATGTAATATTTATTTTTCCTAAATGCATTTTATCAGTTTTATGCTCACCCCAACGACCACCTTCTGTAACAGAAATATAAACTGATCCACCAAACATATTTGGATCAGGAACAATAATTGATCCTTTAGTTCCATAAAGTTCCATATGATTTCTTTGATGATTAATAACATCAAAGGATAGAGTGACTTGAATAATTGCTTCGTTATGAAATTGGATTGTTGCTAAATAAGTAGTTGGTGTTTCAACCTTAAATGTTTTTCCTTTATTTGGACCTGCTCTATAATTTCTTCTTTTAAACGCTGTTAGTGTTCTTCCTTGTACCTGTTTAGCTGGCCCTAAAAGATTAACAAGCGTTGTAAAAAAATAAGGACCCATATCTATTACTGGTCCTCCCTCTTTTTTGTACCAAGACTCTGGTTTTGGATGAAAGTTTTCAACTCCAGGAAATGCAAAGATTGCATTTCCAAGTTTGATTTGTCCAATCAAATCAGAGTCAATTAATTCCTTTGCCTTTTGTCCACCTCCTCCAAGAAAAGTATCCGGCGCGTTACCAATGTATAATTTTTTTTGTTTTGCTAAAGCCACTAGCTCTTTTCCTTTTTGAAAATATGTGGCTAATGGTTTTTCTGAATAAACATGCTTACCTGCATTTAATACTTTTTTTGATACAGAATAATGTGATTGAGGAATTGTTAAATTTAAAATTACCTCAATATCTTTATCTTTTAGTATTTCATTAACAGTCATTGATTTAATGTTGTATAATTTTGCACATTTTTCAGCTGCTTTTTGATTAATATCTGCACAAGCAACGATTTTGAAATTATTAAAATATTGGTGTCCTCTAAAATATGTTTCTGCGATATGGCCACATCCTATGAGACCAACCTTAAAAACTTTATTCATGAATTTTAGACACCTTGTCTTTGCTTTGATTTTCCTTCTTTATGAAGTTTTAATGCCTCTTCATTTTCTTTTGTTGATGGCATTTCTAAAGTAGGACTTTCCCAGTAAGCTGAACCCTCTAACCACTCATAAGAATGAGTTTTTATTGAAATTAAGTAAGTTACATCAGATTTTTTAGCTCTTTTAAATGCTTCTTCTAATTCAGAAATAGATGATACCTCTTCAGATTTTGCGCCCATACTCTCTGCATGTTTGGCAAAATTAACAGGTACAAGATTTGGAGCTTTTGAGCTATTAAATAGACAATTAAATTCTTTCCCACCTTTAAATAGCTGTAGCCTGTTAATAACGGCATGGCCTCCATTATCACATAAGACTATTATTAATTTATTATTTGTTATAACTGATGAATAAATATCTGAATTAAAAAGTAAATAAGATCCATCTCCTACAAAAGCTATTACTTCTTTATCTGGGTTCGCCATTTTAACTCCTAATGCACCAGAAATTTCATAACTCATACAGCTAAAACCCCATTCTGTTTCATGTGTATTTAGTTCTTTTGGTCTCCAAATTTGTACAACTTCTCCAACCAACCCTCCTGCCGCAGTAACAGCAATGTCTGTTGGATCTGAATTACGATATATTGCTCCTACAGCATGTGCATAACTAGGTAGTTCTTGATTAGTTGGTCCGCTTTCTTTATCAACATAATCATTCCAATTTTTTAATTCATCTCTTGATTTTTTATGCCATTCATCAGGTGCTTTCCAATCTCCCAAAGCATTTGATAGCTCTTGTAAGCTTACTTTTGCATCACCTATTACTGATTGTGCCAAATGTTTGCTAGCATCAAATCTAGAGACATTAACACTAACAAGTGAAAAGTCTGGGTTCTCAAAATTTGCCCATGATCCAGTTGTAAAATCAGCTAATTTTGTTCCAACAGCAATAGCTAGGTCAGTTTGTTTTGCTAAATTATTTGCAGCTTTGCCACCAAGACCACCTATAGGACCCAAAAAATGAGAGTGATCTCTTTTCATTGTAGAATAACCCATAACTGTTTGTGTAACTGGTATATTGTGTTTAATTGCAAAATTACTTAGATCTTCCATTGCATCAGAATAAAAAACTCCTCCGCCTGAAATCAATAATGGATTTTTAGATTTTTTAATTTGCTCAGCTGCTTGTTTTATTTGAAAATCATCAGGTCTTGGTCGTCTAATATTATGAACTCTCTCATTAAAAAATTCTTCAGGATATTCATATGTTTCTCCTTGAACATCTTGTGATAATGATAAACAAGCTGGTCCGCAATCTGCTGGATCTAACATTGTTTGGATTGCTTGGGGTAATGTTTGTAAGATTTGTTCTGGTCTTGTAATTCTATCAAAATATTTTGTTACTGGTTTGAATGCATCATTCTGAGTGATGCCAGGATTATTAAAATGCTCAACTTGTTGAAGAACTGGATCAGGCATTCTGTTTGCATATGTATCTCCAGGTAAAAATAAAATTGGCAATCTATTGCTCATAGCAACAGCCGAAGCTGTAACCATATTTGTAGATCCTGGGCCAACTGAGCTAGTTGCAACAAAAAATTGTTTTCTTCTTTTAGCTCTTGCATATGCTATTCCTGTCAAAGCCATATTTTGCTCATGATGCCCTCTATAAGTAGGTAATTTATCATGATTTTCTTGTAGAGCTTGTCCTAAACAAGCAACATTGCCATGTCCAAAAATACCAAAAGCTCCAGCAAATAACTGCTCTTTTTTACCATCTATTAAAATTTTTTGAGCAATAAGATGTTTTATTATTGCATGTGCACAAGTGAGCTTTATTTTTTTCATTATTCTATATATAAATCTTTAACTTTTAACAATTAAACACAATTTAAAAAATATGTATAGCAATTTTGGTCAATTCATTGATGGTCAGTGGCAACAAGCAGAAAAAAAAGAAACTTATAAAGTTATCAATCCAGCAACAGAAGAAGTTTTAGGAGAAGCATCAAAAGCGTCCTCTGTTGACGTTCAAAAAGCATTAAAATCAGCAGAGAAAGGACTCGAAACTTGGAAAAATACCACTCCGTGGCAGAGGTCTTATGTAATAAGAAAAATTGCAGATTTGATGCGTGAAAGAAAAGATGTATTGGCTAAATGGCTTACACTTGAAGTTGGAAAACCTCTTAAAGAAGCAATTGGAGAAGTTGGTGGTGGAGCAGATATATTTGAATGGAACGCGGAAGAAACTAAGAGAATTTATGGTGAAACATTACAAAGTAGATTTCCAGAAACAAGAGTTCATGTTTACTATCAGCCGGTAGGTGTTGTAGCAGCACTTGTGCCATGGAATTTTCCTATAGTTTTAGCATCTAGAAAAATTTCAACTGCACTGGCTGCTGGTTGTTCAGTTATTTGTAAACCAGATGTAATTACGCCTGGAGCAGTTATGGAACTTGTAAATATTTGTAAAGATGCTGGAGTTCCTGATGGAGTAGTCAATTTATTATCTGGAGACCCAGCTGAAATATCAAATGAATTACTTGAATCAGATATAATAAAAAAAGTTTCTATAACTGGCTCAACACGTGTTGGAAAATTAATACTTAAAAAAGCTGCAGATAAAGTTCAAAGAGTTACAATGGAATTAAGTGGTCATTCTCCATTTATAGTATTTGACGATGTTGACATGAATAAAGTTGCAGATATGGCAATAACAGCAAAATTTCGTAACAATGGTCAAGTTTGTATATCCCCAAATAGGTTTTACATTCAAGAAACAAGAAAAGAAGAATTTGTAAATGCTTTTGTAGACAGAGCAAAAAAATTAAAAATTGGAAATGGTATGGATGAAGGTACTGACTTAGGACCTTTAACAACAGCAAAACGTTTGGAGGAGATTGAAAAATTAGTTGAAACTACAAAAAGTGAAGGTGCAAAAGTTGTTTTAGGAGGGAGTAGACCTTCAGGATTTAATAAAGGTTATTATTTTGAACCAACAGTATTTGATGAAGTGCAAGACAATTTTACAATTATGAAAGAAGAACCTTTTGGTCCCTTAGTGCCGGTCTTAACTTTCAAAGATTTTGACGAAGTAGTAGAGAGAGCAAATAATAATGACCTGGGACTTTGTAGTTATTTGTACACAAACTCGATGGACAAAGCTAATAGAGCATCTGAAATGATGGAAACTGGTTGCGTAGCAGTGAATACGGCGGCAGTTGCAGTTGCAGAAGCTCCATTCGGTGGAATAAAACAAACCGGTTATGGTCGTGAAGGTGGATCTATGGCTATAAAAGATTACCTTAATATAAAGTATACCCATATGGGTCTCAAAACCTGAGTAAATGAGAAAAAATAAAGCCAAAGAAATAATTAAAAATGGCAATGCTGTAATCAATGGTTGGTTACAAATTCCAAGCACTGTTTCAGCAGAAACAATGGCTCAACAAGGATGGGACTCATTAACAATTGATATGCAACATGGGCTTGTTGATTACACAAATGCAATGCCAATGATGCAAGTTATTTCAGCAACAGAAGTCGTACCTTTGGCAAGAGTTAATTGGAATGAACCTGGTCAAATTATGAAAATTTTAGATGCTGGATCTTACGGAATCATTTGCCCAATGGTGAGTAATCGAAAAGAAGCAGAAAGATTTGTTCAAGCATGTAAATATCCACCAGATGGATATAGAAGTTTCGGTCCTGTAAGAGGATTAATATACGGAGGACCTGATTACGCAGATCATGCAAACGATGAAATATTAAAAATGGCTATGATTGAAACTAAAGAAGCTTTAGAAAATCTTGATGAAATAATGAGTACCCCAGGCCTTGATGGTATCTACATAGGGCCTGCTGATTTAAGTTTGGCTATAGGAGAAAAGCCTGGTTTTGACAAAGGTGAAGATACTAAAGCTTATTCAGAAATACTTAGAATATTAGAGCATGCAAAAAAAAACAATGTATTTGCTGGAATTCATAATGGAAGTACTGACTATGCAAAAAAAATGATTGAAAAAGGTTTTCAATTTGTAACAGTTGGAGCAGACTCCAGATTTATAAGTGCGGGTGCGAAAAATACAGTTGAAAATTTAAAAGGCACAGTGAAATCAGAATTATCTAAAGCCTATTAATAAATAAAGTATAAACTTTTACGTATGAAAAAAATCTTAATAATAGGATCGATACATAATCATGGTATTGATTTACTAAAAGGAAATAAAAATTTTGAATTTGAAGTTGTAGACAATACAGATCCAGAATTTTTGAAAGATAAAATAAAAGACTGTGATGGAATAAGTATTAGAACATCTAAATTGTCAAAAGAAATTATAGACTCAGCTAAGAATTTAAAAGTGATATCTAGACATGGTGTGGGCTATGACAATATAGATCTTAAAGCAACCAAGCAAAACAATGTCACATTAGCAATAACAGCTACAGCAAATGCTCAAGCTGTAGCAGAACATGTTTTATTCATGCTATTCAGCATTGCAAAAAGAAATAATATGTACGACGAGACTGTAAAAACTGGAAAGTTCAGTGATAGAACTAAGCTTCCTAAAACAATTGAGTTATGGAATAAAAATATCTTAATTGCTGGTTTTGGTCGAATTGGAAAATGTTTACTTAAAAAATGTAAGGGTTTAGAAATGAATATTTTTGTTTATGATCCTTTTGTCAGCGAAGAGGAAATTAAAAAAGTTGGTGGTACTAAAATTAAGGATTTAAATGAGAGTTTAAATAAAATGGATGCAATTTCAATTCATATGCCTCTAAACGAAAATACAAAACATTTAATCAATTTTGAAATGATAAAAAAAATGAAAAAAAATTGTATTTTAATTAATGCTGCAAGAGGTGGTATTATTAATGAGGAAGATCTTGATAAGGCATTAAACGAAGATTTAATTTTTGGTGCAGGGCTTGATGTTTTTGAAAAGGAACCTCCATCTTTAGATAATCCATTGCTAAAAAATGAGAAAGCATTTTTAAGCCCTCATTCAGCAGTATTTACCGAAGAATGTTTATCTAGAATGGGTATTGAAACAGTCCAAAATATTATTGATTTTTTTGACAATAAATTGGAAAAGTCAAAAATAGTTAAAATTTCATGAGTTTAAAATTAAAAAATTTTGGATTGTTAGAGTTTCTTATCATTATATCGGCTGTTTATGTTGTAGGAATGTTGATATGGACAGCGAGTACAAGACCTGAAGTTGAAGCTCGTGCAAATTTAGTAAAAGAAAATCATAAAAAAGTTGTCGATTTTATTAATGGTGAAATTAATAATTGCGGAAATAATGATGAAGGGAAAATAACAGTTTGGGGTGATCCATGTAATGCTGAATGGATAGC
>CACGUE010000004.1 GCA_902576115.1 uncultured Pelagibacteraceae bacterium
AGAAAGCATTTTAACTGCTTCGCCAAATCTAAGATTTTGGGTTTTCATTACAAAATCAAAAATATTTCCATGCTCACTTGTACTGAAACAATGGTAAAATTCTTTTTCATCATTAACTGTAAATGATGGAGTTTTTTCTGTTTTAAAGGGAGATAAGCCAACATACTCCTTCCCTCTTTTTTTAAGCTTAACTGTTTTAGAGACTACTGTTGAAACTTTAAGTCTTGTTTTAATTTCATCTAAATATTCTTTTGGATATTTCATTAGTTATTAAGCAAATTTTTAATAATCTGACCTGCCTTAGAGAAATCGATTGTATCAGCATGGTTTTTTTTTAATTCACCCATCACTTTACCCATATCCTTTAATGATGAAGCTCCAGAATTTTTTATAATTTCTTTACAAATCTTTTCTGTATCAGCTTCAGATAATTGTTTAGGTAGATACTCTGATAAAATATCAAGCTCTCCTTGTTCAATTTCTAATAAATCTGATCTGTTATTTTTTTTATATATTTCAATTGATTCGGACCTTTGTTTGATCATTTTTTTTAAGAGTTTTTTAATATCCTCATCATCAGTCTCCTTTTTATTTGGGCCAGACCTATTGTTAATATCTAAGTCCTTAACTCCAGATAAAATTAACCTGTAAGTTGATATCTTATTTTTATCTTTCGATTTTAAAGCATTTTTGTAATCGTTATCTATTTTATCTCTTAGAGACATACTAGAATGTACTTCATAGACAAAATTGTTCAAAAGAAAAATTGTAATTTTAGAAAATTATTATAGATCTGTTGCGGATAAATACGTTTTATTGTATTAACCTTTAACTTATGAGTTGTAATTGACTTTAAAACGAAAAAACAAAACTCCACATCTCTCAAATTTTAACACAGCTATTTTAGTTCTTGAAAACAAATCAGTTTTTAAAGGAATTGGGCTAGGGCATAAAGGAGAGGCAACTGGAGAAATATGTTTTAATACGTCATTAACTGGTTATCAAGAAATTATATCTGATCCATCGTATGCGGGACAAATAATAAATTTTACATTTCCACACATTGGGAACGTTGGGGCTAATAAAGAAGATATAGAATCTGATAAAATATGGACAAGAGGAGTTATTTTTAATTCAGAGATAACAAGTCCATCAAATTATAGGTCTCTTCAAAATTTAGATAAATGGCTTAAAAAAAATAAAATAGTAGGCATAACTGGTCTGGATACTAGAAGTTTAGCAAATTTTATAAGAGATAAAGGGGCTCCAAA
The DNA here is from genome assembly GCA_902576115.1 of uncultured Pelagibacteraceae bacterium. Lineage (GTDB taxonomy): Bacteria > Pseudomonadota > Alphaproteobacteria > Pelagibacterales > Pelagibacteraceae > Pelagibacter. The sequence goes on from CACGUE010000004.1 coordinate 1,272, forward strand.
AGGAACAATATCAAACAATAAAAATGGTAAATTTAATATTAATAAACTAATAAATAAATCAATAAAATGGCCTGGCTTAAGCGGTATGGATCTTGCTCAAGAGGTCACAACTAATAAAACTTATATTTGGAAAGGATATAAAACTTGGAAAAAAAATAAGGGTTATGAAAAAAATAAAAAGAAAAAATTTAGGGTTGTTGCAATAGATTATGGAATTAAAAAAAATATACTTAGATATTTCTCTGATTTTGACTGTGAAGTTAAGGTCGTTTCCTGCAAAGAAGATGCCGATAACATAATTAATCTAAAACCTCATGGAATTTTTTTATCGAACGGTCCTGGTGATCCTGCAGCAACAGGAAAGTATGCGATTGAAGTTGTAAAAAAATTAATTAAAAAAAATATTCCATTATTTGGGATATGTTTAGGTCATCAAATATTAGCTTTAGCATTGGATGCAAAAACCAAAAAGATGAAATTGGGGCACAGAGGTGCAAATCATCCAGTTAAAAATTTGATTACAAAGAAAGTTGAAATTACAAGTCAAAATCATGGATTTGAGGTTGTTAAAGAAAGCTTAAGAAAAAATACAGAAATAACGCATCTATCATTATTCGATAATTCTATAGAAGGAATAAGATTAAAAAGTAAACCAGTTTTTTCTGTCCAATATCATCCAGAAGCTAATCCTGGACCGCAAGATAGTAAATATTTATTTAGTAATTTTATTAAAGAAATAAAAAAATATGTCAAAAAGAAAAGACATTAAAAAAATTTTAGTTATTGGAGCTGGCCCAATTATTATTGGTCAAGCTTGTGAATTTGATTATTCAGGAACACAGGCATGTAAAGCATTAAAAGACGAGGGTTATAAAGTAATATTAATCAACTCAAATCCAGCAACTATAATGACTGATCCTGGTGTTGCTGATAAAACTTATATAGAACCAATATCTTTAGAAGTGCTCGAGGAAGTCATCAAGAAAGAAAGGCCTAATGCTATTCTACCAACAATGGGAGGTCAAACAGCATTAAATCTTGCAATTAATGCAGAAAAAATTGGTTTGCTTAAAAAGTATAAAATTGAACTTATCGGAGCAAACTCCAAGGCAATAGCGAATGCTGAAGATAGAAAAAAATTCAGAAAAAATATGTCAGATATTGAAATCGATTTGCCAAAATCAGAAGTTCTTAATAAATTTTCAAACGCAAAAAAATGTTTAAACAAAATAGGACTTCCAGCAATTATTAGACCTTCATTTACTTTGGGAGGATTGGGTGGAGGAATTGCCAGAACATCAAAAGATTTTTTTAAGATTGTAAAAGAAGGGATGAACGAGTCTCCCCAAAATCAGGTTTTGGTTGAGGAATGTTTGGATGGATGGAAAGAATTTGAAATGGAGGTTGTTAGAGATAAAAATGATAATTGTATAATTATCTGCTCAATAGAAAATGTTGATCCAATGGGAACTCATACTGGTGACTCTGTTACTATAGCTCCAGCATTAACATTGACTGATAAAGAGTATCAAGTAATGAGAAATGCATCAATTGCTTGCTTAAGAAAAATTGGTGTTGAAACAGGAGGTTCAAATGTTCAATTCGCCATAAATCCAAAAAATGGAAGAATGGTAATTATTGAAATGAACCCCAGAGTATCAAGATCATCTGCATTAGCTTCCAAAGCAACAGGCTTTCCAATTGCAAAAGTGGCAGCAAAATTAGCAGTTGGTTATACTCTAGATGAGCTACAAAATGAAATTACAAAAGTAACACCAGCTTCCTTTGAACCAACAATTGACTATGTTGTTACAAAAATCCCAAGGTTTACGTTTGAAAAATTTTCTGACACAGAAGCAATTTTAGGAACATCAATGAGATCTGTTGGTGAAGCAATGGCAATTGGGAGAAACTTCAAAGAATCTTTTCAAAAAGCTTTGGTTTCACTTGAAACTGGCTTATCAGGATTAGATAATATTTTTAAATATTCAAAAAAAGAAATCCTAAAAAATTTAAAAATTAATATTCCAAATAAATTGCTATTAATTGCTGAAGCTTTTAGAAAAAAAATTTCTTTAGATGTTATATATAAATTATCAAAAGTAGATCCTTGGTTTTTAAATCAAATTAAGGAGATAATTGATGAAGAAAAAATATTAAAATCAAAAGGGCTTCCCAAAACTTTTGGGGAATTTAATAGAATAAAATCAATAGGCTTTTCTGACAAAAAAATATCCCATTTAACTGGTCAAAAAGAAGCAATTGTAAAATCAAGAAGAAAAGGGTTAAAAGTTATGCCTGTTTTCAAGAAAGTTGACACCTGTGCTGCTGAATTCAAATCTTTCACGCCTTATATGTATTCTACGTATCAAAGAAATTTCTCTTTTAAAACAGAGTGTGAAGCTGATCCAAGTAATAAAAAGAAAATAATAATTTTAGGTGGAGGACCAAATAGGATTGGCCAAGGTATAGAGTTTGATTATTGCTGTTGTCAAGCAAGCTTTTCTTTAAAAGAGGCAGGCTTTGAAACAATAATGATAAATTGTAACCCAGAAACTGTTTCTACAGATTATGATACGAGTGATAGATTATACTTTGAACCTTTAATTGAGGAGTATGTTGAAAATATAATTTTAAAAGAAAAATCAAAAGGAAATCTAATTGGGATTATCGCACAATTTGGAGGTCAAACACCTATCAAATTAGCTAAATTTTTAGATGAAAATAAATTACCTATTTTAGGAACACAGTATAAATCTATTGATCTTGCAGAAGATAGAGACAGATTTAGAGAATTACTTATTAAACTCAAATTAAAGCAAGCTGAAAGTGGAATAGCCTATAAATTTGATCAGGCTATAAATGTTGCGGAAAAAATTGGATTGCCGGTTGTTGTAAGACCTTCTTATGTTTTGGGTGGAAGAGCTATGGAAATTGTTCATGATAAAAGTCAATTGAAACAATTTATAAATGAAGCCTTCAAAGCATCAGAACAAAATCCAATCTTAATAGATAAATTTATCGACAATGCAATGGAAGTGGATGTAGATGCAATTTCTGATGGAAAAGATGTTTATATAGCTGGGATAATGCAACACATCGAAGAAGCTGGAATTCACTCGGGAGACTCTGCTTGCTGCTTGCCACCGGTATCAATAAAGGCAAATCTTTTAAGAGAACTTAAAATACAAACAAGAAAATTAGCCCTGGCTTTAAAAGTTAAAGGATTTTTAAATATTCAATTTGCAATTAAAAATGATGAAATTTTTGTCATTGAAGTTAATCCTAGAGCAAGCAGAACTGTTCCCTTTGTTTCAAAAGCAAACGGTATTCCGCTTGCAAAAATTGCATCAAGAATAATGTCTGGGGAAAAGTTAAGTAAGTATAAATTAAAATATAAAATCAATAAGAAATTTGCTGTTAAGGAAGCAGTATTTCCATTCAATAAATTTCCAGATAGTGATTTATTACTTGGCCCTGAGATGAAGTCTACTGGTGAGGTAATGGGTTTTGATGATGATTTTGGAATGGCTGTTGCAAAAAGTCAAATTGCTGCTTCTAATTCATTGCCAACTAAAGGAATGGCATTCTTGTCAGTAAAAGACTCTCATAAGCAAGAAATTGTAGGTGTTGCACAAAGATTAATAAAACTTGGATTCACACTTTCTGCAACCAAAGGAACTTCAGAGATTTTAAAACAAAATGGAATGAAATGTAAAAAAATTAATAAAGTGAGCAGCGGGAGACCACATATAGTAGATGTTTTAAATTCTAAAAAAATATCTTTGGTAATAAATACTGGAGGTGGGAATTCTGAACACAGGATTAGTGATGCAAGAGCATTAAGAAGAGGAACTCTTGCAAACAAAATTCCTTATTGTACGAATATGTCTACAGCCTATTCATTCTTAGAAGCAATAAAATCTTTAAAAACGACAAAATTGAGAGTCAAGTCTTTGCAAGATAATTAATTTTAATTGACCTTCCAATCTGTCTTAAATGTAACATAATTTACTTGAAGACATCTTCTTTCTTTTACTATTTCTTTTTTTTCCATACCATGCCATGTGTTAGGACCACTTGAAAAAAAATAACCATAATTATCTTTGTAAGGAACAGTTTTTGCTAATTTTAAATTTTCATCATAAAAATCTGTACCTAAATCTTCTTTTTCATTATGTTTGTTTACGAATAATAAACATGACATCAGTTTTTCTTTAATATCGCAATGTGGTTTTAACCAAAATCCTTTTCTATCACAGATAACTTCAACTCTTACATATGAATTAGAAAGATCTTTATTTATCATTTCAGAAATTTTTTTGTAAGTCGATGGATTTTGAAGTTCTTTAATAAATTCAACAAGATTAGGAAATTGATTTGAATTTTCTTTTGTAACAAAACATCTAAATTTTAATGCTTTGCCTCCGTCTGATATGCCTTCTCTAAACTTGCCTTCACCTCCATCAATTGCTCTTGTGCCATCATAGTTTAAATTATGTTCTATCGGATTAGCTATATCAGCGTTTATAATTTCATGAACTTGGCCGTCTGTTAGTGGTTGATTTAATTCCCAATGTTCAAAAGGGGTTTTGTGACTTGACGAATTTTTTAATATTGAATTTAAAAATGCCATTATAACTGAATTTTATCTTTGATGATATTTGCTACTCTATTCGTTTCATCTAATTTTTCATAGTTCCAATTTTCTAATTTTTCTCCTAATTCTCTAACAATTTTCATTTCTTGAAATAATTTTCTAAAATTTTTAAATCTTTTATCGCTTTTTTTAGGTGGAATAGTGGCAATATAAATTGGTTTACCAGTTAAAGCTGCCTCTGAAATCATAGAGCTTGAATCGCACGTAATAACTATATGTTTTGATATTGCAAGCGCACTCAAATAGGCCTTTTTATCAACACTATCTAATACTAAATTATCATTTCCAAAATATATTTTTGCATGTTCTATAGTTCCCTTTGGCGTTCTCATAGAAGGGATAACTACTAAATTAAGATTATTTTCTTTAACTAAATAATTTACTTTTGAAAAAATTTCTTGGATATTTCTATCTGAATAATCATAGTACTGGGTAGGACCACCAATTATTAAAGAAATAATATTTTTATCCCTCAATTTGCTTGAAATACTAAACAAATATTCTTTGTCTTTTTGAATTTCTTCACTTGTTAAATAATGAATAGCTCCTTTTGTTTTTAATACATTGTGTCCATCAAGATTATCGTGCTCAGGCACTACAACTAGATCAAAATTATCAAGTTTTATCTTTGGGTTTTGAATATGAATATTAAATACTTTTTTCTTTGAATTTTTTTTTAAGAATAATGATGGAATAATACTTTTTCTTCCACATGAAATTATTAAATCAACATCTTCGCATTCAATTTTTTTAAAAACTGAGTGGGATATTGGAGTGAATTTTGGCGGTATAACTTTCCAGAAACCTTTTGTTTCAACTGTATGGTGAGAATAATTTATATCTAAAGCTTTAGCCAAACCTTCTACTTGGCTAATCATCCCATGCATACCTTCTGTTAATAATATACCTTTCAATTTAGTCATTAATCATTATATAGCTTTCATATGAGTGAAAATCCAACTAAACACACAAAAGTGTTAATAATTGGGTCAGGTCCCGCTGGATATACAGCGGCAATTTATGCTGCAAGAGCAATGTTAAAACCAATATTAGTTCATGGTATGGAACCTGGTGGCCAATTAACAACAACAACTGATGTTGAAAATTTTCCTGGATTTAAAGATGTAATACAAGGGCCATGGCTTATGGATCAAATGAAAGGTCAGGCAGAAGTAGTTGGAACTGAAATGATACAAGATCATATTGCATCAGTGGACTTAAAATCTAAGCCATTTAAAGCTGTTGGAGACAGCGGCCAAATTTATGAAGCAGACTCAATAATTATTTCAACAGGAGCTCAAGCTAGATGGTTAAATATTGATTCAGAGCAAAGCTTCAGAGGTTTTGGTGTATCTGCATGTGCAACATGTGATGGATTTTTCTTTAAAGACAAAACTGTAGCAGTTGTTGGAGGTGGAAATGCTGCAGTTGAAGAAGCTATGTTTTTAACAAAATTTGCCTCAAAAGTTCAACTTATACACAGAAGAGATAGTTTGAGAGCAGAAAAATTACTTCAAAAGAAATTAATGGAAAATAAAAAAATTGAAATAATTTGGGACTCTGTCGTTGATGAAGTTATTGGGGATAATGATCCTAAAAATGTAACTGGATTAAAAATTAAAAATGTTAAAACAAATAAAATAGACGAACTAAAAATTGATGGCTTGTTCATTGCTATAGGGCATGATCCAGCAACCTCATTATTTAAAGACCAACTAGAAATGGATAATGAGGGTTATTTAATAACAAAACCAGAGTCTACGGAAACAAATATACCAGGAGTTTTTGCTGCTGGTGATGTGAAAGACAAAGTATTTAGACAGGCAGTTACAGCAGCTGGTATGGGATGTATGGCAGCATTAGAGGCTGAAAAACATTTATCCGAATAAATGAATGAAACAGTATTGTTAACGGGTATAAGTGGATGGATCGCTAAACACACTGCAATTGAATTATTAAAATCGGGATATAAAGTTTTAGGTACTGTTAGAGATTCTGGTTTAATAGAGCAAACAAAAAAAACCATAAATGAATATACATCAATTGATAAATTATCATTTGTCGAATTAGATCTTTTAAAAGATGAAGGTTGGGATGAGGCATTAAAAGGCTGTAAGTATGTAATGCATGTGGCTTCTCCTTTCCCTTTAAAGACCTCTAGAGATCGTGAAAGTCTTGTTCCAACAGCTAAAGATGGAACTATAAGAGTTTTAAAAGCTGCTGTTAATGCGGGAGTTGAACGTATTATTAAAACTTCTTCAATTGCAACAATGTTTAGAAAACCTAACAGGACAAATCCATATACATTTGGTGAAAATGATTGGAGTGATGCTAATTGGAAAGGTTGTAATGATTACTTTGTTTCAAAAATCAAGGCTGAAAAAGCAGCTTGGGAATTTATGGAGAATAAAGGTTTAAAGAATAAGTTGGTATGTATATGTCCTGGAGGTGTCTTTGGAGACGCTTTAGATACTAAAGAAAAAACTTCGATAAGTTATGTTAAATTATTTCTAGAAGGTAAATATCCAGGTGCTCCGGATTTTAGTATTTTAGTCTCAGATATGAAAGATGTAGTGAAAGCTCACATCAACTCTTTAACAAGACCAGATGTTGGTGGAAGACGACTAATAATTGGCTCTGAGGTCAAAAGAATGATAGATTTTTCTAATATTATGGCTGAAGCATTACCTAAATATTCAAAAAAACTTCCAAAAAAAGTATTGCCAAACTTTTTAGTGAGAATAATTAGTCATCTGGATACGAGTGCAAAAATGATGGTTCCAGATCTAGGGATACAAATGCAAACTGATGCTTCGTATGCTGAGGATTTATTGGGATTTAAATTTCAGCCGGCTAGAGGATGTATTGAGGATGCAGCAAAATCAGTAGTTAGACTTGGATTAGTATAATATCAATAATTTACAAGATATTTCAGTATAGAATAAAAAGTTATTTTAAATTATAAAAGAATGTAAATGGAAAATATTGTAAAGCAAATCCAGCTTGTAGCATTAGTAATCATTTTAGTTAGTACAGTTATTGCTTTTGGGCAAGAAATGTACCAGATGATACTCGTACAAAGAGTTACTTTAGCCGATCTGCTTTTACTTTTTTTATATCTTGAAGTGCTTGCAATGGTTAGGGTATTTTGGGAAAGCCAATCAATTCAAATTACACTGCCGTTATTTATTGCTATAACTGCACTTGCTAGATTTATTATTTTACAAGGAAAATCACTAAATCCAGAGATATTACTATATGAAGCAGGTGCGATTGTTTTAATTGCTTTAGCAATTGTAATTTTAAGATTTAGAAATTCTTCACTAATTGGACTAAATAAAAAAAAATAGGTTTATCCTAAATCCTCACAAAACTTTTTAATTCTAGACATTGCTATTTTAAGTTTTGCCATTGAAGTCGCATATGAAATTCTAAAATATCCATCTAAACCAAATGCTGAGCCCTGAACAGCTGCAACATTTTGTTTTTCTAAAAGCTTTTGGACAAAATCAGTATCTTTTTTAAGTTTAGTTCTTTTATTTAAAAGTTTTTTACAATTCGGAAATACGTAAAATGCACCATTAGGTTTTAAACAGCTAATACCATCAATATTATTTAAACTTTTTACAACAAAATCTCTTCTTTCTTTAAATGATTTTGCTCTTTTCTTAATAAAGTCTTGTTTTCCATTCAGAGCTTCAACAGCTGCTGCTTGACTAATTGACGAGGGATTCGAAGTTGACTGAGATTGAATTTTTCTAATTGCAGAAATTATTTCTTTTGGTCCAGCTGCATAACCAATTCTCCACCCAGTCATTGCATATGACTTGCTCACCCCATTCATTGTTAATGTTCGAGATTTTAATTTTGAAATTTGTGCAATAGTAAAGAATTTAAAATTATCATATTTAACATGCTCATAAATATCATCGCTCAAAATGTGAACTTTTTTGTTTTTGATTAAAACCTTGGCTAATTTTTGAATTTCTGATTTGCTGTATCCAGATCCAGTTGGATTAGATGGTGAGTTAAGGATTATCCACTTCGTTCTTTTTGAAATTGCAGCTTTTAATTTTGCAGGTGTAATTTTAAATTCATCTTTTTCATCACATTTTACTATTTTTGGTTTTCCTCCTGCTAAGAGAACCATATCCGGATATGAAACCCAGAATGGAGCAGGAATAATAACTTCATCTCCTTTATTTAAAGTTGCCATAAAAGTGTTATAGAGAACTTGTTTCCCTCCAGTTCCAACTGTGATTTCATCTAGTTTATAATTTAGTTTATTTTCTCTTTTAAATTTTTTTAAAATTGCTTTTTTTAATGCTGGAGTTCCATCAACTGCTGTATACTTTGTATCTCCGTCTCTTATTGCTTTAATAGCTGCATTTTTAACATTGATAGGGGTATCAAAATCTGGTTCCCCTGCCCCAAGTCCAACTACATCTTTTCCTGCAGCTCTTAATTCTCTTGCCTTTTGAGTAACTGCAATAGTTGGGGATGGTTTAATTCTTTTTAAATTATTAGATATTATGCTCATTGAATTATGAAATTATTCAATTACGTTGTTTAATATATGGAGAATACATATCAAGACCTAATTACAGACATTCAGAGTAAAAACCCAAAAATCGGTGGAAAACTCGAAGGTGGAAAAAAATTCAAAATAAAGTCAGATTTTACCCCAGCTGGTGACCAGCCAGATGCAATTAAAAGGCTTGTCCAAGGAGCTAAAAAAAATGAGTTTAATCAAGTATTATTAGGAGTAACTGGATCTGGAAAAACTTTTACAATGGCAAAAGTTATAGAAGCTACGAATAGACCAGCGTTAATATTGGCACCAAATAAAACTTTGGCAGCTCAACTTTACGGTGAGATGAAAACTTTTTTTCCAGATAATGCTGTTGAGTATTTTGTATCTTACTATGATTATTATACTCCAGAAGCTTACGTACCAAGATCAGATACTTACATCGAAAAAGAAGCTTCTATAAACGAGCAGATTGATAGAATGAGACACTCGGCAACAAGATCTCTTCTTGAAAGAGACGATGTTTTAATAGTTGCAAGTGTTTCTTGTATTTATGGTTTGGGATCAGTTGAAGCTTACAGCAAAATGACTTTAACTCTTCAGAAAAACTATGAATATAATAGAGAACAAATAATAAAATCTCTTGTTGCTCTTCAGTATAAGAGAAATGATCAAAATTTTTTTAGAGGAACATTTAGAGCAAGGGGAGAATATTTAGAAATATTTCCATCTCATCTAGAGGATAGAGCATGGAGACTAAGTTTATTTGGCGATAAACTTGAGAAGATTGAGGAATTTGATCCTTTGACAGGAGATCAGGTTAGAGATCTTAGTCTAGTAAAAGTTTATGCTAATTCTCATTACATAACTCCTAAACCAACTGTAGAACAAGCAATTATAAAAATAAGAAAAGAATTAGAGGAAACTTTAAAAAAACACAAAGCTGAAAACAAGTTATTAGAGGCGCAACGATTAGAGGAGAGAACTAAATTTGATTTAGAGATGATTGAAGCAACTGGATCTTGTGCAGGAATTGAAAATTATTCAAGATTTTTATCTGGTAGAAAACCAGGAGAGCCACCACCTACTCTTTTTGAATATTTTCCTGATAACACATTAGTTTTTGTAGATGAGTCTCATGTTACAGTTCCCCAACTTAATGGGATGTTTAAGGGAGATAGATCTCGAAAAAGCACATTGGCTGAGTACGGTTTTAGACTGCCATCTTGCATGGATAACAGACCTTTAAAATTTGAAGAGTGGGATTTAATGAGAACACAAACTGTATTTGTTTCAGCAACTCCTGGACCGTGGGAGTTAGAACAAACTAAAGGCAAGTTTATTGATCAGGTAATAAGACCTACAGGATTAATAGATCCACCAGTTGAGATTAGACCAGCAAAAAATCAAGTAGATGACCTTATGCATGAATGCAAAAAAGTAGTTGAAAATAATTATAGAGTTTTGGTTACAACACTTACAAAAAAAATGGCAGAGGATTTAACTGAGTATCTTCATGAAAATGGGATAAAAGTAAGATACCTTCATTCTGATATAGATACACTTGAGAGAATAGAGATTATGAGAGATCTTAGAATGGGTGTATTTGATGTTCTAGTTGGAATAAATTTATTAAGAGAAGGTTTAGATATTCCAGAATGTGCTTTAGTTGGAATACTAGATGCCGACAAGGAAGGATTTTTGCGATCAGAAACGTCACTAATTCAAACAATAGGAAGAGCCGCAAGAAACGTAGATGGAAAAGTTATTCTTTATGCCGATAAGGAAACAAAAAGTATAAAGAAAGCAATTAAAGAAACTGAGAGAAGAAGAAAGATTCAATTAGATTACAATAAGAAAAATAAAATCGACGCTAAATCTGTAAAAAAAGAGATAAGTGATATTTTAGAAAGTGTTTACGAGAAAGATTACGTCAAAATAAGCGAAGGTTCCAACATTGGTGGCAACCTTAAAAAACATTTAAAAGGATTGGATAAAAAAATGAAAGAAGCTGCATCTAATTTGGAATTTGAGGAAGCGGCTAAAATTAGAGATGAGATGAGAAAACTTCAAAGTACTGAATTAGAAATTACTTTAAACCCTAAAATTAGACAGTACGATGTTAAAAATAAAATTTATCCCAAAGGTAGATCTACATTAGGTATGCCAGGAACAAGAGTTACAAAAAAAAGAGATAAAAAATGGAAGCACGGAAGATAATAATTACTGGAGCAGCAACTCGAATAGGAGCTGCCATAGCTAAAAAATTATCTGGACCTAATATTGAAATTGTTATCCATTATAACAAATCTAGATCCAAAGCAGAAAATCTTAAAAAAGATTTAACTAAAAGTGGTACAAAAATTTATTTAGCAAAAGCAGATTTAACTAAAGAAAAAGAAATAGAAAGAATGCTTAAATTTTCAAAAACAAAGTTGAAGTATTTTGATTGTTTAATTAATAATGCTTCATTATTTGAGAACGATAAACTTGAAAATTTCACAACAAAAAGCTGGGAAAGCCATTTAAAAGCGAATTTAAAAGCGCCAGCTTTATTATCAAAGGGTTTTGCTAAAAATATTAGAGGCAAAAACAATAATATTATTAATATAATTGATCAAAGAGTATTCAAGTTAACTCCATATTTTTTTTCATATACATTAAGTAAATCTGGTCTTTACACTTTAACTAAAACCAGCGCTATGAGTCTTGCCCCAAATGTTAGAGTGAATGGAATTGCTCCAGGCCCAACTATTAAAAATAAAAGACAGTCTGACAAACACTTTAAAAAGCAATACATGGCGACACCTCTTAAAAAACAGACTGATGTTCAAGAAATCTGCAATGCTGTTGACTTTTTTATTAAAAATAGATCTATTACTGGACAAGTTTTAGCAATTGATAGTGGCCAAAACTTAAACTGGCAAACGCCAGATATTACGGGAGGAAAAGAATGAAAAAATTAATTCTGCTAATAATTTTTGTACTTTTCACAACTATGGCTTATTCTCATTCTACAAAAAATTTAAGTCTAGATCCAAAAGTAGAATGTAAAAAAAGTAAATCAATGCTTAATTGGGTTTCTAAAAATAAATATTATAAAGGTGGAGAATTAATTAAATATCAGTCTTACACTGGATTTGATCAAAGGACTGTAATTATTGGTGGTCACAAAAAAAATCCGATTGAAATAACAGGATACCTTCAACTTCCAAAAGGAGATTCGAAAGTACCTATTGTTATATGGACACACAGCAGTGGTGGTCCAGGAAATTATATTTGGAATGACTTTACTTATCATGCACACCAAAAACTTTTAGAAGAAGGAATAGGAGTTATGTTCATAGATAATTTCTGTCCTCGGGGGGCAAAAGATACATGGAGAGATCAATCAAAGGTGCCATTAATTAATGGTGCAATCGATGGAATTTTAGCTTTAAAATTACTTAAGTCTCACCCAAGGTCTAACGGAAAATTTGGAACAACCGGACATTCTAGAGGAGGAACTAATAGTCTTATTTTGGCAGATGTGAAATTTACATCTTTATTTTTAGATGGGACTGAAGGTTTTGATGCAATATTACCTGAGGCTGCCGAATGTCACTCGGCTGGTTTATTTGCAAATCCAGAACTAACAACTAACACAAAATTATTATATGTTCATGGTGGTTCTGATGATTATACTTTAGCGGAACCATGTGTAGAACATATTAAAAGAATTAAAGCCAAACCCAATCAAATAGAAATTGATATAAAAGAAGGATGGTACCATGAATTTCATATGGGCAAAAAACCATTTAAGGTAAGAGGTGCAATGACACTTGGAAATTGTCCGGATTTTTTCATTGATGATAAAGGTTATCCAACTAATCCTACTTGGGGTGAGTGGATGATAAATAAACATAAACTTTATAAATCTCTAGAAGAATTTTATGATGCGGCTCAAATTGAACCAAGAAAAACATTTAAAAAAGTTTTTAAAATAATGAAGAAAGAAAAATGTTTATCAAAGGGAGTTACAATAGGAGGACAAAATCAAGATGTGTATATGCCTCAATTCATAAATTTCTTTAAAGAAAATTTATTATAATGAAAAAAAATAATTTAAAGATTGTTAAAATAGATAAAACAAAGAGCTTATTTAATTACGAAAAAAAAGTTTTAATAAAAGAGTTAATACTGGGATTAAAACTTGGTTATTTTGATTTTGAAAAAGAAAAGCCTCAAAAAGTAAAATTTAATTTAGAGGTGAATTATCAAGATAAACAACCGTCTAACGATAAAGATATTAAATCGATAGTTAATTATGCTAAAATAGTAAAACTAATAAAAAAACTAGTAAAAAATAAACATTACAATTTTCTTGAAACATTGGCAGAAGATGTTTTTGATGAGCTATTCAAAGACAAAAGAATAGATAAAATTACTCTTCAAATCGAAAAATTAGAAATAATGAAGGATTGTAGCTCAGTTGGGATCCAAATTTCTAAAAAAAGAAGCCATGATCAGCTCTGATATAGGTAAGGAAGTAATTAAAAAAGAATTGCCCTTGGTTCCTAAGCTGCCAGGTGTTTATAGGATGCTAAATTCAAAAGGAGAAATTCTTTATGTGGGTAAAGCAAAAAACCTTCCAAATAGACTTAAAAGTTATGTTTCAGAGAAAAATCATATCATTAGGACTGAGAGAATGCTCTCTCAAACAAAAAGGCTCGAAATTACTACTACCTCAAATGAAAGTGAGGCTTTACTTTTAGAGGCAAATTTAATTAAAAAGTTTAAACCAAAATTTAATATTTTACTAAGAGATGACAAATCCTTTCCTTTTATTTTTATAGGCGACAAAGATAAATGGCCACAAATCAAAAGGCACAGAGGAAAGAAAGGCAAAGAAGGATTTTATTTTGGACCATTTGCATCAGCTGGATCTGCAAATTGGACTATAAAAATGATCCAAAAAATATTTCATCTCAGAATTTGTGATGATACTGTTTTCAAAAATAGAGAAAGACCCTGCATACTTTATCAAATTAAAAGGTGCTCAGGACCTTGCGTTGGTTACGTAACTGAGAGTGATTATAAACAAACTGTTGATGATGCAATTGAGTTTGTGTCAGGTAAATCAAGAAAAATTCAGAAAAGCTTATCTAATCAAATGGAAAAGGCTAGTGAAGATTTAGACTTTGAAAAAGCAGCAATATTAAGAGATCGAATTAAATCATTAAATATTATCCAATCTTCTCAAAGAATTAATGAAGCAAATTTAGTCGAAGCAGATGTTATTGCAGGATACAAAGAGTCTGGAAAAACCTGTATTCAGGTTTTTTTCTATAGGTCAAAACAAAATTGGGGTAATCAAGCCTTTTTTCCAAAGCATGATCCAGAAGAAAATCTAAGTGATATTATTAATTCTTTTGTCTCTCAATTTTATGAAAATAAAAGTGTGCCTTCTTCAATAATTTTATCAAATGAAATTAAAGAAAAAGAATTAATTGAAAAAACACTTACACAAAAAGAAGGTAAACAAATCACAATTACTGTTGCAAAAAAAGGGACAAAACTAAAAGTTATTAATCAAGCAATAAATAATGCAAAAGATAGTTTGAATAGAAAACTTTACGAGAGTCAGAATAATAGAGATCTTTTTGATGCAGTATCAAAAAAATTCAATCTTGAAACTAACATTAATTTAGTCGAGGTTTACGATAATAGCCATATTCAAGGCACAAATAGTGTGGGCGCTTTAATTACTTATGGCGATGAAGGGTTTGTTAAAAAAAGGTATAGAAAATTCAATATAAAAATTCAAAAAAATGCTCAAGATGATTATGGAATGATGAAAGAAGTTCTTAACAGAAGATTTAAAAGAGCAGTTCAAGAGAAAGATAATTATTTAACTTTCCCCGATTTAGTTTTAATTGATGGAGGGAAAGGGCAATATTCAGTGGCAAGAGAAGCGATGAATGAGCTAGGTCTACATGAAATTCCTATTGTTGCAATAGCAAAGGGTAAGATGAGAAATAGTGGAAATGAAACATTTTTTCATAATGGAAAAGAGTTCAAATTTGAGAAAAATGATCCAACATTATTCTTTTTACAACGATTAAGAGATGAGTCTCATAGATTTGCTATTAGTGCTCACAGAGCAAAGAGAAAAAAAGGTATAAGCAAATCATTATTAGATCAGATTGATGGTATTGGATCTATCAGAAAAAGGGCATTATTAAATCATTTTGGTTCAGCTAGAGCTGTAGAGTCAGCTAGTTTAGATGAAATAAAATCAGTTGATGGAGTTGAGGAAAAAGTTGCAAAAAAAATATATAACTTCTTTCACGAATGAAATTTAAAATACCTAATTATTTAACAATTGGACGAATAATAATTGTTCCAATATTTGTTTTTACATTCTACCTTCCTGGGTTTTATGGAGACGTTATACCATTTGCTCTTTTTTTAATTGCCTCATTTACAGATTTTTTAGATGGCCTTTTGGCGAGGATGTTTAAAGAAGAGTCAAAACTTGGAGAACTTTTGGATCCAATAGCTGATAAGATAATTGTTGCGACTGCATTAATTTTATTAGTTATGGATCAAACAATAAAAAATTACGAAGTTATTGCAGCTATTATAATTCTTACGAGAGAAATACTAATTTCAGGATTAAGGGAGTTTCTGGCTAAAGGAAAAATAAAGCTCCCTGTTTCTAATTTAGCAAAACTTAAAACATTCTTGCAGATGTTTTCGATAGCAATACTTCTAACTGGGGAAACAGGAAATAAATTAATAAATTTTCAAGATTATAATGCTCAAACAATTGGCATTATTATTTTATGGCTATCTGCGTTTTTAACACTTTATACTGGATATGATTATCTTAGAAAAGGAATAGACCATGCAATATCTGAAGATAATAAGGATTAGGCAGCTTTTTTTTGTCTAACTAACTGGTCAAAGCTTTTTGATAATCCTAATATAACATCACAAATTTTGTATTTATGATCTGCTATACTTGCAACAGGTGTTATTTCAGCTGCAGTACCAGTTAAGAAACATCCATCAAAATTACCTAGTTCATCTGGAGAAATTTTTCTTTCATGAACTTTAATATTTTTTGATTTGGCTAATTCAATTACAGCTTGTCTTGTAATACCGTTTAAAAAAGAGTCTGGTGTTGGTGTATGTAATTCATTATTTTTATCTTTAAAAAAAATGTTTGCACTTGTTCCTTCTGCAACATTACCTTCAAAATCTAACATTAAAGATTCAGAATACCCTTGTTGTTCAGCTTCGTGTTTTGAAAGAGTACAAATCATATATAATCCAGCTGCTTTTGCATCCCAAGGAATAGTATTTGGAGCTGGTCTTCGCCATTTAGAAATATTTAATCTTATTCCTTCAGCTTTTAATTTTGGATCAAAATACGCAGGCCATTCCCACGTAGCTATTGCTACATTAATTTTATTTTTCTGTGCAGACACACCCATCATCTCACTTCCTCTCCACACAAATGGTCTTACATATCCATTTTGAATATTTTGAACCGCCACTATTTTTTTAGAAGCTTCATTTATTTCATCTTTTGTATAAGGAATATTAATGTCTAATCTTTTTGCAGAATAAAATAATCTATCTGTGTGCTCTTCTAACTTAAATATTTCTCCATCGTATACTCTTTCACCTTCAAAAACTAAACTTGCATAATGAAGTCCATGACTGATAACATGGCATTTTGCATCTTGCCATTCAACAAGCTCATTATTGTACCAAATTTTTCCTGATCGTTTATCGAAAGGTATCATTATTTAATTTTATAAAAAAATATATTTGTATATATAATATGTCAATATAACTTACCAATATGAAAAAACTTTTATATTTAAAAGATGATGATCTCAAACAATATATTGAAAAAATATTTCTTGGCTACAGAGAGACAGTCTCAGATGCTAGAAATGTGTTGAATAAATACTCCATAGGTGTCGCACATAACAAGGTTATTCATCTAATTTCATTATATGAGGGTATTACAATATCAGAACTTTTAAGAAAATTGAAAGTTACAAAGCAAAGTTTGAATAGAGTTTTGAAAGATTTAATAAATTTAAAAGCTATAAAATATGAAAAGGATCAAGTAGATACCAGAATAAAACATGTCTTCTTAACAGAAGAGGGAGAGAAATTATTTAACGAAATTTTCTCAGCTCAAAAGAAAAGAATTTACCAAGCATTCTCTGCATCAAAAGCAAATGAGGTTGTCAGTTTTGACAATGTTTTAAAAAAAATAATTAATGGAAAAATTTAAAGCACATATTTTAGTTGTAGATGATGATGATGGTATAAGAGAATTAGTTAAAGAATATCTTTCTCAAAATAACTATCTTGTAACCAGCTCAAATAGCGCCGAAGATGCTCTTGAAAAAGTTAAAGTTATAAAATTTGATTTAATAGTTCTTGATATAATGATGCCTGGGAAAAGTGGTTTGGAATTTACAAAAGAAAATAAAGACAAAATTTCAACCCCAATAATTCTTTTAACAGCAAAAGGTGAGGCCTCAGAAAGAATAGAGGGTTTAGATATTGGTGCAGACGATTACCTTCCAAAACCTTTTGAGCCTAAAGAATTAATACTTAGAATTAACAATATTTTAAATAAAACAAAATATAGAAATACAAAAAGAAAATTTAAATTTGGTAAAATTGAAATAGATCTTAACAAGCAGTTTATTTTAAAAAATGATAAATCAATAAAAATCAATAATACAGAAAAAATAATTTTAGATAAAATGGTTAACTCTCCTGGAAAAATATTTAAAAGAGAGGAGATTGGTAATCTTATAAAAATTGATAAAGAAAGATCAGTTGATGTAATAATTACAAGACTTAGAAAGAAAATTGAAGAAAACCCTAAAAGCCCAAATTATTTACAAACAATAAGAGGTGAAGGTTATGTTTTATGGATTGAATAAATATATAAAAAATATCTTACCTAAAAGACTTTTTTATAGAGGTTTGCTCATAGTCGCTGTTCCAATAGTAGTTATGCAAATAACTATCTCTTTAGTTTTTTTTGATAGTCTTTGGATCAAAACTAATTCTGGAATGACAAGAGCATTAGTATCTGAAGTCAAAACTTTTGTAGACGCTTATGATAATGATGAAACGAACAAAGATTTTATAATAATTTTATTCAAAGAACACTTAGGCTTTAATATCAAATATGAAAAAGATAAAATCTTACCAGATAAAATACCAGAAAGATGGTTCAGTCCAGTTGATCGATCATTACGAAGAGAGTTAAAGAAAAAAAATTTAACTTATTGGTTTGATACAACAAACTTCAAAGAAGTTGTTGATTTGAAAATAGGATATTCAAAAGGATATTTTCAATTTTATATTCCAAGAGACAGACTAACTACAAGTTCGGCTAGATTATTTGGTCTTTGGATAACATTGCCAGCATTATTAATGATAGCTGTAGCAATAATATTTTTAAAGAATCAAACTAGACCAATAACTAAACTTGCAGAGGCATCTGAAAGATTTGGTCGAGGAGAAGATATTGACGAATTTAGACCTTCTGGTGCACTCGAAATCCGAAAAGCTGGCCTAGAGTTTGACAAAATGAGAAAAAGAATAATTAGACATCTTAATCAAAGATCTGAAATGCTATCGGGTATCAGCCACGATTTAAGAACACCTTTGACCAGAATAAAACTTCAAATTGCGATGATAAAAGATAAGAGTGTTGTAGAGAAACTCTCAAGAGATGTTGATGAAATGGAAAAAATGTTAAATGAGTATCTTCAATTCGCAAGATCTGGAGCAAAAGATAAGACTGAAACATTTGATATTTCTGTTCTTCTTGAAGATATTTGTAAAAAATATGAGAAACCAAATATAAAATATTTTTTAAAAGAGAGGGTTTATTTTGATGGAAGAAAGAATTTAATTAGCAGATGTATCAATAATCTAATAGATAATTCTTTAAAATTTGCAGACAATGTTGAATTATATTTAAAAAAAGGAAGATCAACTATCAATATTTCAATTGAGGATGATGGTCCAGGAATACCACAGAATGAACATCAAAATGTTTTGAAGCCATTTTATAAAATTGATAAAAGTAGATCTGAAACAAAGTCAAGTGTTGGTCTTGGCTTAGCTATATCATCAGATGTTGTAAAATCACATGGGGGAGATCTTAAATTTGATAAGTCTAGTTTAGGTGGATTAAAAGTTATTATTTCTTTGCCCGTTTAGTTTTTTTTTTAATTTTTTTTTCAGCAATTTTTTTTTCTAGTTTTTCAATTCTTTTATTTAATATATCTATTTCATCCTTGCTTACTAAATTCATTTTAAGAATAATTTCCTCTTTTTTTGATCGTAAAATATTTACGACTTCATCACTAAAATCTTTGTAATTGACCAGTCCTTCTTCCAAAAATTTTGCAAATTTATCAAATACGAATCTTGATTTTGACATAATAATTTCTTATCAAAGTTTAAGTAATATTTATAATATTACAATTAAATGTTTATTAATAATTTTGACCCAGTCGCTTTTGAGATCTTTTCATTAGAAATTAGATGGTATTCCCTGTCTTATATATTTGGCATACTATTTGGTTGGTATTTTGCAAAAAACAAACTAATCAAAGATAATGCTCAGAGAGAATATTTTGATGATTATATAACTTATTTGATCATAAGTATCATCCTTGGTGGAAGACTTGGATATGTAATTATTTATGAACCTATTTATTTTATCAGCAATCCAGTTGAGATTATAAAAATTTGGCAAGGCGGCATGTCTTTTCACGGTGCACTAATTGGAATTATTTTAGGAACTTATTTTTTCTGCAAAAATAAAAATCAAAATATTTTTAGTTATTTAGATGTGGTTGCTGTTTGTTCTCCTATAGGAATTTTTTTAGGAAGAATATCAAATTTCATAAACTCAGAACTTTATGGCATAGAAACAAATGTGCCATGGTCAGTAAAGTTTATAAAAATTGATGATTTAAATAGACATCCTTCACAAATTTATGAGGCAATATTTGAGGGAGTTGTTCTATTTATTATTTTAAGTTTGTTGTTTAATAAATTAAGGAACATACCTGGGATTATTTCGGGGTATTTTTTAATTTTATACTCTTTTTTTAGATTTGTTATCGAGTTCTTTAGAGAACCAGATCAGCAGCTAGGTTATTTATTCTTCAACTTGAGTATGGGGCAAATAATAAGTTGTATAGCACTAACTTGCGGATTAATTATCATCTATTATAAAAATGCTAATAGGACAGAATAAAAAAATCTCATTAGATAAATTTATTTACAAATCTTTGTATGACAAGGATAATGGTTATTATATTAAAAAAAATCCTTTCGGAAAAAAAGGTGATTTCATAACATCTCCGAATATTTCTGTTCTTTTTTCAGAAATGATATCTATTTGGTTAATTTCATTTTGGGAGAATTTAAAAAAGCCAAATAAAATAAATATTGTAGAGCTGGGTGCAGGTAATGGTGAGATGATGTCAAAAATTATGCAAACTTTAAATAATTTTAGTGAAATTAGTTTATCCGCCAATTTCTTAATTTTAGAAAAAAGTCCATTACTGATAAAAATTCAGAAAAGTAAAATAGATAAGAAAAAAGCAAGTTGGATTAGAAATTTAAAAGAAATTCCAAAAGCTCCAACTATATTCTTGGCTAATGAATTTTTTGATGCATTTCCTGTCAAGCAGTTTTTAAAGAAAAGTAATAATTGGTATGAAAAATATGTAGCATACAAAAAAAATAAGTTTGAAGTTTGTGATCAAAAAGTATCTTCAAAAATAATTGAGAAACATTTAGGTAAGGATATAAAAAAAGAAAAATTTGTTGAATATTCACCTTCAGCAATGAAATTTGTTAACGAAATAGGGAATTTTATTTTTAAAAATAATGGTGGTTTATTAATGATAGACTACGGCTTTACCAGTGGAAAAATGAAAAATACTTTGCAAAGTGTTAAGAATCATAGAAAAATTAGTTTTTTAGAAAATCCCTATAATTCAGATATTACTCATTTAATAAATTTTAAAATGTACGAGAAAGAGTTTGCAAATTCTAATTTGAAATCTTTAATAACAACCCAAGGTAATTTCTTAATGAAATTAGGAATATTAAAAAGAGCTGAGATTATAAGTAAAAATTTACAATTTAGTAAGAAAGCTGACATATTTTATAGAATAAAAAGATTAATTGATGCAAAATATATGGGCTCTTTGTTTAAAGTATTATTTGTAAGCAAATCCAAAAATAATTTTAATTTGGGTTTTAAGTGATTAAGTCAAAAATTTTTAAAGATCAAAAATCCATTTCACATTATTTTTTTAATAGATTGGGTGGCACCTCAAAAGGAATCTACAAAAGTTTAAATTGTGGAAGAGGTTCAAAAGATAAAATTGCTAATATAAGTAAAAATTTAAAAATAGTTTCAAAAAAAATAGGCTGCACAAGTGGAAATCTAGTTTCTCTTAATCAAATTCACAGTAACAAAGTTTACAAAATAAGTGGTATTCCAAAAAAAAGATTGATTGGAGACGCGATGATTACAAATAAGCGAAATATTGCGATTAGTATACTCACTGCAGATTGTGCACCAATTCTAATTATAGAAAAAAAGCAAAAATTTGTTGGTGCAATACATGCTGGTTGGAAAGGTGCTTTTAAAGGAATAGTAAAAAAAACAATCCAACTTTTAAAAAAAAATGGATGTTCAGAGAAAGATATGATTGCTTGCATTGGGCCATGTATAAAAAAAAATAACTATGAAGTAAAAAATGATTTTTTTAAATTGTTTAAGGATAAGAATAAAAAAAATGTGAATTTCTTCACATTTAAAAAGAAAAAAATTTATTTTGATTTAGGCAAATATATAAAATCTCAATTTTATGAAAATGGAGTTAAAAAAATAGATATAATAAGGAAAGATACCTACGCTCTAGAAAATAACTTTTTTAGTTCTAGGAGATCAAAAAAAAATAATCATAACGATTATGGTAGAAATATTTCTGCAATTATGATTAAATAGGTTATCTCGGATGAAAATTCTCACAGGAAACAGTAATAAACATCTTAGTCAAAAAATATCTAAATTTTTAAAAAATAGACTAGTAAATTCGAATATAAGAAAATTTGCAGACGGAGAAATCTATATCGAAATTAATGAGAATATTAGAGGCAACAGTATTTTTTTAATTCAATCCGTTTCATCTCCTGCAAATGACAATTTAATGGAATTACTACTATCGATTGATGCTTTAAAAAGATCATCGGCTAAAAATATAACTGCTGTGATCCCATATTTTGGTTATGCAAGACAAGATAGAAAGGTGGTTCCAAGAACATCTATTTCTGCAAAACTTGTATCCAATCTTATTGCGAAAGCAGGTGCAGATAGAGTCGTTACAGTTGATTTGCACTCTGGACAAATTCAAGGATTTTTTGATATTCCAGTAGATAACTTATTTGCAACTCCAATATTTGCTAGACATATAAAAAAGAAATTAAAAAAAAATAATATAATCTGTGTTGCTCCAGATGTCGGCGGTACCGCAAGAGCAAGGGCTTTAGGAAAATTGTTAAATGTAGATTTAGCTATAGTAGATAAAAGAAGACCTGCTCCTGGAAAGTCAGAAGTGATGAATGTAATTGGAAATGTGAAAAATAAAACTTGTATATTAGTTGATGATATAATCGACTCTGGTGGAACAATTGTAAATGCAGCTTCTGAATTAAAAAAAAGAGGAGCTAAAGATGTTCATGTGTATGTAACACATGGTGTATTAAGTGGTAATGCTGTTGAAAAAATTAAGAAATCTTCGATAAAAAATTTAGTTGTAACTGATACAATAGATAATTCAATGAAAGTTAAAAAAGCCAAGAATATTGAGGTATTAACAATCTCTAATTTGGTTGGAGAAGCTATTAAAAGAATATCAAATTCTACCTCGGTATCAGATCTGTTTAAATAATTTACTTGTAAAATTTAGTTTCATAAGTTAAAAACCCGACACTTTATGAGTTTATTAGCCGCCACAATAAGAGAAACAAAAACTAAGGGAGAAGTAAGATCTCTTAGAAGCAAAGGTATGGTTCCAGGAATAATTTATGGAGGAGAGGAGCCAAATCAAAAAATCTCTGTCTCTGTTAAAGAAGTAAAAAATTTACTAAATAAAGAAAATATTTTATCAAATATAATTTCAATTAATATTGATGGGAAAGAACAAAAAGTTTTACCAAGAATTATCGATTTTGATACAGTTACAGATGAGCCTATACATTTAGATTTTTTAAGAATTGTTAAAGGTGCAAAAGTAATTTTAGAAATTCCAGTTAAATTTATAAACCATGAATTATCACCAGGATTAAAAAGAGGTGGAGTTTTGAATATAGTAAGACGAAAAGTTGAATTAAGATGTCCTACAGAAAACATACCGACAGAATTAGTTGTGGATTTAAATAACTTAGATATTGGAGCAAGTATTAAAATATCTTTTATAAATTTACCTGAAAATGTAACACCTACAATTCAAGGAAGAGACTTTGTAATCGCGACTGTAGCAGCACCAACGGTTGTTAAAGAGCCTGAAAAACCAGCAGAAGCTGATGGAGAAGGTGGAGAAGGTGCGGAGGCAGCTGCGGATGGAGACGCTAAACCTGAAGAAGGTGCAGAAAAAGCTGCAGATGGTGATAAAGGAAAAGAAGATGGAAAAGCTCCAGCAGAGAAAAAATAATAATCTGTGAAAATAATAATAAAATAAAATGTTGTTACTCGTAGGTTTGGGCAATCCAACCCCAAACAGTCATAATAATAGACATAATATAGGTTTTAAAGTTGTAGATGCGATAAATCAAAAATTTGGTCTTTCAAAACAAAAGCCAAAATTTAAGGGTTTACTTACAACAGGTAATATTGGGGAAAAGAAAATTTATGCTATCAAGCCTCTGACTTTCATGAACAACTCGGGAATATGTATCAGAGAATTGCTTGAATATTTCAAAATAGATGCAGAAGATGTTATTGTTTTTCATGATGATCTAGATGTAGAGTTTGGAAAAATAAAGGCAAAATTTGGTGGATCAAACGCAGGTCACAATGGAGTTGCTTCAATAGATAAATTTATTGGAAAAGACTATTCAAGAGTGAGGATTGGGATTGGAAAGCCAGAGAATAAAATGTCTGTATCAGACTTTGTTTTAAATGATTTTTCAGATGATGAACAAGAACACTTAGAAAAAATTACTCACAATATAATAGACTCTATTGCTATTTTGATAGATAAAAAATTAGATTTATTCTCAAGTAAAGTTAACAATAATTAAATGGGTTTTAAGTGTGGTATAGTTGGTTTACCAAATGTTGGTAAATCTACTTTATTTAATGCACTTACAAATTCAAGTAAAGCTCAAGCAGCAAATTTTCCTTTCTGTACGATAGATCCAAATATAGGCGTAGTTCCTGTACCAGATTATAGGTTAGATGAATTGGTTAAAATTTCAAATTCAAAAAAAAAAATAAATACTACAATATCTTTTGTTGATATAGCAGGATTAGTCGAAGGAGCCTCCAAAGGTGAAGGATTAGGTAACAAATTCTTATCCCATATAAGAGAAGTAGATGCTGTTATTCATTTAATTAGATGTTTTGACTCAGATGATATTCAAAATGTAAATCCAACAGTTGATCCAATCAGAGATTTAGAAATAATCGAAACAGAAATGTCTTTGGCAGATTTGGAGTCTATTCAAAAAAGACTAGATAAGAAAAATAAAAAAAATAATGATGAAAATCAAAACCAAATTCTAGAAAGAGCGCAGAATTTAATTAATGATAACAATGATATAAATAAATTATACGATGAATTTGATAAAAAAGATGTTAAATTGTCAGGATTATTGTCAATAAAGCCTAAACTGTATGTTTGTAATGTTGATGAAAATAGTATTGATAAAGGCAACGATTATACAAAAAGTTTTATTGAAAAATATGGTTCTAAAAACACTCTAACTATTTCAGCTGAAATAGAAAATCAATTAAATGAACTAGAAAATGAAGAAAGAAAAAACTATATGAAAATGATTAACGTTGATGATACTGGATTAAATTTATTAATTAAAAAAGGATATGACCTATTATCTTTAGAGACGTTTTTTACTTCAGGAGTTGAGGAGACAAGGGCTTGGACAGTTAACAAAAATTGCATGGCACCTCAAGCAGCAGGTATAATACATACAGATTTTGAAAAAGGTTTTATAAGAGCAGAAACTGTGTCTTATGAAGATTTTGTTAGTAATGGCGGTTGGTTAAAATCTAGAGAAAATGGCAAAATGAGATTAGAAGGTAAAGATTATATCGTTAAAGATGGGGATGTTCTAAACTTTAGATTCAACACGTGACCATATCTTCTTCATTGTAAAGTAAACCAATACAGTCAATATTATCAAATAAGCTATAACTCTAAATCCTGTTTTATGTCTTTGCTCTAAATGTGGTTCCGCTGACCACATCAGAAAATTTGTTACATCTTTAGACATTTGCTCAGCTGTAGCTTTTGTTCCATCTGTATATTCAATTAAATCATCAGATAAAGGAGCTGGCATTTTAATTTTATTACCATACATGTACTTATTGTAATAAACACCATCATCAAGTTCTACACCTTCTGGTGGTTCAGAATATCCTAACAATAAGGAATAAATATAATCTGCTCCGCCTTTTCTTGCCTTAACTAGAACAGACATATCTGGTGGATAAGCGCCACCATTAGCAGCTTTAGCTTCTTGCTCATTAGCATATGGCATCACGAATTTATCAGATAATTTGGCTGGTCTTACAAACATTTCTCCAGTGCTGTCTGGGCCATCTGTTACCTCAAAACTTGCAGCAATTGCTTTGGCCTCTGCTTCAGAAAATTCTGGTCCGCCCTTTTCTGCTAAATTTCTATAGGTTAAATATTTCATAGAATGACAAGATGCACATACTTCTGTATACACTTGATAACCCCTTTGCAGGGATGCTCTATCGAATTTTCCAAAGAGACCTTTGAAAGTCCACTTAGTCTCTAAAAAAGGAGGTGATTTTTCAGCAGAGTTAGATGAATTTAGTACGATAATAGAGAATATTAATACAAATAAAATATTTTTTAACTTACTCACTTTATT
Organism: uncultured Pelagibacteraceae bacterium; assembly: GCA_902576115.1. Classification (GTDB taxonomy): domain Bacteria; phylum Pseudomonadota; class Alphaproteobacteria; order Pelagibacterales; family Pelagibacteraceae; genus Pelagibacter. The sequence goes on from CACGUE010000004.1 coordinate 27,671, forward strand.
GTTTTTTCTATTTTTTCATCACTCCTTGCCGCAGCTAAATTTGGCGAACCTCCTAAAACTGGTTCAGTAATACTCAAAGGCAGCGGGGTAGTTTTTTCTTTCCATCCTAAAACTGGAAGAATAATTAAAAAATGCGCAAAGTAATACGCTGTAGCAACTCTTGCGATTAACAAATACAATCCTTCAGCTGGCATCGCCCCTACATATCCTAGAATTAAAACATCAGCTACCAAGATCCAGTAGAACTGTCTAAATAACGGTCTGAAAACTGCCGATCTAACTTTTGACGTATCCAACCATGGTAAAGCAGCTAAAATTAAAATAGCTGATAACATAGCAACAACACCCATAAGTTTATCAGGAACAGATCTTAATATCGCATAAAAAGGTAATAAGTACCACTCAGGAACTATATGAGCAGGAGTTACAAGTGGATCCGCCTCGATATAATTATCAGCATGACCTAAAATATTTGGCTGATAAAATACAAACAACGCAAAAACAATACAAAACATTAATAACGCAAAAGCATCTTTAATTACGATGTATGGATGAAACGGAACTGTATCTTTAGAAGGTTTTTTAATATCAATACCAACTGGATTGTTATTTCCAGGAACATGTAACGCCCATATGTGAAGTACTACAAGCCCTAGTATTAAAAACGGTATCAAGTAATGAAGAGTAAAAAATCTCGTTAAAGTTGGATTGTCAACTGAGTAACCACCCCATAACCAAGTTGTTATACTCTCCCCCACAAGCGGGATTGCACTAAATAAATTGGTTATTACTGTTGCTCCCCAAAAACTCATTTGCCCCCAAGGAAGAACATATCCCATAAAAGCAGCTGCCATCATTAGCAGATAAATTATAATTCCAAGTATCCAAATTATTTCTCTAGGAGATTTATATGATCCGTAAAATAAAGATCTAAAAATATGAATATAAACTGCAAGGAAAAACATAGAAGCACCATTTGCGTGAACATATCTTAACAACCATCCATAATTCACATCTCTCATTATATGTTCGACACTGCTGAATGCCATATCTGCATGAGCAATGTAATGCATAGCCAAAACTAATCCTGTAACTATTTGGGTAATTAAGCAAAAAGTTAATATCCCACCAAATGTCCACCAGTAATTTAAATTTTTGGTGTAGGGTAATCTGTTAAGTGATTTGCCAATGTAAGCAAAGGTAGTCTATCATTAAACCATTTACCAAATTTTGAACTAGGTGTGTATTCGTGATCACTCATATTTATCCAATCTTAATCGTGTTAGTATTTACAAATTCGTATTTAGGTATCTCCATATTAGTTGGAGCTGGTCCTTTTCTAATTCTACCAGATGTATCATAATGAGAACCATGACAAGGACAAAACCAACCATCATAATCACCTTTATCTGTTAATGGTACACATCCAAGATGAGTACAAATTCCAAGCATCACTAACCATTCGGGATTTTTTGCTCTATCTTCGTCTTTTTCAGGATGCTTAAGGTCATTAATATCAACTGTTCTCGCTTTTTTAATTTCGTCTTCAGTTCTTCTTTTAATAAAAACTGGTTTACCTCTCCAAAGTACTGTTAAAGACTGTCCAGGTTGCATTGAACTCACATCTACTTCTGTGCTTGCTAATGCTTTTACAGAGGCATCTGGGTTCATTTGGTCTACTAATGGCCAAACAGCAGCACCTACTCCAACTGCGCCCGCAGCGGCTGTAGCAGTAAACAAGAAATCTCTTCTGTTGGTCTTTTTTTCGTCTTTTTGGTCTGACATCTTTAATATTTTATATCTTTGGTAATATATGATTTCATATAATAAAAAAGAGATATTTCTATGGTAACAATGACACAGAAACCTTTAAAACACGGTCTAAAAGTAGCTCTATATCAGCCGGATATTCCTCAAAATACAGCTTCAATTATTCGAACTTGTTCTTGCCTAGGGGCTAGTTTAGAAATCATTGAACCTTGTGGGTTTTTATTTAGCGATAAAAGGTTCAGGAGAGTTGTTATGGATTATTTAGATTACAGTGAAATTAAATTTTACAAGAGCCCTAAAGAGTTCTTTGATGAAAATAGTAAAAATAGAGTAGTTTTAATGACGACAAAAGCTAGCAAAGTTTATACGAAGTTTAAATTTAAGCGTAATGATATATTGCTCTTTGGCAGAGAAAGTGCTGGTGTTCCAGAAGATGTACATTCTAAGGTTAATGAAAGAATTAAGATTCCTATGCTAAAAAATAAAAGATCATTAAACATTTCAATATCAGTGGCCATAGGAGCTTCAGAATTTATAAGACAGTTAGGTTAAATGGATCAATACATAAAAAAGAAGTTAGCAAAAAATTGGTTTAAAACTTTACAAGAAGTACTTTGTAGAGAAATAGAGGAAAAAGAGAGCAAAAAAACCAAATTTAAAATTACTAATTGGAATAGAAGTAAGAGTAATGATGAAGGTGGAGGACAATATAGAATTTTAGAGAACGGTAAAATTTTTGATAAAGTTGGAGTAAATTTTTCAGAAGTTTATGGAAAATTTTCAAATGAATTTAAAAATAAAGTTCCAGGGACTAAAGAAAGCTCTAAATTTTGGGCATCTGGAATATCTGTTGTTATGCATATGAAAAATCCTCATGTACCTGCAATGCATTTTAACACGAGGTATATAGTTACTTCATTTGGTTGGTTTGGAGGTGGAATGGATGTTACACCTTGTATGAAAGATAAGAAATTAGAAAATTGGTTTCATTCAGAAATAAAAAAATCATGTGATAAACACAACAAAAATTATTATAAAAAATATAAAAAGTGGTGTGATGAATATTTTTATTTACCGCATAGGAAAGAACCAAGAGGTATTGGTGGAATTTTTTTTGATTATAAAAAAAATAATTGGGAAAAAGATTTTTCTTTTGTAAGAGAAGTGGGAATAAGTTTTAAAAACATTTCTAATGAAATAATTGAGAAAAAAAATAAATTAAAATGGACAATTAAAGATAAAGAAATCCAATACAAAAAAAGAGGTAGATATGTTGAATTTAATTTATTACATGATCGGGGGACAAAATTTGGTTTACAAACTGGTGGAAATGTTGAAGCTATACTCATGTCATTACCACCAATAGCTAAATGGTAAATTATGGATAAAGAACCAATTACTACTGAAGGATTAGAAAAATTAAAAAGTGAATTAATTTTTTTAAAAGAAAAAAAGCGACCTGAAATTGTTGCAGCCATTGCTGAAGCAAGATCACATGGAGATTTGAAAGAAAATGCTGAATATCATGCTGCAAAAGAACAGCAATCACATAACGAGGGAAGAATTCAAGAAGTTGAGGATTTAATTGCAAGAGCAAATGTAATTGACATAACAAAGATTAGTAATGACGGAAAAGTGATATTTGGATCTACAGTCTACCTTCAAAATTTAGATACAAATGAAAAAATAAATTACAAAATTGTTGGTAAAGACGAGGCAGATCTAAAACAAAAGCTTCTTTATTTTCAATCACCAATAGGAAAAGGTCTTATAGGTAAAAATAAAGGGGATCTTGTAGAGATAAATACACCAGCAGGGACAAAAAATTTTGAGATTGTAGACGTAAAATACGTTTAATTTGATAAAACTTTTTCCATATCTTTTTTTGATAAATTAAAATTATTTTCAATCCATTTCATTTCTAAATTTTTTAATTTTTGACCCAATTCCCTTCCCTCCTTTAATCCATAATCATTTATTAATAACTGAGCTTTTATTGGAAATTCTGGTTTATCTAATTTTTCAAAATAAGTTTTTAATTCTGAAAGTTTTTTACTTTGTTTAAAATATAACAAATTGAAATCAATTAAATCTATCGCGCAAGATTTACCCTCAAAATAAAATATTTTTTGTAATTCTTTCTTGTTAAAAATTTTATTGCTATCTTTATTGAACGAATTATTTTTTAGAAAATTAATTTTATCTTTTAATTCATTGGGTAGATTATATTTATATACAAAATAGTCAGAATTGTCGGTTTCATCGATTACAAGAAAAGAAATTACGAAATTTAAACTTTTATTTTTCAATATCTTTTCTTGTGGTTTTGATAACTTGCTCAATTTTTTAAAATTTTTTAATTGAGGGAAAATTAATGAAAATAATTCACAAGAGGTTTTATTTTTAAATAACTTTAAAAAGTTATCCAATTTGAGAATTTTTTTTAATTCATTGAATTGTCTTTCTTTTGATATTTTTCCCAAACCCTCAATATTTTTTTTAATGATTTTTAAAATATTAATTTCATGATCGATTTTGCTATATTCAGTATAAAATCTTAAATATCTAATAATTCTTAAATAATCTTCTTTGATTCTAGTTTCTGGATCACCTATAAATTTAATTATTCCAACATTTAAATCTTTATGACCAGAATTTGGATCATATAAATTCCCATCTAAATCTGAATATATTGAATTTATTGAAAAATCTCTCCTTAATGAATCTTCCTTCCAATTGGTTGTATACTCTACGACAGCATGCCTTCCATCTGTTTTTACATCTTTTCTTAATGTTGTAATTTCAAAATTTTGATCATCAATCACCGCTGTGATTGTGCCATGTTCAATTCCTGTTTCAAAAAACTTTATTTGGTTTTTATCTAAGCTTTGCTTAACCTGATCAGGAGTTAAATTAGTTGCAAGATCGATATCATCTGTTTTTTCATCATTTAAAATTTTTCTTACACAACCACCAACATATCTAATCTCGCTAGTTTCATTGTAGTTATTTATTGCACCAAATATTTTATATACTCCCTTATTATTTTTTAAATCTTGAAATTTGAGATCTTTATCGCTTGAAATTTTTTTGTTTTGAAAAATTTTTTTAAGTAAAGCTTTCATAAATGGCTGGGGTGCTAGGATTCGAACCTAGGAATGGCGGTACCAAAAACCGCTGCCTTACCACTTGGCTACACCCCAAGATGTTTTTCGTATAACACAAAAAAAAAGCTTTATATAGTTTTAGAGTAAATACACCAATAGTTTTTATATTTATTTTTTAATTTTTTTTGCGCTTTTATTGCCGCATTTTTGGTTAAAAAATAACCAATTATAGTCGAACCCGAACCTGTCATATTTGCAAAGTAAATATTATCTAAATTTTGCAAGTAACTTTTGATCTTTCCTAAAATTGGATATCTATTAAAGGCTGCTCTCTCTAAATCGTTATTCGAAACTTTTAATAAATCTTTTCTGTCAATCTTGTTTGATTTATTGAATAGGCTCTTTGAAAATCCTCTGTGTTTTGCATAAATCATCTTAGTAGAACAACCAAAATTAGGCTTAATTATTAATAAATGAAAATTTAATTTTTTATTAATTTTACTTATATTTTTCCCTTGTAGGATCATTGGACTCTCATAAAGACCCAAAATTACATCTGAACCAACTTTATTTGCAATTTTTATTAAATTATTTTTTGTAATTTTAATTATTCTTTTTTTAAATAAATAGTTCAAAATGGATGCTGCATTCATTGATCCTCCTCCCATACCAGAGGATTGGGGTATATTTTTTTTTACTTTGATATTGAATTTTTTATTTTGAATATAATTTTGATTATTTAAGATTTTTAGTAGTTTTGAAATTGTATTTGTATTTGAAATATTTGAGGAAAATTTCCCACTAAAAGATATTCTATTTTTTGAACCTCGTATCTCTTTTATTAAAATCTCATCAGCCAAATTGATCTTAGATATTAAACTTTCCAATTTATGATAACCATTTGAGTATTTATTTAGAATTTTTAAAGTTAGGTTTACTTTTGCAAATGATTTTATTTTATTAAACTTCATTTAAGAATTATTGTTTAAGCCATTATATAATTTTTCCTTAACTTTAATTTTTAATTCTTCATCTGCTTCATCGCTATTTAAAGCACTTTTCCAAAAATAATTAGCTTGGATTTTTCTATTTAATTGCCAAAGAACATCTCCGTAATGATCACTTGCAACAGGATCGCTTGGTAACAATTCAACAGCTTTTCTTAAATATTTTTCTGCTTCAATATAATTTCCTGTCAAATAGTAACCCCAACCAACTGAGTCTGTTATGTAAGGGTCTTCTTCTTTACCTTTGTAAGCTTGATTTAACATTTCTATTGCTTCTTCAATTTTATATCCTCTTTCTAACCAGCTATAAGCAAGATAATTGAGTGTATACGGTTCGTCAGGTCTAATTTTAATTGATTTTAGCAAATCCTTATCCGCCAAATCATAATTTTTTAATCTTTCATACGCTCCGCCTCTGCGATAAAGAACATCTGCATAAGCCATAGAATTTTTATCCAAATTTTTTAAGGCCAAAGTATAATAGCTTATAGCCTCATCATATTTTTTAAAGTTTTTGTAAATATTTGCCAAATCATAAATCATCTTTGTCGATTTATTATTAAATTTTTCAAGATTTTTTAATATATAATTCAAACTTGCATCATAATTTTCTTCCTCTGCTATTATTCTTGCAATCTTCTTTGTTTTGTACCAAAAAAATATTTCATCCTTATCATCAAATTTTTCGAAAGTTTTTTTTGCTAGATCATAATTATTATTAGACTGATAGTTTTCAGCTATTAGTGATAAATTAAAATAAAATTTTGGATTTAAATAATTTGAAATATTTAAATATATGTTTGAATAATCAAATCTACTTTGAGATGAATAAAAATTAGATATAAGGAAAAAGAATTCTGCCAAAATATCATTCTCATTTTGACATGAAAAATGCTGTGTTAATTTTTTATATTTTTTTTCATCTATCCATTTTTTTACTTGAGAAATAAGCAAACTACTTCTTAAAGGATCTATTGTATCAGCAAAATTATCAACTGTTGCAAAGTCATTATTATACACTTCGTTACTCAAATAAAAAAAAGTATATCTAGAGTAATCACTTTGAGGATCGTTAATTAAATTTAAAAAATAAGGCTCAGTTTTTTTGGAATTCAAATAACAATTTTGAAAAGCCATATTTATCAAATCTAATTTTCCAAATTGCTCAACAATGTCAGATTTTTTATATATGAAAAGATCAATGTAACTTTTTAAGCTAGAATAAATTATAAATTTGTATGAGTCGTCCTCTTTGAACTTTTCCAATTTTTTTAACTTCAAAGCTGCTTGTTTAAACTTTTTCTTGTTAATGCTATCTAAAATTAATAATAAATTTCCTTCGAAAAAATCTCCTCCTATTGAGGTATTAGAATATTTTACTTGTTTAATTGCTTTTTTAACCTGACCATCCAAAAGTAAAGAAAATACATATTCTTGCAAAAAACTATCATGCGATTGAATTAATATTTTTGAATTTTCAAAAAACTTAAGAGCATCGTTATTTTTCTGGTTATCAAATGATAATAATGCTGAAAGATAATTTGATAGATACTTCTGGTTGAATTCTTTTTCATTCGCTGCTTTTGAATAGAGATTTGTTTGGTATAGAATTAATATTATAAAACAAAAAATTTTTAAGAACATTTTTTACTTTATGACTTTAAATGAAAAAAATCAAAATGACATATTTGATAATGATTTATTAAACGAACTAGGTATTGAGTATGAATTTAGCAATGAGCCAATAAATAGATTTAAATATAATGCTCCTAATGAGGAAAAATCTGATCAATTAGCAAAACTTAGAGTTGAAATAGAAAAGATTGAAGATTGTGAACTAAAAAATAGTGCAAAAAATCTTGTTTTCAGTGATGGAAATTCATCTTCAAAAATAATGATTGTAGGTGAAGGACCTGGACAAAAAGAAGATGAATTAGGAAAACCTTTTGTTGGTGATGCAGGAATGCTTTTAAATAAAATGTTGAAAGCTATTAATTTAGATAGAACTAACGTGTATATAACTAATGTTGTAAATTATAGACCTCCAAATAACAGAAAACCTGAAATATCAGAAATAAATAGATACTCTGAATATTTAAGAAAACATATTTCGATTATAAATCCAGAAATACTTATTTTAATGGGAAGCACAGCAATGGAAGCGCTCTTCGGGAATAAAATTAAAATTTCTAAAGAAAGAGGAAAATGGAAAGAAGTAATAATTAATAATAAAACATATTTAACAATTATAACTTTTCACCCAGCATATCTGCTAAGACAAGCAGAACAAAAAAAATATTCTTGGGCCGATCTTAAAGAAATTAGAAAAAAAATAGATGAAACTGGTTTAGAGATTTAAATTTTTAATAATATTTTATATGAAAAAAATTATTGCTGGGGTTGATGAAGTTGGAAGAGGAAGCCTTGTAGGACCAGTTTATGCAGCGGCTGTTATATTAAATAAAGAAATTAATAGAAAAATTCTTAAAGATTCAAAAAAACTTAACAAAATTCAGAGGGAAACTTTAGCTAAATATATAAAAAAAAATTCAGTTTGGGCGTTGGGAACTGCATCAATAAAGGAAATTGAAAAAATAAATATTTTAAATGCTAGCCTACTTTCGATGAAAAGAGCAATTAAAAAACTCAAATTGAAACCTAAAAAAGTTTTAATAGATGGCAATAAACTACCAGACTTAAAAAATTATGTTATTAAAACTATTGTGAAAGGTGATGAAAAAATTCCTGAAATTTCAGCCGCATCAATTATTGCTAAAGTTGAAAGAGATAAGCTAATGAAAAAGATGTCTTTTTCTTTTGAAAAATACGGCTGGGATAATAATGCAGGTTATGGAACTAAGGATCATATTAAAGCCATTAAAAAATTTGGAGTGACTAGATTTCATAGAAAAACCTTCCAACCAATACACAAGATATTGAGTCTTAAAAAATAATCATAACAATTATCAATCAATAAATTCAATCACAGGTTGACGTAGACTCCTGACTGGAGTCTAATTCAAAAATATAAAATGATCATTTCAGACATAAAAAATAAAATTATTAATGGAGATAGTATTAAGGAATTAAAAAAAATTCCGGCTGAAAGTTTTGATCTGATATTTGCAGATCCACCTTACAACCTTCAACTGAAAAAAGAATTAAATAGACCTGATAGATCTAAAGTCGATGCTGTAGACGATGCATGGGATAAATTTGATAGTTTTAAAAGTTATGATGAGTTTTCAGTTCAATGGCTTAAAGAATGTAAAAGAATTTTAAAAAAAAACGGATCTATATGGGTCATAGGAAGTTATCATAATATTTTTAGAGTTGGTTCAAAAATGCAAGATTTAGGTTTTTGGATACTAAATGATGTGATTTGGAACAAAAATAACCCTATGCCAAATTTTAGAGGAACACGTTTTACGAATGCGCACGAAACACTTATATGGGCATCAAAAAGTGAAGGCTCAAAATATACTTTTAATTATCAATCACTTAAATGTTTAAACGATGATCTACAGATGAGATCTACATGGAATTTACCTATATGTAATGGAAAAGAAAGACTTAAAAATAATGGTAATAAAGTTCACTCAACGCAAAAGCCAGAGTCTTTATTGCACAGAATTATATTAGCATCGTCTAATAAAGGCGATTTAATATTGGACCCGTTTCTCGGTACGGGAACAACTGCTGTAGTTTCAAAAAAGTTAGGTAGAAATTATTTTGGGATAGAAAAAGAAAAAAACTATTTTGAAGCTGCAAGTAAAAGAATTAAAAATACAAAGATTATAGAAGATGAATATTTAGATACTATAAAAAATAATAGATCCAAACCAAGAGTGCCATTTGGATCTTTGGTTGAATTAGGAATTATTAAACCTGGTACTGAAATTTTTGATCAAAAAAAACAAATCAATGCGAAAATTATGATTGATGGCAGTATAAAATATCGGAAATCAGAAGGATCAATTCATAAAGTTGCTGCACAAATATTAGGTGCTGAGAGCTGTAACGGTTGGACTTTTTGGTATTATAAATCAGGTAATTCACTCAAACCAATTGATGATTTGAGGCAAAGACTAAGGCCAACTACTTAATTTCTATAAATTTTTCCAAGATAACTCTCTAGAAATTTTTTATTTTTTGATAAAAATTTCAAAACAATATTTCTAATTAATATTATTATTGGATTAGTTAAATGGAAGGCAAAATGGTTTAATTTTGATCTTTTATTTACCAGTAATATTTTACTTATCTTATCTTTATAAATATTATTTGAATTTTTAATATTCTCTAAAATACCATTTGCTGTTTCAATACTTTGAGAAGCACCTTGTGCAAAAGAAGGTGGAAAAGCAAATAAAGCATCACCACTCAAATAAGTATTTTGATATTTTAGTGTTGGCAATTCAGTGCTTACAAATACAGGAAAACACTTTATATTTGCTAAACTTTCCAAATTTATAATAGAATTTTGTGAAATAAAGTCTTTTAAAGATTTTATAAATGTTTCTGAATTAAGAACATTTTTATCTTCAATTTCTTTAGTATTTAGTTTCTTTTTGATTATAGCAACGAAATTATATTCGAGTTTTTGATTTACAGGATAAGTTACATAGTGAAAATTTGGCCCCATATAAACAGAAATATTATCTTTTTCATGTTGTTTTAAATTCGCCCTTAAAGCAATGTTCCCATTAAAAATTGGGTTTAAATGATTATTTGATATTTGAGATTTTAATTTTGAAAAAACACCGTCTGCAATTACTATATAATCGAAACTTTCATTCTTATTATTCCAAGAAATCTTTATTTTTTCATTATATTCGATATTTTGAATATCAGCTTTAAATTGAATTTTTTCCTCAGGTAAATTGCCAATTAAAAACTTTATTAATGTTGATCTTTTAAGTGTTGTGTAACGGTCATTTAAATTATTGAATTGCTTTAAATCAATTTCACAAATCTTTTTAATATTATTAGCCTGGAAAAAATTAACTTTTGTTGGATAATAAACATCTGATGCTGAAATATTTTTAAATCCAATCTTATTCAACAAATTAATACTATTAACTGAAAGTTGAATACCATAACCTTCATTTAAATTGAGGTAATCTTTTTTTTCAAATATTTTATAGTCTATTTCAGTATTTTTGTTTAATTCATTTGCAAGATACAAACCAGATATACCAGCTCCAACAATTGCAACTTTTTTCATTCAGATTTTGAGATGGTATAAAATATTTTTTTAGTAAATGATGGAATTATTTCTGAGCTTAATTTATCTTTTTTGATTAATATTTTATTTTTAATCTTTGGAGGTCTTTTTGAGTTATTTAATAAAATTTTCATTTCCATATTAGATAATTTTATATTAATTTTTTTATTATTTGAATAATTATACTTATTTTCTGGAACTTCAGTCATAGGGAAAATTGGCATATTTTTTAAAAATTTAAATTTATCATTTTTGACTAATAAGTAATTATTATGTTTTTTGTAAATAGTCGCTTCGAAATATTTAGTTTTTATTTCTTTATTAATTTTAGTTAACTCAAAGTCATTTTTTTTTAAAGATATACAATTTTTATTTAAAGGACATTCCTTACAACTTGGATTTTTTGTTTTGCATATTAAAGCACCTATCTCCATAATTGCTTGTGAGTAATCACTAGCACGATCGGACAGTCCAAAAAAATTAATTTTTGTTTTTAAAAAATCTTTAGATATTTCATTCTGCTTTTTTAAATATAGAGTTCTTTTAAGAATTCTCTCTACATTTCCATCTAAAGGAATAGTTTTAAGGTTAAATGCTATAGACATTATTGCTTTGGATGTATATTCACCTACCCCTGGTAGTTGTAACAACTTTTCATAGGATCTTGGCAACTTACCATGGAAATCTCTAACAATTATAATTGCACTTTTTTTTAGATTTCTTGCTCTTGAATAATAACCAAGACCTTCCCAATGTTTCATTAAGATCTTTTCATCGACATTTGCCAATGATTGAAAAGTTGGAATTTGTTTTACAAATTTTTTAAAATAAGGAATAACAGTTTTTACTTGAGTTTGCTGTAACATAAATTCACTAACAAACGTAAAATATTCTTTTTGCCTCTGAGAAACTTTTTTTCTCCAAGGTAAAATTCTTTTATTATTATCGTACCAAAGTAGAATTTTATTTGGTATGTTTTTACTATTCATATGAGTCAAAAATATAATACTAAGCAGAGATATAACTCCATTCAAGGTTTAAGATCTTTTAAAGATACTTTACCCACAGAAGCAAAAAGAATAATTAGTAAAAAAGGTAAAATTTATAATGAAACTTTAGATAATTGGAAATATTTAGTAGGTAAAGATTTATTTAAAGTAAGCTTTCCTAAGTCATATAAAAGTTCAAACAAGTTATCGGGCAGTCGTTTAAATATTTTAGTAAAGAGGGGAAATGAAGTTGACGTTGAGTATTCTAAAAAAGAAATAATAAAAAAAATTAATGTTTTTTTTGGCTATCATGTTTTAGATGACATTAAATTGAATACATTTGATGGAAAAATTGAAGAAAGCCATAAAAATACCGCTATTAATGCGACAAAAAATAAACATATAAAGAGCATAAATAATATTAAAAATGACAAAATAAAAAACTCACTTTTAGAGCTAAGTAAACATTTTAAAATAAAATGAAAAAAATAATTATTGTCTCAATTTTAATTTTTTTTAATTTCATCAATGCTAATTCTGAAGTTAAACCAATTTTAGTAGGGAATGCAGACTCAAAAGTTAAGTTGATGGTTTATGAATCTTTAACTTGTAGTTTTTGTGCAAATTTTCATAAAAATATTTATCCCAAACTAAAAGAAGACTTTATTGACAAAGGATTGATCTCAATAGAATTTAAAAGCTTTCCATTAGATATCATTGCATTTAATGCAACTAAATTAGCGCATTGTAGAAATGATGGTGAGCATGAAATTTTGCATCACCTTTATTTAAATCAGGACAAATGGATCAAAGGGAATAATGAATTAGAAGCAAATAAAGCAATGAAAAAGTTTATTGATAATACTAAATATAATCTTGATTTTGATAAATGCTTGGCGGATAAAAAAATAGAAGATCATATTTTAGAAGACCGAATCGAAGGTGTTAAAAAGTACAAAGTGAGTTCTACCCCAACGGTAATAATCAATGGAAAAAAGTTTGAAAATCACTCAAACTACAAAAAATTAAAAAAATACATTGAAAAACTGATATAAGTCAGTGAATGGAATTTAAAAAAATCCAATTAAATGGATTTAAGTCTTTTGCCGAAAAAACAAATTTCCTTATTGAAGAAGGTTTGACTGGGATAGTTGGTCCAAACGGTTGTGGTAAATCAAATATAGTGGAGTCATTGCGATGGTGTATGGGTGAGACATCAGCAAAAAGTATGAGAGGTTCAGGAATGGAGGATGTTATATTTTCCGGAACTTCAAACAAACCATCTAAAAATATTGCAGAAGTTTTAGTGAGTTTATCAAATGATAATAAAGATGGTCCTTTACAATATAATGAGCTCGATGAAATTGAAATAAGAAGAAAAATAGAAAAAGATAAAGGCTCAAAATTTTATATAAATGGCAAAGAAGTTAGAGCTAAAGATGCTCAGATGTTTTTTGCAGATTTATCAACAGGTGCTCATTCACCTTCGATTATTAGTCAAGGTAGAATTGGAGCATTGGTCACAGCAAAACCTTCTGATCGAAGAGCTATCTTAGAAGAAGCAGCTGGTATAGCAGGTTTACATGTTAGAAGACACGAAGCAGAATTAAGATTAGGCGCGGCTGAAAATAATTTAAAAAGGGCAGATGAATTAAGAAGACAACAGGAAAGACAATTAGCAAATTTGCAAAAGCAAGCTGAAGAGGCTGCAAAATACAAATCTATTTCAGAAGAAATAAAAAAAGTTGAGGCAGGTTTATATTATTTACGTCTTTTAGAAATTGATAATGAAATTAAAGTAGAAAACGAGATCAATAATGAGGCTGATGATCAAGTTAAGTCCTTCAATGATAAATTAGAGGATTTAAGCATGAAAATTATTGAAAAGAATAAAAATGTAAATCCTATAAGAGAAAAAAATCAAGAAAACTTGTCAAAAATACAAAGATTAAATTTAGAGTTAAAGAGCTTAGATGAGGAAAAAGACAGGGTTAATGATGAAATACAATCAATTAGAAAGGCTTTAAGTGTAATAGATGAGGATATTGTTAGAGAAAAAAGCATAATCATTGATGCAAACTCTAATGAAAAAAGACTTAGAGAAGAAAAAGAAAATTTAATTACAGTTGACTCCAAATATTATGAAACTGAAAAACTGTCTGGTTTAGATTTGGTAAATGCAAAAAGTAAATTAAAAGATGAGCAAGATAAATTAGAGAGAATACTTGAAAATTTAAATCTTGATACTCTAAAAAAGAACTCAGAAACTATTGATTTAGCAAATGAGCAATTAGAAAAAGCAAAAGAAATGCTATCAGAAAACAATATCAATGGTGCAACTAATTTAATAGATGAATGCAAAATAAATCTTTCATTTTTAAAAATGAAAATTAATGAAATGCATGACAACGATTTAGCGATAACAGTAACTAAGAAAAACGAAGAAATCAAAAGTCTACAAGAAGAATACGCTGAAGCATTTAGTACAAATCAAAACATCAAAAAAGAATCAATTAAGAGAAGTGAAAGAATTAAAATAATTGATCAAGAAATAGAAAGTTGGAAAAACTTATTGGTAAATTCTGAAAAAATGATTAATGAATTAAATAGTAGAAAAGATACTCAACAAAAAAAATTAGATAGCCTAGAAAAACAACCTCAAACACAAGCTGAAAGAAAAGGACAAATATCTGAAAGTTTAAGAATTTCTGAAAAAGAAAAAAGTGATAATGAAATATTAATAGATGAACTAGATAAAGAGATTAACGAATTGAGAAGCAATCTTAATACAACAAAGGAAGAGTCTATTGAAATAAGAGAACGAAAAGCAAGCTCTGGAGCAACAATCGATGGTTTGAATAAAAGAAGAAATGATTTGTTAGAAAGAGTATCAACAGAACTTAATTTAAAAGAAGAGGAGATACTTAATTTTTCAAATTTAAAAGATGCATCTGAATATCCAGATACAGTAACACAAGAGGAATTGCTTGATGAAAAAAAAAGAGAAAGAGAAAAATTAGGCTCAGTTAACTTAAGAGCAGACGAAGAGACTTCAAAATATGAAGATGAAATTAAGAAAATGGAAAAAGATAGACAAGATTTAGTAACTGCAATTATAAAGTTAAAAGAAAGTATTACTGAACTTAATCAGAAAGGTAGGGAAAGACTTCTAGATGCTTTTGAAAAAGTGAATAGAAAGTTCAATGAAGTTTATACCAAACTATTTAATGGAGGTAGTGCAAAACTAGAACTAGTAGACTCTGATGATCCTTTAGATGCAGGATTAGAAATGTTGGTAAGTCCTCCAGGAAAAAGATTGCAATCAATAACTTTATTATCTGGAGGTGAACAAGCCCTTACTGCTTTATCTTTAATCTTTGCAGTGTTTCTTACTAATCCAGCTCCAATATGTGTTCTCGATGAAGTAGACGCACCTCTAGATGATGCGAATGTAACAAGATTTTGCAATCTTTTGACGGAACTAACTAAAATTACATCTACAAGATTTATTATTGTAACTCACCACGCTCTAACCATGTCTAAAATGGACAGACTATACGGCGTAACAATGCCAGAAAAAGGAATTAGCCAACTAGTTGCTGTAGATCTTCAAAAAGCAGAGAGTATGGTTGCTTAATAATGGATGAAGACCAGTTTAAAACTCGCCTAAAAATTGCAAAAAATAAAACCGATAAAGACAAAAAATCTGAAAAGGAGAATAAAGGCTCAAGTATGGGATCAGCCTTCAAAATGAGCACGGAATTGGTATCTGCAGTGGCTGTTGGGACAATTATTGGGTTTATTTTAGACAATTGGTTTGGTACTAAACCTTGGTTAATTTTAATATTTTTTTTTATTGGTGTAGTAGCTGGAATTATGAACGTTATTAGATCAGCAAAAAAAATGCAAAAATAGTAGGCAAATGGCAGCAAATCCAATGTACCAATTCAACGTTTACCGAATTGGTCCAGAAATTAAAATAAATAACATAGATATTTCTTTCACAAACGCGAGTTTGTTTATGGTCATAAGTTCACTAGCAATATTAATTATTTTTAATTTAGGCACGAAGAGATCTATCATACCAAATAAAATTCAATTACTTGCGGAACTCAGTTACTCTTTTATTTCAAAAATGATAAGTGATACAGCTGGATCGAAAGCTAAGCCTTACTTTTCTTTCATATTTTCTTTATTTATGTTTGTTTTATTTTGTAACATGTTTGGGATGATACCATACTCTTTTACTGTCACTAGCCACATCATTGTAACTTTTGTATTAGCAGCATTTATATTTATAGGAGTAACAATAATTGGATTTATTAAACATGGACTTGGATACTTAAAACTTTTTGTGCCAAGTGGAGTTCCAATGGTTTTATTGCCATTAATAGTTGTTATAGAAATAATTTCATACTTAAGTAGACCAATTAGTTTATCAGTTAGATTGTTTGCAAATATGATGGCAGGCCATACGATGATGAAAGTTTTTGGAGGTTTCGTAGTTAGCTTAGGAATTGTTGGGGGCTGGCTACCGCTAGGTTTTTCAGTTGCATTAACAGGTTTGGAGATATTAGTTGCTTTTCTTCAAGCATATGTATTTGCAATTTTAACATGTATCTATTTGAATGATGCATTAAATTTACACCATTAATTAACATAAGGAGGATATAATGGAATTAGAAGCAGCAAAAATGATAGGAGCAGGACTAGCAGCAATTGCGCTTGCAGGTGCAGGAGTTGGAATTGGGATAATTTTTGGAAATTATCTTTCAGGTGCAATGAGAAATCCATCCGCAGCTCAAAAGCAGTTTCCAAACTTGCTATTAGGCTTTGCATTAGCGGAAGCGACTGGTTTATTTGGATTAGTTGTTGCATTAATTATTCTTTTCGCGTTTTAATTAAGTTGAAAAAGATAATTTTTCAATTTCTAGCTTTAAGTCTTATCTTTACTTATAGCGCTCAAAGCGCTGAGAGTGGAGGTATGCCACAGCTTAATCCCGAGTTTTGGATATCTCAAATTTTTTGGTTAGTACTTACTTTTGGATTATTGTTTATAGTTTTATCTAAGTTCATACTACCAAAGATTAGTAACAATCTTGAAACCAGAAAATCACAAATCTTAGAGAATATCGAAACTGCAGACAAGCAACGGGAAGAAACTGAAAAAAAAGTCAAAGAATTTGATAAAATTATCAATGATACAAAAGTCGAAGCAAAAAACTTCTTTAATAGTGAAAGACAAAAAGTTTTAGACGATATAAACAATAAAAGATTATCTTTAGAAAAGGATATCGAAAAAGAAATAATAAAAGCTGAAGAAGAAATAGACCAATTAAAAAAAACTTCTCAAGAGAAAATTACTAAAATTGCAATTGAGACATCCTCCGATCTAGTTAAACAATTAATTGGTGAAGACATAAATAAAAGTAGTCTTTCAGCCATAGTCGAAGATCTTTCTAAAAAAGAAATGGAAAAACATAATGGCATTTGATGCAACATTTTGGGTAGCAGTATCTTTTGTAATATTTTTTGGAGCGCTAATTTATTTAAAAGTTCCACAAAATGTTAATAATTTATTAAGCAAAATGATTACTGATATCAAAAATGAAATTGATGAAAGTGAAAAACTAAGAGCTCAATCTAAAAGACTATTGGATGAGGCGCAAAAGAAGCTAGATACTGCAAAAATTGAGAGTGAAAAGATTATGCAGCAATCAAAAGATGAAACTGAAAGATTTGTAATTGAAATGAATGATAAATTTCATAAATCAGCTGAACTCAAGAAAAGTCTAGCAAAAACTAAAGTCTCTCAAATGAAGGATAATGCCATTAAAGAAATTAAAGATACGTCAATTAATATTGCCGTAGAATCTGTAAAAAAAATTATTACTACGTCTGTTGATAAGTCTAAACTTGACAACTTGTTTAATAAAAATCTTGAAGAAACAAAGACAGAATTAAAGAAAATCAGTTCTTAAACTAAGATAGTTTATCAAATTTTATAAAAATAATGTAAATTAAGAAATATGAATTCCATTATAATTGGATCAGGTTTTGGTGGTATGGCGGCAGCTCTTAGACTTCGAGCAAAAGGTCATAAAGTTACTTTAATTGAAAAACAAAAAGATTTAGGTGGAAGAGCGAGAGTATTTAAAAGTAATGGGTTTACTTATGATGGTGGACCAACTGTAATAACCGCTCCTTATTTAATTTATGAAATTTTTAAACTTTTTAATAAAAATCCAGATGATTATATAAAAATAAAAGATTTAGATACTTGGTACAGATTTGTTTTCGAAGATGGAAGCCATTTTGATTATTCAGCTGATGAAAAGAAAATGGAAGAACAGATTTCAATAATTAATCATAAAGATGTTGTGGGTTACAGAAATTTACTTAAATTTACAAAAAAAATATTTGATAAGGGTTATTCAGAATTATCAGATGTGCCATTTGATAAACCTTCATTTATGTTTAAGCAAATTCCTGCGTTGCTAAGTTTAAAAAGCTATAAATCTGTTTATTCTTTGGTTAGTGGTTTTATTGAAAATGAAAAACTAAGAAGGCTATTTAGTATGCACCCATTATTGGTGGGCGGGAACCCTTTTACCACAACCTCTATATATGGATTAATTTTGTATTTAGAAAAAAAATGGGGAATTCATTATTCTATGGGTGGAACGGGACAAATCATAAAAGGTTTTGAGAAATTGATGTTAGAAGAAGATGTTACAATTATTAAAGGTAAAGAAGTTAAAAACCTGCTTACAGAAAATAAAAGAGTTGTCGGGGTTGTGACAAGTGAAGATGAGGAAATTAAAGCAAATAACGTAGTTTGTAATGCAGATCCTCCAGGTGTTTATTCAAAAATGCTAAATAATCAAAAATATAACACCCTATTTAATTGGAAGATAAATAGAATGGAATATTCAATGGGATTGTTTGTTTATTATTTTGGAACGAAGAAAAAATATGAAAATGTTGAACATCATACTATAAAGTTTGGCGATAAGTACAAAGAACACTTGGATGATATATTTGTAAACAAAAAATTAAATAACGATATAAGCTATTATCTGCATAGACCTACCGCAACAGATTCAAGTATGGCACCAAAAGACCATGATTGCTTTTATGTATTAGTGCCTGTACCTAATAATAAATCAGGAATAAACTGGTCAATCGAAGGAGAGAATCTAAAAAAACTTGTGATAGATAAAATGGAAAAAAGTTTATTACCTAACTTAAGAGAAAATATTGTAGATGATTTTTATTTAACTCCTGATTATTTTGAGAATGAATTAAACACAAAATACGGCTCTGGTTTTTCAATTCAGCCGAAATTTTCTCAATCAGCATACTTTAGATTTCATAATAAATCTGAGGTTTATGACGGTTTATATTTTGTTGGAGCGGGCACTCATCCTGGAGCTGGTGTTCCAGGGGTCCTATCATCCGCAAAGGTCTTAGATAAAATTTTGTAATGAATGAACAAAATTATTTGTCGATATACGCTAAATCTTTTAATTGGGCAGGTTTCTTTTTGCCAAAACAAGTCTACTCTGATTGCTCTAATTTGTACGATTTTTGCAGATACATAGACAATTTAGCAGATGAAAAAGGTGATCTTGATACGAAATTAAAAAATTTCAATACTTTCAAAGAAGATTTCAAATTAAAAAATGAAAATAACCAAATAATTAAAAATATGTGGGCTTTAATAAATAAATTTGGAATATCCCAAAAAATAATTGATGATTTATTCGATGGCGTCGAGGCTGATATAAAATCAAAAGTAGAAATAAACACTGACAAAGATCTATATGTTTATTCATATAGAGTGGCTGGAACAGTTGGATTAATGATGGCAAAAATTTTAAATGTCAAAGAAAGATCAGCACTTTTAGGAGCGATTGACTTAGGTATTGCAATGCAATTAACAAATATTTCAAGAGATGTTATTGAAGATGAAAGCAATAATAGGTTTTATATAAAAAAGAATTTTGATGAAATTAAAAGAATTCTAAAAATCGCTGACAAATTTTATAATAATTCTTTTATATCAATTAAAAAAATTCCATTCTTTTTAAGATTTTCGATTTTGGTTGCAAGACGAGTATATAGACAAATTGGAAATGAAATCTTAAAAAAAGGAAACTTAGAAAATTATAATAAATCAGGAAAAATTTATGTAAACAATTTGGGAAAAGTCTTACATACAGTGCTATCTATTGGTGATTTAATTAAATTATATTTTGTAAAAGAAGATAAAAAACTTACAATAAAAGAGCATGAGATAATAATGCAAGATATTGAGTATAATGAAAGATTTTGATTACATAATTATTGGAGGTGGCTGTGCAGGCTTAACATTGGCTTACGAGTTAGAGTATCACGATAAACTTAAAAATAAGACTTTAGCAATTATTGAAAAAAGAGATGAATATAAAAGAGATAAAACTTGGTCATATTGGAAAACTGTGCCTCACAAGTTTGATGACTGTGTAAAAAAAAGATGGAAAGATTATACAATCAATTTTAAAGGTAATGTTGAATATAAAGATTGCAAAGAAACTCCTTACGAAAGTATTGATAGTGGATTATTCTACAAAAAAATTTTAAATAAAATCAATAAAAATCCTAATATTCAATTCTTTAAAGATATTAATGAAGTAAATACAGAAAACGCAATTTTATTTAACAGTTTGCCAAATCTTGAGAATAAAGATTCTAGTTTATGGCAACACTTTCAAGGTGTAGAGATTGAAACCGAAAAAGACTTTTTTGATGATCAAATAATGAATTTAATGGACTTTGATTGTGATCAAAAAAAAAGTGTTCATTTTTTCTATACACTACCCTATTCGAAAAAATCAGCTTTAATCGAAACTACATGGCTTTCAAAAATGGAAGATGATAGTGAAAAAGATTATGATAAACAAATTACTGATTACATTGAAAACACTTTAAAATTAAAAAAATATAAAATTAATTATAAAGAAGTTGGGGCTATACCATTATTTTATCCAAAATTTAAAAATGATAAAAATACGATTAATATTGGAACTGCTGGAGGTATGACGCGTTTGAGTACTGGCTATACTTTCCTAAATATTCAAGAACAAGCAGAATATATTACCCAAAACATTGATAAAATAACCCAAACTAGAGCTTTCAATATAAAAAATAAGTATAAGTTTTTAGATAATGTTTTTTTGAAAGTCCTAGCTGAAAAGCCAGAGATCATGCCAAATATTTTCTTCAAAATGTTTAGAAGCAAGTCAAAAACAGTAATAAATTTTCTTTCCAATAAAAGTAATATTTTCGAGGACTTATCCATTATATTAAAGATGCCAAAATGGATTTTTATTAAAGCTGTATTTAAATAATGATCAACAAAATAAATTTTTTTCATTCTATTATTTTTTTTAATATCTGTATTTTTTTTTCTGCCTTTGAGGTATTAAGAGATAATTCATTTATACTTTTTAGTTTTTTTTTAATTCTTACAATTGGTATCTCTCACGGTGCGCTAGATCATGAAAAGGGTAAAAAACTTTTAAAAATTTATAAAATTAAAAAAACAGAAGTGTTCTATATAACTTATATAGGTATAGCTATTTTTGTTATTTTAATTTGGATTTTAAGTCCAATATTGTTGCTTTCACTTTTTTTAATAGTTGCAGCATATCATTTTGGCAAAGAGGATAGTGACTTTATCGAGACAAAAAATGTTAATTTTTTAGAAATTTTTTATTTTATTAAAGGATCATTAGTTATTTCAGCCCCCTTGCTATTTCATAAAGCTGAGACAATCGAAATTTTTAAAATGTTAAATTTTTCAATAGACGAAAATATTGTGGTTAATAATTTTTTAATTCTTCTAGTTATATTATCTGTGCTAAGTAATTTTGTTATATATAGAGGTAATAATAACGATTTAAGATCAATTCTTTTTTTAGATAGTTTTTCAATAATTATTTTAAACTATTTTTTTAACCCTATATTAGCTTTCACAATTTATTTCTGCTTTCTTCATTCTATAAGACACTCACTAAGTTTAATTAATGAAATAAATAAAAATTTGATGAAAGGATTTCCTATTTTTTTACGAAAAATTATTCCACTTACAGTAATTACAGCAATAATTTATTTAATAGTTTTTTATTTTATTTCAGAAAAATTTGGTATAGATGAAAGTATTATTAAAATAATATTTGTTGGATTGGCTTCATTGACCTTTCCTCATATTTTACTTGAATTCATGGTAGAAAGAAAATGAGTAACAAAAATTTAAAAATTTATTTAGCTGCACCAAGAGGATTTTGTGCAGGAGTTGATAGAGCAATTGAGATTGTAAAAAAGAGTATAGATAAATTTGGTGCCCCTGTTTATGTAAGACACGAAATTGTTCATAACAAACATGTTGTAGAAGGGTTAAAGAAGATAGGTGCAATATTTGTAGAAGAATTAGATGAAATTAAAGATAAGTCTAGACCAGTAATATTCTCAGCCCATGGAGTTCCAAAATCTGTTCCAGAGGAAGCATCTAATTTAAATATGATGTTTGTAGATGCAACATGTCCTCTGGTATCAAAAGTCCATAGAGAGGCTGAAAACTTAAATAAACAAGGTCATCATATATTATTAATAGGACACAAAAACCATCCAGAAGTCATAGGAACTATGGGTCAATTACCAAAAGGTTCGATAGATTTGATTGAAAATATTGAGGATGCAAATAAGTATGAAAATATCTCAAATAAACAGCTGTCCTTCATAACTCAAACAACACTTTCTGTAGATGATACTAAAGATATTATTGGAGCTCTAAAATCTAGGTTCCCAGATATTAAAGAGCCTAAAAAAGATGACATATGTTATGCAACAACAAATAGGCAATCAGCAGTTAAAGAAATAGCAGATAAATGTGATATGTTTTTTGTAATAGGAAGTAGAAATTCATCTAACTCTGTAAGATTAGTTGAGGTTGCTAAAAAATCTGGTTGCAATTCTGCTGAGTTAATACACTCAGAAAGTCCAGTGCCAATAGATAAAATTAAAGGATGTAATACAATTGGAATCTCCTCAGGTGCTTCAGCACCAGAAATACTTGTTGAAAAATTTATAGCAGAATTAAAAGATCAATTTACAGTCAATATAGAAGAAGTTGAAATCATAAAGGAAGATATTACTTTTAAAATTCCTGGAAAATTAAACTAATGGCTGTTTATACTAAAATTAATAATAAGCAGATAAAATTTATCGAGAAGAAATATAATATTGGAAAAATAGAAAATTTTTCAGGTATAAAAAAAGGTATTGAAAATACCAACTTCCTTTTGAAGACAAAGAAAAATAAATATATATTAACTATTTACGAAAAAAGAGTTCAGAAAAAAGATCTTCCATTTTTTGTTAATCTTATGTCCGGCCTATCTAGATTAAAAGTAAAATGTCCAGTTCCTATAAAAGACAAAAAAGGTAAATATTTATTTAATTTAAAAAATAAAAAAGCTTGTATTGTTAGTTTCTTAGAAGGAAGAGATAAAGAACAACTAAATAACAAGGATTGTTTTATAGTTGGAAAAAATGCTGCACTTCTTCATGAAGCTTCGAAAAAATTAAAACTGTATAGAAAAAATACTCTGTCGATAAATTCATGGGGATCAATTCTGAATAAAATCGACAATAAAATTAACAAATTGTCAAAAAACTTAAAAGATTTAATGAAAGATGATTTGAGAGATCTCAAAAAAAGATGGCCTAAAAAAATGCCAAATGGAATAATTCATAGCGATCTATTTATTGATAATATTTTTTTCAATAAAGGTAAATTTCATGGATTTATAGATTTTTATTTTTCAGCTAATGATTTTCTATCTTATGAATTAGCAACCTGCATTAATGCTTTATGTTTTAAAAAGAAAAATAGAAAATTTGTATTAGATAAAAGAAGATCTTCAAATTTATTGAAGGGCTACCAATCTGTTAGAAAATTAAGTGAAATTGAAAAAAGAAATTTAAATACTTTATGTAGAGGATCAGCTTTAAGATATCTTTTAACTAGATCTTATGATTATTTAAATACTCCTAAACAAGCTATCATTAAAATTAAAGATCCCAAGGAGTATATAGATAAGTTAAATTTTCATAGAAATCTAAGTTCATTTAAGGATTATTCTTAATGATTAGAATCTATACAGATGGATCTTGCATTGGAAATCCAGGAAATGGCGGTTGGGCTGCAATTATTATTGAAAATGGAAAGAAAACTCAAATTAAAGGAGGCAAAAAAGAAACAACAAATAATCAAATGGAATTACTTGCGCCGATTAAAGCTTTAAAAAAAATTCCAAAAGGGAGCAAGGTTCAAATATTTACGGATTCTAAATATGTAAAATCTGGAATAACTGAATGGATACATAATTGGAAAAAAAATGGTTGGAAAACAGCAAATAAAAAAGAAGTTAAGAATAAAGAACTTTGGACTGAATTAGATAATCTATCAAATACTTTTGAAATTAAATGGAACTGGGTAAAGGCACATTCAACAGATAAACTTAATAATGAAGTGGATTTATTGGCAAGGTCTTCTGCAGCAAAATAAGTGCATCTATAAACAGATCTCTCATTTAATTCAAATATTTATCTAAAGTTTTTCTATCTGAAACAACAGTAAAATCATCAAAATGTATTGATTGATCTGGGTATCCTTTACCATTTGGATCAGAGTTTCTATATAGGCCTATTCTTATTAAACTACTATAATAATTACCATTCCAGTCAAACGTGATACCGTTATAGTTCATAATTAGTTTATTATCTTTATAGACTTTAACATAACCATCTTTTTTTTTTGAATTTTTAATCCCGATTTTAAATGTTGTCCATTTTCCAAGTTCATTAACTTCGATTTTTTTTTTAACTTTTTTAATTTTGTTACAAAAACTTGGTTTCTCACCTGAATTTAAATAACCTTTTTTTTTCCAAATTGGCTTTCCATCAAGATCATAACAACAAATTTTCCTAGTAAAAAAGTCTTCACAACCAGAGCAATTATTTTCATTATTACAGGTCGAAACATTCTCATAATCTGTGCCTCTCTCTTTAATTTTATTTAATACCCAACTGTCATTTACTTTTACATATTGATATCTTATTGCATGTTTTTTGTGTTCTTTTTTGTTCCATTTTATTGTTGCTCTTCCCCCAGTGTCTCCACCAAGATCTAATTTATTTCCATTTTCATAAAAACGAATGCCTAATAGAGGACTTTTTTTCATATTATCAAAATTATTTTTAAACTGATTTATTAGTACTCTGTCATTTATGTGCTTAAAATCCTTTGGAAGTCTTACTTTAAATCCATACCATATTTCTTTATTTAAAGTTTTTTTTCCTTTTACTTGGAACTCTGCCCTCTCAGTATTATTCCAACTTCCGCAACATTTATTCCAACCGTGCTTAACTGTAATTTCTAAGAACTTATTGCCATCATTATCTTGTTTTATTTTAAAAGGTTTGTTCCCTTTTCCTTTATTATTTATTTCATATTTCTTAAGATTTACTTTTCCTAATTTCTGATCCTCAAAATCATCGAAAAAATTCCAAGGAGATTTTGTTTTTTTATTTACATAATCTGAGATAGGAACTTTTTCCCACCCATAAGCAGTAATTGAAAATGAGAAAATTAAGAAGAATGAAAGTAAAACTTTTTTCATAGATTATAATAAATCTAATATTTCCTGTGCTGAAGATAAACCGCATTGCTTAGTCTCTTTCTCAACTTGAATATTTATAACTTCAAAGTTTTCAATAACCATAGCATATCGGTTTGAACGAATACCCATTCCTTTTGAATTTCTATCTACTTCTGCACCAATTGCTTTCGTAAATAATAGATAAGGATCTGATAACATTGCTATTTTGCCTCTAGCATTATTCGCTTCTCCCCAAGCATTCATAACAAATGGATCATTTACAGATAAACAAAATATTTTTTCTATTCCTTTTGATTTAATTTTATCTGCATTAGCAACATATCCAGGAAGATGGAGTTTTGAACAAGTTGAGGTAAAGGCGCCAGGTAATCCAAATAAAACAACTTTACCATTTCCTAAGATATCTCTAATTTTGCTAGTTTGTGGCTCACCATCTAATAGATGAAAAATTTCTATGTCTGGAATTTGATCTTTTATTTTTAATTTCATATAGAATTAATAACGTATTCTTTAACTTTATTTAGATCATTTGAGATAACCTCAAATTTTTCTTCTCTATCATAAACATATTTAAGACTATCTGGTAATTCCTCAGTTTTTGAGATTGCATCTTCTATTGCTTTTGGAAACTTACATGGGTGTGCTGTAGATAAAACAACACAATTTTGTTCTAGCCCAAGTTTTTTTGCAGCACCAATTCCAACTGCAGTATGTGGATCAACTACAACCTTATATTCTTTATTTATATCTTTTATCATTTGAATAGTTTCGTTTTCATCTAACATTTCAGATGTAAAATTCTTTTTTATTTCATCTAAGTCACTATTATCGATTTGATAAGTATTGTTTTTTATTCTACTCATTACATCTTTCGTGACATCTGAATTACAGTCTTTTACATCATATAAAAGTCTTTCAAAGTTACTTGCTATCTGAATATCCATGCTAGGAGTATTTGTTTCCTCAACTTTCTTTTGAGTATAATCTCCACCAGAAATTGCTCTATGAAGTATGTCATTTTTGTTTGTAGCTACAATAAGTTTATCAATTGGAAGGCCGAGTTTCTTTGCTAAATAACCAGCATAAATATCTCCAAAATTTCCAGTTGGAACAGAAAAAGACAGAGACTGTCCATTGCCTATTTTAAAATAAGCATAAAAATAGTAAACAGCTTGAGCAACAATTCTTGCCCAATTAATTGAATTAACACCTGACATATTAATTGAGCTAGAGAATTTTTCATCATTAAACATGGCTTTAACTAAATTTTGACAGTCATCAAAGTTCCCCTCAATTGCAATATTGAAAACATTTTTTTCTTCATGGATTGTCATCAGTCTTCTTTGTACTGGTGAAATTCTGTTATTTGGATGTAATACAAAAACATTTAAATTCTTTTTTCCTTTTAAAGCATCAATAGCAGCTGCACCTGTGTCTCCTGACGTTGCTACAATAATATTAATTTTTTTTTGCCCATTTGCTAAATGAAATTGATAAAAATTTCCTATTAATTGCATTGCAATATCTTTAAAAGCAAGTGTTGGACCGTGATAGAGTTCTAAAACTTTTAAATTTCCTAATTCAGAGATTTTTACAACATCATCTGCTCTAAAATTTGAGTAAGATTTTGATACTGTTGAAATTAATTCTTCTTTAGTCATAAAATCACCAATAAATGGGAAAATTATTTTGGCTGCTAATTCATTGTAATTAAGACCACTTAGTTTGTTTAATTCATCTTTACTAAATGGTTTGATTGACTTTGGTACAAAAAGACCCCCATCATCAGCTAAACCTTTTAGAAATACTTTTTTAAATGAAAAATGATCTGAATTGTTTCTAGTGCTTATATATTCCATCAGTAATTTTTTTTTCTGAAATATAAATATATTAAAAAGATGGAAACAGCTAATGAAAACCATGTAAGAGCATACTTTAAGTGGTTGTTTGAAATATTGGCTCCTATTTGTTTTGACTGGGGATAAATTCCTTCTTGCTTGCTAATATTATTGATAATGAACGGAGAAAATTGTTTGCCTGTATAGGTCAATAAATCTTCATCTTTAAGAGTGAACCAGTAATTCTTATTTACGTCATTATCTGGCTTGAAATAATTAAATTTACTTTTTAATTTTAAAACTCCCTCAAATTTACTCTCATTTGAAACATACTTTTTAGATTTAAAATCTCTTGGAACCCAACCCCGATTTATTAAATAGCTTTTATTATTAATACTCACTGGATTTACAATATCAAATCCTGGCTCTCCTTTTTCATTTAAAGTATATAAATAAATTATTTTTGAATTATCTAATATTCCTTCAAATTTGATTTTTTTAAAGTTAATTGGATTGCTTCCATTAAATTCTACTGGATCACTTTTTAAAGATTGGTCGATTGAATTTATTAAATCAAGCTTCCAGTTTAGTCTTATAATTTGCCAAGTGCCTAATGCCAAAAAAACTAAAATAAAAAAGTATACAAAGATTGAAAAAGATAGCTTATTTTTCAAGAACTATTAACTTCCCCAAATGTAAATAGCTGCAAATAAGAACAACCAGACAACGTCAACAAAGTGCCAGTACCAAGCAGCAGCCTCAAAACCAAAGTGATGTTCTTTAGTAAAATGTCCTAATTTACCTCTCCATAAGCAAACCGCTAAAAAAATAGTTCCTATTAAAACATGGAAACCATGAAACCCTGTAGCCATATAGAATGTAGCTCCATAAATATGACCTGAAAAACTAAATGTAGCGTGTTGGTATTCATATATTTGTAATAACGTAAAAAATGCTCCTAAAATTACTGTACAGATTAGACCATTTATAAATCCTTTTCTGTCATCCTCTAATAAAGAATGGTGTGCCCAAGTTACTGTTGTACCAGATAAAAGTAGGACAAGAGTATTTATAAGTGGGATGTCCCATGGATCAAAAGTTTCAATATCTTTTGGTGGCCATACATTTCCCATGAATTCATTAGGAAACAAACTTGCATCAAAGTATGCCCAAAACCATGCAACAAAAAACATTACTTCAGACGCTATGAATAATGTCATTCCATATCTGTGATGAATTTGAACAACAGGTGTATGATGACCTTTGTGCTCAGCTTCGATTACAACATCTCTGAACCACATAAATGCACAATAAATTATAAGTAAAAAACCTAAAACCATCGCCCACATAACTTTGCTATGAAAATAATAAACGGATCCAACAGCCGTAACTAGTGTTGCTATGGATGTAGCCAAAGGCCAAGGACTAGGGTCAACTAAATGATAATCATGTTTTTGACCAGATGCAGACATTTATTTTAACTCTCTTTTTTTTCTTTTTTATAATATTCAGATGAGAAAAAAGTATATGACATAGTAACATCTTCAACTCTAGATGTTTTTGGATCATTTACTAATTCTGGATCTAGGTAAAATACTAGGGTGTAACTTGCCTTTTCCCCTGGATTTAGTGTTTGTTTTTCAAAGCAAAAACAGCCTAATTTATTAAAATATGCTCCAAATGATGATGGAGAAACATTATATGTAGCTACAGCAGATGAAATTTCATCTCCTGTGTTTTCTACTTTAAATTTAATTCTGTATACCTTGCCAGGCTGAACGTCCATAGTTTTTTGATCAACATCAAAATTCCAATCAAGAGCACTATTAACGTTGGTGTCTAATCTTACATTTATTTTTTTATCTAAAACTATATTAGGAGCCTCTTTCGATATTTGTGTGGTTCCACCAAAGCCAGTAACTCTACAAAATAAATCATATAAAGGGACAGCTGCAAAAGACAATCCCAACATAAAGACAAAAATTCCTGCTAGAATTAGTGGAGTTAAAGTATTTTTTTTAATCATAGAGGTCTTTCAAATACTCCAATATTAAATAGTGTGAAAATGAATAAGAAAACTATAAATGCAACCAAGCCAACTGCTGTCCATAAATTTTTCTTTTTTAATTTTTGATCTTTAACTATCATAAAATTTTATCCACTAAGAAAAAAACAAATATTAAAAATAAATAAATAATTGAATAGCTGAAAATATGTCTAGCTTTCTTTATGTTAAATTTTCCAGCTTTATAGTTGTAAAGCTGGTAACAAATTAAATTATAATAAAATGTAAGAAGTAAGCCAAGTGTTAAGAATACTTCGCCGACAAATCCAATGTAATATGGGAAAACAATTGTAGGCATCATTAGCAAAGAATAAATTAAGATATTCTTTTTAGTATCCTGAATTCCATTAGTTACTGGAAGCATTGGAATACCTGCTTTTTTATAATCATCAGCTTTGTACAAGCTTAATGCCCAAAAGTGTGATGGTGTCCAAAAGAAAATTATTAAGAAAAAAGCAATAGACTCCAATGAAATAGAATTTGTTGCTATTGCCCACCCAATTACTGGTGGCAAAGCTCCTGATGCTCCACCTATAACAATATTTTGTGGAGTTTTTCTTTTTAACCAGATTGTATAAACAAATACGTAAAATAATATCGTAAACAATAATAGAAATGCTGATAAAGCATTTGTAACAAAGTATAAGCTTACAACTGAAATAACTGACAGAGATGTTCCAAAATATAATGCTTGGTTTCTGTTTAGCTTCCCTCTTGGAATTGGGCGCAAGCAAGTTCTAGACATTAGTTTATCTAAGTCGGCTTCATACCACATGTTAAGTGCTCCTGCTGCTCCAGCGCCAAAGGCTACAATTAATATTCCAATCACTGATTGTTGAAATGAAACTGAAGTAGGAGCTGTTAACAGACCAACTGCACAAGTGAAAATAACAAGAGACATTACTCTTGGTTTCATTAACTTTAATAATTCAGGAATAATACCTAGTTCGAAATATGATTTTTTTACTTTAGAATACGTCGTAGCCATTTTAATTTTTATATCTTAAGACGTTACTAACTACTAGATTTTTCAGTGCCTTCATAATCTTCAAACTTTGGCAGTTCGTCAAAAGTATGAAAATTCGGTGGTGATGGAACTGTCCACTCTAATGTTGTGGCCCCTTCTCCCCATGGGTTTTGTGCTGCTTTTTTCTTTTTTGCAAAAGCGTAGATTAAATTAGCGAAAAATACCACTAAGCCAACTACAGAAATATATGATCCGATTGAAGAAATATAATTCCAATCAGCGAATGCATCCGGATAATCAGCGTACCTTCTTGGCATTCCAGCTAACCCTAAAAAGTGTTGTGGAAAGAAAACTAAATTTACACCTATGAAAGTTAACCAAAAATGAAGTTGTCCCATCCACTCAGAATATTCATACCCTGACATTTTACCAAACCAATAATAGAAGCCTGCAAATATCGCAAAAACAGCTCCCAAAGATAATACATAGTGGAAGTGAGCTACAACATAATAAGTATCATGTAATGCAGTATCTACTCCAGCGTTTGCTAGAACTACACCAGTTACTCCTCCAACTGTAAATAAAAATATAAATCCCAAAGCCCAAACCATTGGGGTTTTGAATGATATAGATCCTCCCCACATTGTAGCTATCCATGAAAATATTTTAATTCCTGTTGGGACAGCGATGATCATTGTTGCTGCTAAGAAATACGCTTTAGTATCAGTATCTAAACCAACTGTGTACATGTGATGAGCCCAAACAACAAAACCTACAATTCCAATTGCTACCATCGCGTAAGCCATTCCTAAATATCCAAAAACCGGCTTCTTTGAAAACGTAGATACGATATGACTGATCATTCCAAATCCTGGTAAGATTAGAATATAAACTTCTGGATGACCAAAAAACCAGAATAAATGTTGGAATAATGTTGGGTCTCCACCTGTTTGTGCATCAAAAAATGCAGTACCAAAATTTCGATCTGTTAGAAGCATAGTAATTGCTCCCGCTAGTACTGGTAACGAAAGTAATAATAAAAATGCTGTAACTAATATTGACCATGCAAATAATGGCATCTTATGCAAAGTCATTCCAGGAGTTCTCATATTTAAAATAGTTGTTATAAAATTAACTGCCCCTAAAATTGAGGAAGCTCCTGCGACGTGTAAACTTAAAATTGCTAAATCCATTGCTGGACCTGGTTGACCTGCAGTAGAAGATAGGGGTGGATAAATCGTCCAGCCACCACCGACACCTTGTGCTCCTGGAGGTCCATCTACAAAAATTGATGAAAGTAATAAAATAAATGCAACAGGCAATAACCAAAAAGAAATATTATTCATTCTTGGAAATGCCATATCTGGTGCTCCAATCATTATCGGCACGAACCAGTTTCCAAAGCCACCAATCATCGCTGGCATGACCATAAAGAAAATCATTATTAATCCATGACCTGTAACCAGAACATTATAAAGATGGTAGTTACCACCTAAAACATCATCACCAGGATGCATTAATTCCATTCTCATCAAAACTGAAAAAGCTGTTCCAATAACTCCTGCAATAATTGCAAAAATCAAATACATTGTTCCAATATCTTTATGATTTGTAGAATATGCCCATCTCTTCCAACCTGTTGGAGTATGATGATCGTGAATATGTGCTGTTTCTGAACTCATTTTTATTTACTCGCTACTAGTTTTTTATTAATTAAATTTTCATCTTTTGCAAATTTTATCTTCGCCTCTGAAAGCCAAATTTGGTAATCTTCTTCTGAAACTACTTTAACTTCAATTGGCATAAAAGCATGTTTAATTCCACATAACTCAGAACATTGTCCGTAGTATGTGCCAACTTTTTCAGCTTTGAACCAAGTTTCATTTACTCTTCCTGGCATCGCATCCCTTTTAACTCCAAATGCTGGTAATGCCCATGCATGAAGCACATCATTTGCTGTAATTAAAACTTTAACTACTTTATTTACTGGAACAACGACTACATTATCAGTTGCTAACAATCTTGGCTGACCTTCTTTTAAATCCTTCTCTTCGATCATATAAGCATCAAAAATTATATTTTCATCTGGGTACTCGTATCCCCAATACCACTGATATCCAATTGCTTTTATAGTTACGTCAGCTTTAGGAATTGCATCTTGTGAATATAAAACTTTAAATGACGGAACTGCCATCACAATCAAGATTAAACAAGGAACTAATGTCCAGACAATTTCAACTAAAACATTATGTGTTCTTTTAGATGGATTAGGATTTCTCGATGCTCTAAATCTTACCATCACATAAAGCATTAAAAATAAAACAAACGCACTTATAGCAACTATGATTGGTACTAACATATAGTCATGAAACCAAACTATATCTCTCATAGTTTGCGATGCAGGCTCTTGGAAACCTAATTGCCAATTTTTTGGTTGGTTTGCAAATGCCTCAACCGAGTAAATTAATGCTATAAAAACAAAAAATAGTTTCTTCATTTGTTTTTCTATATAGATCGAAAATATTATAAAAAATACTAGAGAATTCGCGACAATTTATCAATTTTGCAAATAATTGATCACAGATAATGCGGATATAACCGCAGTTTCAGACCTTAAAATGTTATCACTTAGTTTTATCGATTGAGACCCTTTAAAGTTTAGAATCTTTTTAATTTCATCGGCTGAATAATCCCCTTCGGGACCAATTAAAAGGCAATTAGGTTTTGAATTAGAAATTTTAATTTTTTTATTATTTGTATTTAAATCTGCAAAAATTAAATTGATATCCGAATTGTTAGACAGAAATTTATCTAATGATTGAGGTTTTTCAATTGAAGGAATATTTATTCTATTACTTTGCTCACACGACTCTATAATTATTTTATTTAATCTCTCATTATTTACTTTTCTAACAATTGTCCTTTCAGAAATAATTGGTACAAATTTTGTTACTCCAAGCTCAGTTGCTTTTTGTATCATGAAGTTAAAATAATTTGATTTAATAGGTGAGAAGGCTAACCAAATATCTTGATCTTTATCATTTTGTCTTAATTGTTTAACAACCTTGAAATGTAAGCTGCTTTTTGAAATTTCAGTTACAATTGACTTCCATTCTCCAGATTTATTAAAAACAGAAAAGGCCTCTCCTTGTTTAATCCTCATTACTTTCAATAAATAATGTGACTGAGACTTAGTTAAATTAGTTTCTAAATTAATTGATAATTTTTCTGGATAAAATATTCTAATATTGCTCATTATATTTAAATTAATTTATGAAAAAAATTAAAGCAATCATATTTGATGCATACGGCACCCTATTTGATGTTAATTCTGCGGCTGAAAAATGTAAGGAAAAATTAGGAGATAAATGGGAAAGATTTGCTAATTATTGGAGAACTACACAGCTTGAATATACTTGGCTCAGAAGTTTAATGAGAAGACACAAAGATTTTTGGCAAATCACTGAAGATAGTTTGGATAAATCTATGAATTTTTACAATATTGATAATTCAATGAGACCAGAACTATTAAATTTATATAAAGTGCTTTCACCATTTACAGAAGTAAGGGATGCTTTAAAAAAATTAAAACAATCAAATTATAAATTAGCAATTCTATCAAATGGTACACCTGACCTTTTAAATGAACTTGTAGTTAGCAATCAATTAAAGGATATTTTTGATGATATTTTTTCTGTAGAAGAAGTTGGTATTTTTAAACCAGATTCAAAAGTATATGATCTTCCAATAAATAAATATAATATTCAAAAGAATGAAGTTTTATTCTTAAGTGCAAATACATGGGATGTATCTGGTGCAGGAAATTATGGATACAATACAGTTTGGGTGAATAGAAATAATAATATTTTTGATAAATTAGATTTTGAACCTAACGAACAAATAAGCAATTTATTAGAATTGCTTGATTTAATTTAGATATATCCTATATGAAAGACATGACAAGTATAGAAGTAGAAAAAATTATAGATCCAACACCAGCATCAGATGGTGCAGGAGTTAAATTAAAAAGAAGTATTGGTGTTGAGCCAAATTATTATGATCCATTTTTAATGTTAGATGAATTTGGATCAGAAAATAAAGATGATTATATTGCAGGTTTTCCTCCTCATCCACACAGAGGAATTGAAACAGTTACATACATGTTAGCTGGAAGTTTTGAGCATAAAGATAGTACAGGTGGTCAAGGAAAAATGACTGCAGGAGATGTGCAATGGATGAAAACTGGTAGTGGAATAATTCATTCTGAAATGCCAGCTATGAACGATGGAAAACTTCATGGTTTTCAATTATGGATTAATATGCCTGCTAGCGAGAAGATGAGTAAACCAGAATACCATTATATTGACTCAGATAAAATGAGCACACATAAGGATGAAGATAAATTTATAAAAGTAATTGCTGGAAAATTTGAAAATTCAGAAGGTCCAATAAAAAAACACAATGTCGATCCAATTTATTTTGATGTAGAATTAAATGAAAGTAAAACTTTTAATCATCAAGTTCCATCCACACACAATTCATTCATATATTTAATTGAAGGTGAGATAGAAATTGGAAACAATAAACATGAAAGTGTTAAAGACTCTACCTTAATTTTATTATCTAAAGGTGAAAACTTAAAAGTAACTGCTTTAAGAAACGCTAAATTTTTACTAATATCTGGAAAACCGATAGGAGAACAGATTGCAAGAGGTGGTCCATTCGTCATGAATACTAAACAAGAAATACTTCAAGCAATTGATGATTACCATAATGGTAATTTCGTAAAGTAAATATGAAAGCTATAAGATTTGAAAAGTTTGGTGGTCCAGAAGTTTTAGAATACAAGGATATTGAAATTGGTAAACCTGGTCCAAAGGAAGTTCTAGTTAAAAATTTGTCAGTTGGACTTAATTATATTGATGTTTACCACCGAACTGGTTTGTATCCAATTGAATTACCTAGTGGACTTGGATTAGAAGCATCTGGAGTAGTTGAAGAAATTGGCTCTGAAGTAACTCTTTTTAAAGTTGGAGATCGAGTAAGTCATGCATCTGCTCCAATAAGCGGGTACTCAGAAAAACAAATAATGCCAGAAGAGAAATTAGTTACGGTACCCGAAGGTATTTCAGATGAAATAGCCTCATGTATTTTATTGAAAGGAATAACATCAGAATATTTATTGCACAGGTCATATGCTGTAAAAAAAGGAGATAAAGTTTTATTTCATGCTGCAGCTGGTGGTGTTGGTCAAATATTATGTCAGTGGGCTAATGCTTTAGGATGTGAAGTTATTGGAACAGTTGGATCTAAAGAAAAAGTTGAAATAGCAAAAAAAAATGGGTGTCATCATGTTATCAATTATACAGATCATAATTTTGTGGAAGAAGTTGAAAAAATAGTAGGTAAAAACGGAATAGATGTTGTCTATGACGGTGTAGGAGCAAAAACTTTTGAAGGATCAATAGAATGTTTAAAAATTAGAGGGATGATGGTTGCATTTGGAAATGCATCTGGATATGTTCACACCATAGATGTTAAAAAACACATAAATACAAAAGGTCTTTTTTTTACTAGACCGTCAATAATGCATTATACAATTACAAGAGATGAATTAGAAAAATCTGCTGAATTGGTTTTTGATGCAGTTCTCTCAGGGAAAATAAAAATTGAAGTTTCTAAAAAATACAAATTAAGTGAAGCCAAACAAGCTCACATAGATTTAGAGAATAGGGTTTTAACAGGACCAGCAGTTATTATTCCTTAAATTGATCATCCATATCTGAAAGATGAAGTCTTAACGCTCTAGTCGAGATTTGTATTTCTCTTATAAAAAATATTATTGATACCATCATCGATAAACAACAAGAGCCAAAAATTATCCTAGCTAAAAAATATGTCTCTAAATAAAGAGCAAAAACTGTAAGCATATTAAATAAGAAACCAAATGCTGCAAAAAGTATAGTAATCCTTAAATTTTTTACCCTATCATTTAAATTAATTAGCTGCTGCTTCCACTCTGGTGGAGTATGCTTTTCAAAAACATATTCGTCGTGTATTTTTCTAATCAAACCACTTAATGTGTGAAATCTGTTACTATAGACAGCCATAATAAGAGGAATGGCGGGAAACATTAATGCGGTAACAGTGTAATCAATATTCATGCGAATCAGTTTGATTATGAATCTACGCTTTGTTATTTACAAGTAAATTATGTCTGAAAAGGTTAAAATTTTTATTGAATTAACAAGACTTAATAAACCAATTGGTTTCATGCTTCTATTTTGGCCTTGTGTTTGGGGTTTAACAATTTCATATGATTTTTCTATTTCTTTAAATACTTATTTTATTTATGCTTTTTTATTTTTTTCTGGATCTGTTCTAATGAGATCAGCAGGATGTATTGTTAACGATATAAGTGATAGAAAAATTGATAAGTTGGTCGAAAGAACAAAAAATAGACCAATCGCGTCAGAAAAAATTTCAGTATTTAATGCAGCAATATATGCCGCTATCTTATGTTTAATCGCTTTTTTAGTTTTGATAAATTTTAACAAATTTACTATTTATATGGCTCTTCTTTCAATGCCATTAGCTTTTACATATCCATTGATGAAAAGATTTACTTACTGGCCTCAACTTTTTTTAGGTATTACTTTTAATTACGGTCTAGTTTTGGCATGGATATCCATTCAAAATGAAGTTTCTTTAGTACCTATTATATTTTATTTAGGAGCCACATTTTGGACATTAGGTTACGACACAATATATGGATATCAAGATATTAATGATGATGAAATAATTGGAGTTAAATCAACATCGATTAAATTTAAAAATAACCCAAAAAAATTTATATCGTTTTGTTACATTATATTTTTAATATCATTGCTTCTTGTTGGTTATAAAATGAATTTTAATTATTTATATTATATTGCTTTATTAGTGCCTTTAACTCATTTGTTAATTTTTCAATCTCTTAAATTAAAAACCGAAAGTGGGAATGACTGCTTAGCTAAATTTAAAAGTAACAATCTTTTGGGTCTAATTATATTAATAATTTTGTTAGTAGGAAAATTAACTTAATGAAAAATATCGATATTATAAAAAGATTGTATAATGATTATACAACAAAACATCTTAACAAAATAATACTTGCTATAGCGTTTTCTATTTTAGTTGCTGGCGCCACATCAGCAACGGCGTGGTTACTCGACCCAGCAATAGAAAAAATTTTTATAAACAAAGATCAAAGTTTAATTTTCATTATTCCACTTTTAATCATAATAGCTTTTGCTACTAAAGGTATATCTCTATATTTAGCAAAAGTTTTAATGATAAAAACTGCAGAGGAAGTGAAAAAAAATATTCAAATCGATATGTTATCTTCTTTCATAAAAGCTGATACTGAAAAAATTGAAGATAAGCATTCAGGTAAATATATTTCAAATCTTAACTTTGATGTAAATCAAATAACTGGAATGCTAAGTAATGCAGTTTTAAACCTATTCAAGGATGGCTTAACGCTTATTGGCTTATTATTTGTGATGTTCTTTCAAAATTGGAGGCTTTCTCTTATAGCTTTAATTATGCTTCCAATAGCTACGATAACTGCAAAAAAATTAGGAAAGCGTATTATTAAAGTTGCCACAGAAGCACAAGAAAAGTCAGGCGACTTAAATAAATATTTAATTGATCTTTTTAAAAATCATAAAATTATAAAAATTTTTCAAAGAGAGAATTATGAACATGAAAGATCAGAAAAATTCGTCAATGATCTAAAAGAAAAATCAATAAAAATTGCAACTGTTTTTATAAGATCCACTCCAATAATGGAAGTTGTAACTGGAATAATGATTGCAATATTAATTTTTTACTCAGGAAAATTAATCATGAATGACCAGCTTAGTATAAACAATTTTTTCTCTTTTTTGGCCGCTATGATGCTTGCTTATCAACCAGTAAAATCTTTAGCAACAGTCAATGTTGCTTTTGGTCAAGGTCTATCAGCAGGAAAAAGAATATTACCTATTATTGATCAACAAAATAAAATTTCAACAAATGAAAATGGAAAAATATTAGATATAAGTAATGCATCAATAAAATTTCAAAATATTAATTTTAGTTACAAATCTAATCTTAACAACATAGTCCTTAAAGATATTAATATCGACATAGCTGGCAGAAAAATGACAGCTTTAGTAGGTCACAGCGGATCAGGAAAATCTACAATATTAAATTTAATACCAAGAATTTATGAAGCAGACTCTGGGAAAATTCTAATTGATAATCAAAAAATACAAAACCTTAATCTTAAATCGTTGAGGAAAGAAATATCTATTGTTGATCAAAATACAACACTTTTTGATGACACTAT
Source organism: uncultured Pelagibacteraceae bacterium (assembly GCA_902576115.1). GTDB lineage: Bacteria > Pseudomonadota > Alphaproteobacteria > Pelagibacterales > Pelagibacteraceae > Pelagibacter. The sequence continues at coordinate 66,742 of CACGUE010000004.1, forward strand.
TTTTAATAATATCAAATATGCCAAGCCAGAGGCAAATGATGAAGAAATTTTTACAGCTGCAAAAATATCAATGTGTACAGATTTTATAGAAAAATTAGAAGATAAATTTCAGACTGTTATAGGAGAAAATGGAGTAAAATTATCAGGAGGTGAAAAGCAAAGACTTTCGATAGCTAGAGCTTTGTTAAAGGATAGCAAAATAATTCTTCTAGACGAAGCAACTTCATCTCTTGACTCTGAAACAGAAGAAAAAATACAAAAAGCTATTGAGGAGTTAACAAAAAATAAAACAACGGTAGTTATTGCTCATAGACTATCAACTATTCTTAATTCAGAAAAAATTTATGTTGTTGATAAAGGTACTGTAGAATCATCAGGGAAACACGATGATCTAATAAAAAATTCATTGCTTTATAAAAACTTCTACGAAAGACAAATAAAAAATAACTAATGTATTTTTTGTATAATATATTAGGAATTATTTTTTTTTTAATCTCACCATTTATATTATTTTTTAGAATGATTAATGGAAAAGAAGATTGGAAAAGAATCTTAGAAAAATACGCTTATTATAATTTAAAAAAGACTGATACAACTGTATGGTTTCATGGTGCAAGTGTTGGAGAAATCATGAGCATTCTCCCTTTGATAAATAAGTTTGAAAATGACAAATCTATAAAAAAAATTTTACTTACTTCATCTACTTTAAGTTCTGCATCAATAATTGCAAAGAAATCATTAAAGAAAACAACTCATATATACTATCCATTTGATATTGGATTTATATGCGAAAACTTTTTAAATTATTGGGAACCAAAAATCGCAATATTTGTAGATTCTGAAATCTGGCCGATTATGTATGATAAAATAAATTCAAAAAAAATACCTCTTATTTTGATCAATGCTAGAATTACGAGTAAAAGTTTCAAAAGATGGCAAATCTTTTCATCTTTTGCAAAGAATGTTTTCAGTAAAATAACTATAGCTTTACCTCAAAATCAAGAAACCCAAAATTATTTAAAAAGATTGGGTGTTAAAAAAATTAAATTTGTAGGAAATTTAAAGTATTTTAAAAATGATAAACAAAGTTTGAAGAAAAATGTTCAAAAATATTTTAAAAATAAAAAAATATTCTGTGCAGCTAGCACTCATTATAATGAGGAGAAAATCATTGGAAAATTACATTTAAAATTGAAGAAAAAGTTTAAGAATTTAATTACAATATTGGTTCCACGTCATATAAATAGATCAGAGAAAATAAAGCAAGAACTTAGAAAATTAAAACTGGTAGTTAACGAAAGATCAAGCGGACATAAACCATCAGATGATTGTGACGTATATATTGTTAATACATACGGAGAAATGTCAAAATTTTTAAGACTTTCAAATGTAGCATTTATTGGTGGATCTATAGTAAACCATGGAGGACAAAACCCATTAGAAGCTGTAAGAATGGGTAATTACGTGATGCATGGTAGAAAAGTAAATAATTTTAGAGAAATATATAAAGAATTAAAAAATTTAAAAGTATCCTCAGAGATTAAAAATATTGATCAAATGGAAAAGGTATTTGTAAAAAATCATAATTACAAAATATCAAACAATAAAATTAATAAAATTAATTATTTAGGTGCTAAAATTTTTGAAAATAACGTTAAAGAAATTAAAAATTATTTATAATGAAAGTAAAAAGACCCATTTTTTGGGATAGTTTCAATTTCATATCATTATTACTCTTACCATTTAGTTTGATAACAATTATTTTTAATTTTTTTAAATCTTTAAGTCTTAAAAAATATTTCAAAATAAAAATAATCTGTGTTGGAAATATTTACTTAGGTGGAACTGGAAAAACACCTTTAGTTTTAAAAATAAATGAAATGTTAAAATATAAGTTTAAATCTGTATTTATTAAAAAAAGATATATTGATCAAATTGATGAGCAAAATATTTTATCAAAATATGGAAATCTAATTTGTTTAGGTTTTAGAGATATCGCGCTGAGAATTGCTGAGAAAAAAAATTACCAGTTAGCTATATTAGATGATGGTTTACAAGATAAAAGTTTAAATTATGATATTTCTATTGCTTGTTTTAATAGTTCAGAGCTAGTTGGAAATGGGTTAGTTTTGCCCGCTGGTCCATTAAGGGAAAGAATTACAAGTATTTCAAATTATGATCTTGCATTTCTTAATGGTGAAAAAAATAATAAAAGTTTCGAAAAAACTCTAAAGAGATTAAATCCAAATTTAAAAATATTTAGAGCTAAATATACTCCTAGAAATCTTGAGTCTTTCAAATTTAAAAATAACTTTCTAGTTTTTTCAGGCATAGGTAATCCTTTGGAATTTCAACAAACATTAAAAAAATATAATTTTAAGATAAAAAAAATAATGACTTTTCCTGACCATTATAAATATAAAAATTCTGATATTAATAATATAAAAAATATAGCTAAGAGTAATAAATTAAAAATTATAACAACAGAGAAAGACTTCAATCGATTGTCAAATATACAAAAAAAGAATATCCAATTTTTAAAAATAGGATTAAAAATTGAAAAAGAAAAAGAATTTAGAAATTTTTTATTAAAGAAATTATGAGGAAGTTTTTTTATTTAATTGAATTTATTTTAATAAAATTGTTTTTTTTTATACTAATTATAATTGGTTATAAAAATGGATCTAATTTTGGAGATTTTATTGGTCGCTTGTTTGGTCCAATATTTAGATCAAAAAACTTAATTAAAAATAATTTGGAACAATCTGGCATTGTAGACAAAAAAAATTACAATAAAATTATAAGCAAAATATATGGAAATTATGGAAGAATACTTGCTGAATATCCTTTTCTTAAAGCATTTAGAAATAACAAATTAAATAAATTTATTGAAATAGACGGGCTTGAAAACCTAAACAAAATTAAGAGAGAAAAAAGACGAGCTGTATTTATATCTGGTCATTTCAATAATTTTGAATTAATGGCGCTCCAAATAGAAAAGGCTGGTATAAATTTGTGCGCTATTTATAGACCGCTAAATAACGTATTCCTTAACAAAACTATGGAAGAAATTAGAGAAAATTTTATATGCAAAAATCAAATTAAAAAAGGAAGATCAGGCACAAGACAGATTATTGAAAATATAAAAAAAGGTAACTCGGTAGCTCTCATGATAGACCAAAGAGTTAGAGAAGGGATAAAAATTAATTTTTTTGGTAAACCAGCTAGTACTACAACCATACCCGCACAATTAATTAAAAAATATAAATGTGATTTAGTGCCTATTTATATAGAGAGAAGAAAAAATAATTATTTCAAAATGTTCGTTTCAGAACCAATTAAAATTGGGAAAAATAAATCAATCAAAGAGATCACTGAACATCTAAATAAGATACTCGAAAGAATGATTTTAAAAAATATAGACCAGTGGATTTGGACACATGATAGGTGGAAAAAATAATCAGTTTTTATTTAATAAATCTCTTTTCATTGAAGCCTCAATATATGAAAAATAAGCTTCCTGTTCTTCAACATTCCAATAAGTTAAGTTTTCAAGTGGTATTTTTTTTTGTGAGATAGCACAAATCACATGATCTCCATCTTCAACTATTTCAAAATTGTTTGCTAAGTATTTTAATTTAGCTAACTTATTTAACATATTTAAGATATATATTTACTAAATGAAAATTGCAATTATTGGTAATGGAGGACGTGAGCATGCTCTAGTTCATCACTTAAGTAATTCAAATAAAATAACAAAAATATATTCAATACCCGGTAATGCTGGTACCGAAGAAATATCTTTAAATATTGATATAAATTTGGAGAATTTTCAAGATTTGTATAATTTTATTAAGAAAGAACAAATCGAATTAGTTATTATTGGTCCAGAAAAACCATTAGTCGAAGGATTAGTGGATTTCCTAGAATCAAAAAATATTAAAGTTTTTGGTCCTAGAAAAAAAGTTGCTCAATTAGAAGGATCAAAAATATTTACAAAAGAAATTTGTGAGAAATTTAACATACCAACTGCTAAATTTAAAATTTGTAAATCAAAAGAAGACGCATTTGTATTTCTATCATCTTCAAATTTTCCTCTTGTTGTAAAGGCGGATGTTCTTGCTGCAGGTAAAGGTGTTTATATTTGTCAAAATGTTGATGAAGCTAAAACTGCTGTTAATGAAATATTTGATGGTAAATTTGGGAAAACAGATCAAGTGTTAATTGAGGAATTTCTAGAAGGTGATGAGATGAGTTTTTTTATAATTTCAGATGGAATTAGTTATAAAACTTTTAATACAGCTCAAGACCATAAAAGAGTTGGTGAGGGGGATACTGGAAAAAACACGGGAGGAATGGGAGCTTATTCACCTTCAAGCTTAATTAACAATGACTTAGAAAATAAAATTTTAAACAAAATAATTGAGCCAACCTTAAAAGCTATAAGTGAAATGAATGAGAAGTACATCGGTTTTTTATATGCAGGCTTAATGATAAAAAGTAACGAACCATACCTAATTGAATATAATGTCAGGATGGGTGATCCTGAATGCCAAACAATATTACCTTTGGTTGACGGTGATTTATTGGAAATAATAAATGCTTGTTGTAATTCAAAATTAAGGACACAAGAAATAAAGTGGAAAAATAAAAAAAGTATGTGCATTGCTTTATGCTCGAAAGGATATCCTGAAAAATATAATAAGAATGTTGAAATTAAAAATTTAAAAGAGTTCAAATCAAATAAAGATAATTTTATTTTTCATGCTGGAACAAAAAGTTCTGGAAACAAAATCTTAGCAGTTGGTGGTAGGGTAATAAATTTTGTGAATATCTCTGATAGCTATTTATCAAGCAGAAAAAAAATCATAAATCAGATTAAGAAATTAAATTGGGAAGATGGTTTTTATAGATCAGATATAGGTCATAAAGTAATAGATAAATGAGAGTAATTGGTGGAAAACTAAGAGGGAAGATAATTCATAATCCTACAGATAAAATAACAAGACCTTTAAAGGATATGGTTAGAGAGTCGATATTTAATATTTTAGAGCATTCTAAGAATGAAAAAATTAAATTCAAAAATGACGTAGTTTTGGATTTATTTTCCGGTTCTGGTTCGTTTGGCATTGAGTGTTTGTCTAGAGGAGTAAAAAAAGTTTTTTTTTTTGAAAATTATAAACCCTCTTTGAAAATTTTAGAAAAAAATATTAAGGAGTTAGAAATTGATAAAAATTCAGTCATTAAGGAAATAAACGCATATGAAATTTCTAAAGAAAATATAGATAGTGAAAAAATTAATTTAATTTATTTGGACCCACCATTTAAAGATAAAAATATAAATAAATTATTAAGTAAAATTTTAGACTTAAAAATTGCTCACAAAAATACGTTAATAGTAATACATAGAAATAAAAAATTTAAAGAAAATTTTATAGAAGATTTTAAGGTTCTTAGAGAAAAAAAATATGGATTATCAAAAATAATATTTGGTAAGTTACTATTTTAGAATTTTTCTTGTTTCTATTTTAATCAATTCAACAGAAGGTTGGTTAATTGGATTTACATTTAATAAGGAGCTTAGCATTAGCGTTTCTAATATAAAAAATGTAAATAATTCACCTAAAGTTTCCTCACTTTTTTTTTTAATTTCAAAACTTCTAAATGATAATTTTTTCTTTTTAAATACATTTTGCGTAGCTTTTTTTTGAGCATACATTACTTGATCCAAACTTTTCTTTTTTAAATGTTCTAATCCATCAATTATAAAAGCATTATTAAATTTAAATTGATTTCTATCTCTAGAGAAAAAAAAACTAAAAAAATTATTTTTTGGGCCATCTAAATATAGTTGTAAAAGACTATGATTGTCCTTTGGCATTGTAGAGATTATAGGAAAGAAGCCCTTGCCCTTCTTTCCTAAACTTTCAGCAGATAATTGCTGGTACCATTTCAAAAAGTTATTTAATTTTTCATCATAATTTAAAATTACGCAATTTTTGTTTCCTTTAACAATGTTTGAGTAAATTGAAGAGACATTTTGAATTAAAAAATTAATAAATGTTTTATTTTTTATTAGATAATTTAATCGTTTAAATTTATTTTCATTTAAACCCATCAATTCTGCCGGGACCATTCCAACTTCTGATAATACTGAATATCTTCCTCCAATATAATTATTATGGTCTATTACATCAGACTTTAGTTTGTTCGCTATAACTCTTAAGATATTATTTTTATTTTCAGTGATTATTAAATTTTTATTTTTTTTTTGATTTGTTAAGATCAAGTTGAAATTTGATAATGTTTCTAGGGTATTGCCTGATTTTGATATAATTATATTTAAACGTTTTTTCTTTGATTTTATAATTCTATTGCTCTGCAGGTTATTATAAAAGAAAAATTTTTTTTTAGTTTTATGACTAAGAAAATCATAAATAGCTTGTGCACCTAAAATAGATCCTCCCATTCCTATTAAATTAAACTCATTATATTTTTTGAATTTTAGTAAATTTTTTTTCTGAAATGAGTAATTATATTTATTTGTTAAAGATTTTAATAAAGGATATTTTTTAACTAAAGTTTTAAACTTTAGGAAATTAGTAAGTTTTATTTTATTTAATTTTTTATTTTTATTATTGAACTTTTTGTAAATAATATGTTTTGTCTCCATTAATTACTGGATTTTCTTTTTCATATTATTTAATAAATCTGAGCCACTAGAAGAATCCTCAGAATTATCATCGTCTTTTATTTTCAGTAAATCTTTGACTTCCTCATTATTTGGTTGACTACTTGCTTCTAAATCATCTCCTGGTTTAGGAAGTTTATTCATATCCGGTGGCATTTGTAATGGATTTTTTTTCTTAACCAAGAATTCATCACTTTGATCAGATCTCTTTTTGCCTTCTAAAGCATCTCTAAACCCGCCACAAAAAGTTAGTAATGGTACTAATGCTAATAACAGGATTAGATTTAATTTAATTTTTTTCATTTTTTTTTTTATAAAATATTAATTCAGATAAAATAAGGCATAAAATACCAATTGTTATAAATATGTCAGCTACATTAAAGATAAACCAATGATATCCTGCATAATTTAAATCTATAAAGTCTGGAACAGCTCTGTAATAAACTCGGTCAAATAAATTTCCTAAAGAACCTCCTAATATTATCATTAAAAAAAATGATTTAATTTTTGATTCAATCAAAGCGAAATACAATATTGCCAAGTTTATAATAACTATAATTGTAGTAAAGATATTATAGAAAATTTGATCTTCTGAAGAAAATAAACCAAATCCTATTCCTGTATTCCAAACTAAATAAATATTTAAAAATTGATTTATATAAAAATCAACTTGTCCTTCATTATTTAAAATATTTAGAATATAAATTTTTGATAGTCTATCTGAAGCAAAACAAACAACTAAAAATACAAAACCTATAAGAAGTTTATTTAATTTCTCATTTCCCATTAGTATTTAAAAGTCCACAATTTGGTCTTTCACACCTCGTTTCAAAAATTTTCCAACAAATAGGACATTTATTTCCTTTGGCTTTTTTTGCAACTACATCAATACTATTTTTTAAATTTTCATCTATAATTACAAAGGCAGATGAGGTAATACAAATTTCAGAAAAATTAATATTTTTTGCCTTATTGTAAAATTCTTTATTTAATTTTATCTCAATCATTGCCTCTAAACTTGAACCAATTGATTTTTCAGCTCTCATGTTTTCAATTGAAATATTTGCCACATCTCTAATTTTTTTGACATATTCCCAATCTGAGCTTATTTCTTCATTGTACCAAGAATTTGGAACGCGAACAAAATTTTGCAAATGTATACTTTGTATGTCTTCTTCTTTTTTAACCAATTGATAAATTTCTTCAGTTGTAAATGATAATATTGGAGCAAACCATTTCAGGAGACATTGTAAAATAATATTTAAAAGAGTTATGCAGTTCTTTCTTTTATCCGAACTCAAAGCCTCACAATATAAAGTATCCTTTCTGATATCAAAATAAAAGGCTGAAAGCTCAACTGTACAAAAATTTAGTAATTCTTTATATAAGTTATGAAAGTTATAAACTTTAAAATTATTTTTAAAATTCTCATTTAATGTATAAATTCTATGAAGCATAAATTTTTCAAGTGAGTCAAAGTTTTCAAACTTAACTTTTTCAAAATCAAGATTTTCATATTGATCTTGAATGTTTCCTAAAAGATATCTAAACGTGTTTCTAATTTTTCTATAAGACTCTGCATGTTGATCTAAAATTGAATAATCTATTCTAAGATCCTCAGCATAATTTGAAGATGCAACCCAAATTCTTAATATGTCGGCTCCGTATTTTTTAAGTATATCTTGTGGAGCAATTACGTTACCTGTTGATTTTGACATTTTTAGACCTTTTCCATCTACGACAAAACCATGAGAAAGAATACTTTCAAATGGAGCAACACCTCTTGTTCCACATGACTCTAGTAGTGAAGAGTGAAACCATCCTCTATGTTGATCTGAGCCCTCTAAATACATAGACGCTGGCCATTTGAGGTCATCTCTTTTTTCTAAGACAAAAGAATGAGTGGATCCACTATCAAACCAAACTTCAACTATGTCTGACAATTTTTCATAGTCTTCCGCTTTATACTTATCTCCAAGAAAGATCTGATAATCTTCATTAAACCAACAATCGGAACCCTCTTTTTCGTAAATTTTTGCAATATTTTCAAAAACTTCATCATCAACTAAAACCTCACCTGTTTCTTTTGAAATAAAGATTGGTAATGGAACACCCCAAACTCTCTGTCTTGATACACACCAATCAGGTCTAGTTTCAATCATTGATTTAATTCTTTCTTTTCCTTTTGAAGGATAAAAATCTGTATCATCGATAGCTTTTAAGGCTTTATCCCTTAACCCATGGCTTTCCATGGAAATAAACCATTGTGGAGTTGCTCTATGAACTAGTGGAGCTTTTGATCTCCAAGAATGTGGATAAGAGTGAGTAAGTTTTCCGTTTGTTACTAAATTTTTTTGCTCATCTAATTTTTCAATTATTAAGTTATTGACCTTAAAAATATGTAAACCTTCAAAATGTTTAATTTCATTTGTATATTTTCCATCACCATCAACTGTTTCAATTGCTTTAATATTATTATTTAAACAGAGATTGAAATCATCTGGTCCATGGCTTGGAGCACAGTGTACAATACCTGTGCCTTGTTCAGTGGTAACAAAATTAGCCTCAAGCATTGGGATATCATAATCATATCCTATTTTAGAAAATGGATGACTACAAATTGTTCCTTTCAAATCTTTTCCTAAAAATTCGTTTAAAACTTTTATATTTTCAATAGAAGTATCTTTTTTAAAAGGTTCTAGCAGGTCCTTTGCAATTACTATTTTTCTATCAATAAAATTTTTGTTATCGTTTATTTCAAGTAAAACATATTTTAGGCCAGCATTGTAAGCTAAAGCTTTATTTGC
>CACGUE010000005.1 GCA_902576115.1 uncultured Pelagibacteraceae bacterium
CTTGGACTAAAAATAAAAGAGAACGAATTTATAAATTTAATTTTATTAACTAGATTTATAGTTTCTTTAAAATCAGTCTCTGTTTCTCCAGGATATCCAATAATAAAGTCACTAGAAAATTTTATATCAGGATTAATTTTGATTAATTTTTCATAAATATCTAAATAATAATTTACTGTATGCTTTCTGTTCATCATTTTTAATATTCTATCAGAACCACTTTGAATTGGTAAATGAACAAAAGGCATTAATTTTTTCGAATTTTTGTAACATTCAATAAGATCATCCGTCATATCTCTTGGATGAGAAGTGGTATACCTAATTCTAGTTATTTCTTTATATTTGCTGAGTGTATTGATAAGATCTGACAATCGGTACTCTCTGGAGCCATCTATATAAGAATATGCATTTACGTTTTGACCAAGAAAAGTAATTTCTCTAGATCCGTTCTTTATCAATCTCTCAGCTTCATCAATAATGCTTTTGAATGGTCGAGAATATTCTGGTCCTCTAGTATATGGAACAACACAAAAGTGACAGAACTTATCACAACCCTCTTGTATCGTTAAGAAAGATGAAACATTGGTATTATTATTTTTAATATTATCGAAGTACCTAAACTTAGAAACTGAGTCAAATTCAGTTTCTTCAACTTTATTTTCTTCCTCAAAATTCTTTAAAAGATTGTTTATTTTTTGATAAGATTGTGGACCTACAACTAGATCTATATATTTTTCTCTATTGAGCATCTCTGTATTTTCAGCTTGTGCTACACAACCTGCAACTACCATTATTGGTTTTTTTTTATCTTTGTATAATTTTTTAACTCTTCCAATCTCATGATAAACTTTATCTTTAGCTTTATCTCTAATATGACAAGTGTTTAAAATATAACAATCGGCTTCATCCTGATTTTCAGTTTTATTATAACCTATAGCCCTAACAGCATCATATATTCTATTAGAGTCATATTCATTCATTTGACAACCAAATGTCTTTATAAAAACCTTTTTAAGCATTAATTACTTTTTTTTGATTCCGTATAGTTCTAATTTATGATCAACGAGCTTATAGCCATATTTATCAGCGATTTTTTTTTGCAATTCTTCGATCTCTGCGTCAACAAATTCTATTATTTCTCCAGTTTTTATATCAATTAAATGATTATGATCATCATTTAACTCATATCTTGCTTTACCAGATTTAAAATCATGCTTTGTTAATATACCCGCTTCTTCAAAAAGTTTGACAGTTCTATAAACTGTAGCAATACTAATTTTAGAATCTATTTGAGAAACTCGATTATATAATTCATCAACATCTGGGTGGTCAGATTCTCCATATGTTTTTTTAGATTCGGATATTACTCTAGCAATTATCCTTCTTTGATCTGTGAGTTTGACTCCATTTTTTTGACATTTTTCCTCAATAGTTTCTAGCATAATATATTTTAACTCGAGTAAAGGGGTTTAATCAAATTAATATTTGTAAAATTTTTTTTATCAATTTTTACTAACTGTTCTACATCTTTATCTGTTAATTGTTCGCTCAAAAATCCATATAAATCAATATTTTTTGCAAAAGCAATACCTTTAGCAATTGCTATAGAATTTCTAATACTTGAGATTTTGCCAGGACCTTGATTTACAAATATTTCACTTATTTTATCTAAATTTGAATCATGTTCTTTAAGAAAATTCAAAATTAATATCATGATTTTATCAAAATTTTCTCTACTGTTTATATGGGCGGTAGTATAAGATTCTAAGTTGGTTATGAGAGAAAATAAAATTTTATCATCTGCAGCGTTAATAACTAAAGTATTCATTTTTTTTATTATTTTTTTAAACGTTAAAGCTGAAGTAGTAAATAAAAAATATTTCAAAAATGAACAAGGTGTTTTAGCAATTATGTATCATAGATTTGAAGAAAATAAGTATCCATCAACAAATATAAGATTAGATATATTTAAAAAACATATTAATTTAATAAAAGATAATAATTTAAATTTTTATAATCCTGGTGAATTTTCAATAGGTTTTAAGAAAGTTAAGGAACAAAAAAAAATTTTATTAACTATTGACGATGCATTTACGTCTTTTTATGAAAACGCTTGGCCAATATTAAAAAAGGAAAAAATTCCTTTTATTTTATTCGTCTCAACAGGGGCGGTTGGGAATAGAGGATATATGAGTTGGGACCAAATAAAAGAAATAGAAAAAGAGAACTTTGCATATATTGGTAATCATTCACACTCACACGATTATTTAACTAAATTTACTTTTCGAAAGTTTGTAGAGGATATTGAAGAATCAATTGAAATTTTTAAAAATAAATTAGGTTATAATCCAATTTTTTTTTCTTATCCCTTTGGTGAATATAATTCAGAGCAGAAAAATTATATTTCAAATAATTTTGAATTTGCATTTGGCCAGCATTCAGGAGTTATTGATTTAAACAAAGATAAATATGAACTACCACGATTTCCCATAAACGAAAAATATGGAGATATAAAAAGATTTAAAGAGGTTATATCTTATTTGCCACTTCAGTATAAAATTGTTAAACCTGAAAACAAATTTATGAATGATGGTGAAAACCCGCCTAAAATGACGATAGAATTTTTCGAAGATCAAAAAAATTTAGAAAATATTAATTGCTTTTCAAATGAAGGATCAAATTGGAGAAAAACAAAAATTGTTCTAATTGACAATATATTAAATATTAATTTTTCAGAAAAATTTATTCAAAGAAGAGGGAGAATTAACTGTTCTTTAAAAGATGAAAATGGTTGGAGATTTTCAGGTTTCCAATTTGTTCAAAATTAAATTAATTTTTTAGTCTTATTACTGGTAGGCATAATATTTACATCATCAAAATCCGTAAGAGAATTTTGTTTTATAATTTTTTTTAACACCTCAATGTACTGTTGCCCTGTCTCTGCGTATTTATCTAAAAAATTTACCAACTTTAAACTGTCTAATTTTTCATCGTTGTCCCTTTGAATTGCTCTTTCTTTTCTAAATTCGATATAACTGCTGTGGGTATTTAAATTTCGCTGATATGCTCTTACTGATGCTTTAAGAACTGCAAACTTTGCAACTTTGTGTTTCGCATCTTTATCTACACCTGCCGGTCTAATTCCTTCGCCATTCCAGGTCCATTGTCCAAATAATGCATTGCCTTCTTGTGCAAATCTTGAAGTCCCCCATCCAGTTTCTTTAGCAGCTTGAGCAAGTGCTAAAGAGACAGGTATTTCGTCCATTCTAACTTTCAGAGAATAAAAATCTCCATCTCTTAAACCATATTGTTTAAATTTTTCTTTTAACCAATTTTTTTCTTTTTGCGTGTTAATATTTTTGCCCAATATTCTAAATAATTCTTTTCTATCGAGCCGAATTTTGGCATTCTCTTCTACTATTAACGGTAAAACTATTTGGATAAATAGTTTTTTTCTTTTTTTTGAACTCTCAATACTTTTAATCTCTTTTGGAAGATGGTCAATTTTATTACCTATATTTACTAACTTAGTCTCTCTAACTCTTTTAAGGTTATAATTTGTATCTTTAAACAGTTGCTCAATTGTTCTTGCATCAAATCTTATTGAATTTTGTCCCTCATCATCTGTACTGAAAAAATCAATATCAGCAAAAATATTTTTTAGACTTAATTTATTTGTTATAGTTTCTTTCTCTCCATCAAGGATTTTTTTTCTTTTTTCTAATTCTTGGTCAAAATTTACACCTGCATTTGAAATTACAGATTTTTTGAATTTTAAGTTTTTGTCTAAAAAATTTTTTAAAGTTGGTAAAGAAAAGAATGAGAATATTACAAAAATACTTATTACTGAAAATCTTAATATATTATTTTTTTTTTTCGTCTGTTTAATATTTTTAATTTTTGTAAGTTTAACCATTAGTTCAATATAATTATCATTAATTATTTATACAGCTAAAACTTCTTTAACTTCAGGAATATAATGGCAAAGCAAGTTCTCTACACCTTTTTTTAAAGTAAGAGTTGAAGATGGGCAGCCTGAACAACTGCCTTTTAACAAAACTTTAACTTTTCCATCCTTGAATTCTTGGAACTTTATATCTCCCCCATCTCTTGCAACTGCAGGTCTGATTTTAGAGTCTAGAATACTTATTATTTTTTTTTCAATCTCAGAGTAATTTTTATTTTGCTCTTCTACATTTGTTTTATCGATAATACAATTATTGCCATTTGCATAATGCTCATTTACATAAGATATAACAATATGTTGAATATCTTCCCATTTTTTATTGTCTTCTTTATTTATTGAAAAGAAATCTTCTCCTAAAAATACTCCAGTCACTCCATTTATTTGTAATAAATTCTTTATAAGTAGATTGTTTGTATCTTCCTGATTTAAAACTTCTAATGGACCATCATTAGATACCTTTCTTCCAGGTAGAAATTTTAATGAATTTGGATTCGGTGTATTCTCTGTTTGTATAAACATATTCTTTATATAGTGATTATTTCAAAATATTAAATCACTAAAAACCAACTATTTCTTTTATTTTTTTAACTTTTTGCGAAGAAATATCCTGCGCTTTAGCACCACCATCCTCTAAAATTTGATCTAAATAATTTTTATCTGACAACAACTTTTTTATTTCTTTTGATATAGGCGACAGCTTAGTCACGATTATTTCAGAAAGTTTATTTTTTAGATCTGAGAAATTTTTTCCCTCAAATTCATTTAATGTATCATTAATATTTTGATTACTTAGGCTAGAATAAATACCCATCAAATTTTCTGCTTCGGGTCTTCCTTTAAGTCCATCTTCATTTCCAGGCAAGGTATTATTATCTGTTTTTGCTTTTTTTATCTTATTAACAATTTGATCCTCATTATCTGTTAAGTTAATCCTACTGCCTTCAGCAATATCTGACTTACTCATTTTTTTTGTGCCATCTTTTAAACTCATTATTCTTGAAAAATTTTTTTGTATAAGAGGCTGAGGAGGTTTTAAGAAATCTGGACATTTATATTCATTATTAAATTTTTGAGCTATATCTCTGCAAAGTTCTAGATGCTGTTTTTGATCATCTCCAACTGGCACATGAGTAGCATCATACAAAAGGATATCAGAAGCCATAAGAACTGGATAAATATACAAGCCGACACTAGCTTTTTCCTTATTTTTTCCAGCTTTCTCTTTAAATTGTGTCATTCTATTGAGCCATCCCATTCTTGCAATACATCCTAATATCCAAGAACCTTCGGAGTGTGCTGAAACTAAAGATTGATTAAATATTATACTTTTTTTTGGATCAATACCGCTTGCAATAAAAGCTGCTGCTGTCTCTCTAATATTATTTTTTAATTCTATTGGATCTTGCATCACAGTAATGGCATGAAGATCGACAACACAAAAGATACAATTATTATCTTTATTATTTTGTAAATCGACGAAATTTTTTATTGCGCCTATGTAATTACCAAGATGCAAATTTCCTGTTGGTTGTACTCCAGAAAAAATTTTTTTAGACATAATTTAATACTTTAATTTAATATCAGATATTTTAAAGGCCTTAATGAGTATTGAAATCAACAAATAAAAAGTAAATGTTAGAAGGACTAATAATATAATCGCTAAAAATTTATAGCTATTCGAGAACATAAAATAGTTACTAAAATAATTTATTAAAATTTTAAAAGATCCCAGACAAATCATATTTGAAATAAATATTTTAAAGAGCTGAGTAAAAAATGAATTGTTAAAATTAAAATAATTTTTATTTAAAACAAATATCATCAATAAGAATCCATTTAACCATGAAGAAATAGTTGTTGCTATAGGAATTATAATAAAACCCAATTTACTAAATAAAGATAAACTAATAACTATGTTCAAAATTACAGAAATTAATGAAAAGTAAAAAGGTGTTTTGGTATCATTTCTAGCAAATATAAAACTTGAAAATATTTTAATCATCGAAAATGCAGGCAGACCCAATGCAAAATAAAATAATGCATGTGCTGAATTTTTGACACTTTCCTCGTTAAAAGATCCATACCCAAAGAGCGCAGAAACAATTTCTTCAGAAGCAAAAATTAATGCAAGTGTAGCAGGAAGACTTAAAAATAAACTTAATTCTAAAGATTTATTTTGTAAAATTTGCAGTTTTGATTTGTTTTTGTTCTTTACATATCTACTTAAGTTGGGCAAAATAATTATACCGATTGCAATACCTGCTATCGCTAAGTTTATCTGATATATTCTGTCTGCATAATACAAATATGAGACTGCACTTGCTTGAAAAGAAGCAATTATTGTTCCAACTAATATATTAATTTGAGTAACACCAGATGAAAATATACTTGGCAAAAGCTTCTTAAAAAAGAATCTTATTTTGCTGTTCATTTGGAAGTTGAAATCAAAACTTGGATAAAAATATTTTCTAGTAAAAATAATTAAAAATATAAATTGTATAATTCCCGCAAATGTTATTGCATAACTTAAATAGTAAACTAAATCAGTATCGTTTTTTATAAAAAGGAAACATATTATTAATATTATATTTAAAAAAAGTGGAGCTGCGGCTGCGACGGCAAATTTGTTGTGAGAATTTAAAATTGCTGAAAAAAAAGAAGCTATACTTATAAAAAATAAAAATGGAAAAGTAATTCTTGTTAAATCAACTGCTAACTTGAACTTTTCATTTATATCTGAGAAGCCAGGAGCGATCAATTTTATAAAGTTTGGCATAAAAATCTCTACCAATATTGTCAGACTTAAAAGTATTAAGACCAATAAATTAAATACTGAGTTTGCAAATTTTAGAGCTTTTTTTTTACTAGACAAAAGTTCTGATGTGTAAGATGGAACAAATGCTGCATTAAAAGTACCTTCTGCAAACAATCTTCTAAAGGTGTTTGGTATTCTAAATGCTACGAAGAATGCATCAGCAATTGGTCCCGAACCAAGATAAATAGCTATAAATAAGTCTCTAATGTATCCTAATATTCTGCTTAGAATAACAAACAGACTAAACGTGCCTGTTGACTTAATTAAATTCATAAATCATATTACTAACTTAATCCTTTTGTATATCTAAACAAATAATGAAAAAAAACAAAATTGAACATTATTCTGATAAAGAAGCTTTAGATTTTCATACTAATGATAAATCAGGCAAAATAGAGATCGTTTCATCTAAGCCTGTAACTACAAAGAGAGACTTGGCATTAGCTTATTCTCCTGGAGTTGCCGCTCCAGTAAAAGCAATAGCAGACAATCCTGAGTTAGCATATGAATATACTACAAAAGGAAACCTTGTAGCTGTAATTAGTAATGGATCAGCAATATTAGGGCTAGGAAATTTGGGTGCTATAGCATCAAAACCAGTCATGGAAGGAAAAGCTGTTCTATTCAAAAGATTTGCAGATATTGACTCGATAGATTTAGAAATAGACACAGAGGATACAAAAGAAATAATTAATTCAATAAAAAATATAGCAAAAAGTTTTGGCGGTATAAATCTTGAAGACATTGCAGCTCCGAACTGTTTTATAATTGAGGAAGAATTAAAAAAAATTTTAGACATTCCTGTATTTCACGATGATCAACATGGGACAGCAATAATAACAACGGCTGCATTAATTAACGCAGTTGATATTGCAAAAAAAAACTTAAAAAAAATTAAAATAGTGATTAATGGTGCGGGTGCCGCAGCTATGGCATGTGCAAAATTATTTAGAAGCAAAGGTATTCCAAAGAACAATATCAAAATGCTAGATTCAAAAGGTGTAATAAATAAAAATAGAAAAGATATTAATTCATGGAAAAAAGAATTTGCAGTAGAAACAAAGGATAAAAGTTTAGATGATGCGATGAAAAATGCAGATGTATTTTTAGGCTTATCGGCTGCAGATGTTGTAAAAAAAAGTATGGTTAAAAAGATGGCAAAAAATCCAATTATATTTGCCTGTGCAAATCCAGACCCTGAAATAAAACCAGAAGATATAGAAAAAGTGAGAAATGATGCAATTATAGCAACAGGTAGATCTGACTATCCAAACCAAGTAAACAATTTAATTGGTTTTCCATACATATTTAGGGGAGCTTTAGATGTAAGGGCAAAAACCATTAATGAAGAAATGAAAGTAGCTGCAGCTAATGCTATTGCTTCACTTGCAAGGGAATTTGTGCCTGACGAAGTCGCAGCTGCAATGGGTGGCGAAAGGCCTAATTATGGGAGAGAATATATTATTCCATCTACTTTTGATCCAAGATTGATAAGTGTAATACCAGTGGCAGTAGCAAAAGCTGCTATTAAATCTGGTGTTGCTAGAAAAAAAATAGAAAATTTTGATCAATATTTTGAGCAATTAAAACAAAGACTTGATCCATCTGTAACTATTATGCAGGGAATAAATAACCAAATTAAAAAAACAAATAAAAAAGTTGTATTTGCCGATGGTGAAGATGAAAATACTTTGAAGGCTGCAATAGCATTTAAAAATAGTGGACTAGGCACGCCTATTTTGGTTGCTAAAGAAAAAGTTGTTAAAGAAAAACTTAGAGAGATTGGTTACGGAGAAAACTTTGATATTCAGATTGTGAACTCTACTTTGAGTGAAAAAAGAAAAAAATATGTAAATTATCTATTTAAAAAACTTCAAAGAACAGAGGGATTGCTTGAAAGAGATTGTGATAAAATGGTCAGAAATGACAGAGTTATATGGGGTTCTTGCATGGTTGCATGTGGCGATGCTGATGCAATGGTAACTGGAAATTCAAGAAGGTATGGGCAATCTCTTGATAAAGTTAAAAAGGTCATAGATGTTAGACCGGGAGAAATTATGTTTGGATTAAACATGATTGTAAATAAGGGCAAAACAGTTTTTATTGCAGATACAAGTGTTCACGAATATCCAACATCTGAACAACTCTCTGAAATAGCTATTTCTGCATCTAGAGTAGCAAAATTATTTGGATTTGAACCAAAAGTCGCTTTTCTTTCACACTCAACCTTTGGCCAACCAATTACTGCTAGAACTAAACATATAAGAGATGCAGTAGAAATTTTAAAAAATAAAAAGGTTAACTTTAAGTTTGATGGAGATATGCAGCCTGATGTAGCCTTAAGTGATGAATATAAAGACCTTTATCCATTTTCTGAGATTGTTGGTAATGCAAATATATTGATTATGCCTGGACAACATAGTGCTGCTATAACTTATAAAACAATGAAAACTTTAGGTGGTGCTAAGGTAATCGGACCACTATTAATCGGTTTAGGTCAAGCAATTGAAATTGCTCCATTAAGATCATCCACATCTGACATATTAAATTTAGCGTCTGTTGCAGCATATTCAGCAGGAGTAATTAATTACAAGAAACCAAATTAGTTTTTTACGACTCTCAAGTCTTCAACTAAAAAAATGCTTGTAACTACATCTTCTACATCAAGAACTTTCTTAGCCTCGTTTATAACTTCAGCCCTTTCTTCTTCATTTTGCGAAATTCCGTAAACATAAATTATTTTCTTATATGTATCGATATCATAATTAGCAGACTTAATTTTTTTGTTTGTTATTAAAGCGGTTCTTAGTTGAGAAGTTATTAGTACATCTTTAGCAGTTTGTTTAAAATTAAACTCTTCTTTAATTTTTAAATCATTTTTTACTGATCTTGCACCTTTTATTTCCCAACCTAGTTTTGTAATTTTTAATTTTTCTTCAATAGTATCTACTTTACCAGTTATAAATATTCGGCCATCTAGAACTTTAGACTTTACATTTAGTAAATAATTTTTGTCCATTAATACTAGTTTTGCTCTTAGGTTTTTTTGCATTAAAGAATCGTCTATTTGTGTTCCTATTGTTCTTGGATCCATTGCAATCGAAACCCCCGTTCCCAGAACTCCGGTTGATGAATAACCAACACATCCTGAAATTAAAATAAAAGTTATAATTAAAATTAAATTTCTAAATTTCATTTTTTTTCTTTAGACAATAATCATAAACAATTTTTTTTGATATATTATTTTCTTTACTAACTTTTGATGTAATATCTTTAATTGACATTTTTTTTAAAAGTTTGATAATTTTTTTTTTAACCGATTCTTCAATTACTTGTAACCTATTTTCTAAATTTAAATTTTCTGATATAACTACAGTAATCTCACCTTTTTCTGTTATATTTATATTATTGAGGTTTTTAACCTTATCTCTAATATATTCCTCGTGTAACTTTGTCATTTCTCTAGTAATTAGAATATCTCTATCACTAAAATATTTTAGTATTTGTGCTGTAATTTTTTTTATTTTTTTGGGTGAAATAAAAAAAACAATTGAGTAATTTAGATTAGAAATCTTTTGAAAAAGTTGATCAATTTGCAACTTTTTATCTGGCAAAAAACCACAAAAAAAGAAATTATTCGAGAAACCACTTATAGAAACAGCCGCTAAGGCAGCAGAGGATCCTGGAACTGGAAATATATCAATTTTATTCTTGATACATTCGTTTATCAAAATTCCACCTGGATCTGAAATTGTTGGAGTACCAGCATCTGAAATGATAGATATTATTTTATTTTCCTTTAATAAGTTTAAAACATTTTTTACATTTCTTTTCTCATTGAATTTATGATTAGGTAGTAATTTAGTCTTTATATTAAACTTAGATAATAGTTTACTTGAGACTCTAGTGTCTTCTGACAAAATAAGGTGTGATTTATTTAGAATATTTATGGCCCTAAAAGTCATATCACCTAAATTTCCTATGGGTGTAGAAACACAATATAGCCCAGGTTTTAAAATATCATTTATTTCAAAATTATACATTTAATGACAACGAGAAAATTATATATCATATTTTTAAAAGTTTTTCTTATAATCGTTTTAACTAATCTTAAAGCAATTTCAGATGAGAAAATTAAAATTGGTTTAATTGTACCTTTGTCTGGTGAATATTCATATATTGGTAAATCAATTCTTAAGTCGACAAGAATGGCATTAGATAAGATAAATGATGAAAGAATTACAATAATACCAAAAGATACAAAGGCAAATCCAATAGACACGCTCAAAGTTTCAAATGAGCTCTACAATAAAGGTATAAAAATAATTATTGGACCAGTATTTAATGAGAGCAATAAATATTTAGATGAGTTAAATGAGGTAACATTCTTATCTTTTACAAACAAAATTAGAAATAATCCAAAAAATGTAATTTCTGCAGGTGTAAATGCAATATCTCAAATAAATACAATTAAAAAATATTTAAGTAAAAATAATTTGAAGAATACAATATTTTTAGTTCCTGAAACGGAGTATAAAAAAGAGATTGAAGAGGCCATTAAGAAATCAAATTTAATATTAAAAGAGAAATTTATTTATAGCAAAGACCCAACTTTGTTAACAAAGCAAATAGAAGATTTAACTAGGTACCAACAAAGAAAACAAAATTTAGAAAACGAAATCAAAAGAATAAAAAAATCAAATACTCTCAATAAAAAGAAAAAAATTGATGAATTAAAAAAAAAAGATACGCTGGGTTTCATTAATTTTGATTCCGTAATAGTTGCTGATTTTGGTGAAAGTCTAAAAAGTGTTGCCACATCTTTGTTGTACACCGATGTATCTTCAGAAAGAATAAAATATATTACATTAAATCAATGGTTCGATGAGAGCCTTTTAAAAGAAACTTCATTGCATCCAATTTATTTCCCATCAATAAATAAAGATAATTTTGAATTATTTCAAAGAGAATATATTCAAAACTTCAAAAATACACCAAATCAAATTTCTTTTTTAAGTTATGATCTAATAGGGTTAGTATATTACTTGTTAATTAATAATGATTTAGAGACTAATGAAAATTTATTTATTAAAAAAAATAAATTTAAAGGAAAGATAGGCATCTTTGAAATAAATAAAAAAACAATTACTCATCAATTAAACTTTTATGAAATAAAAGATAAAAATTTTAAAGAAATTTTTTAATTTTTTTAAAAGCTTTTGCTCGGTGGTCATTTTTAAATTTTAACTTTTGACTCATTTGACCGAATGTTAATCTTTTATTCACAGGAATAAAAATTGGATCATATCCAAAACCTTTTTTCCCAATTTTCTTTTTAGAGATTGCTCCATTAATAACCCCTAAAGATTGGATTGGTTTCTTTTTTAATCCATAAATAGTTAATGCACAAATAAATCTTGCTTTAATCTTTTTTGACTGCCAGTTTTTATCTACCTTCGATAGCTTTTGATACACTTTCGATATTGCCAAATTAAAATCACTTTTTTTTCCACCCCATCTTGCTGAATAAATACCTGGTTGATTATTTAGCAAGTCAATTTCAAGCCCAGAATCATCTGCGATGCAAATTTTTTTTGTTTTTTTTGAAAAATATTTTGCTTTAATCAAAGAATTTTTAAGAAAAGTATCTCCATTTTCTTTTGGGCTTTTGAGACCATAGTCCTTAGGAGATGTAATAATATAGTATTTAGGCAGTAAATCTTTTATTTCTTTTATTTTTCCATCATTATTTGAGCCTACTACGATTTCTTTATTTTTTTTTTTTAACATCTAGAATTTTATAAATTTCTTACCATATAGACTCTAATGGAAAAAGAAGAATCACAAAATAAAGAAGATCAAAATTTAAAAGATGAAAATTCTGAGCTAAGCACAGATAAACAGGCCTCGGAGGAAACCGAAAAAAAAGAAGAAGAGGAACAACTTTCACCTGAAGATGAAATTGCAAATCTTAAAGATAAAGTTGCTAGAACTTTTGCTGAAATGGAAAATCAGAGAAGACGATTTGAAAAAGAGAAAGATGAAGCTTTTGAATATGGTGGATTTTCATTTGCGAGAGAAACTCTTAATCTTCTAGATAATTTAGAGAGATCAAAACAAACATTGGAAAGTGATGAAACTATAAAAGATAAAGACACACTAAAAAAATTGATAGAACATATTAATATTATTAATAAAGATATGATTTCAATTTTCAAAAAAAACAATATAGAGCCAATTAAAGCAATTAACGAAAAACTTGATCCAAATTTACATCAGGCTATGATGGAAATTGAAGATGATACAAAAGATCAAGGAACAATAGTTCAAGAAATTCAAAAAGGTTTTATGATGAAGGATAGGTTGCTAAGACCTTCGTTAGTAGCTGTATCTAAAAAAAAAGTTGAAGAAAAACAAAATAACCAAAAAGACAAGAAAATTGAGGAAAAAGAGGCAAAAAATTAATTATTTATTATGGTTGTAGTTGTAAAATTAGCACTTATATGAAGATTAATTAGGGCAAGTTATGAGTAAAGTTATAGGAATAGATTTAGGAACAACAAATTCTTGTGTAGCCGTAATGGAGGGAACACAAGCAAAAGTATTAGAAAATGCTGAAGGAGCAAGAACAACTCCATCAGTTGTTGCATTTACAGACGAAGGTGAAAAATTAATAGGTCAACCAGCTAAAAGACAAGCTGTTACAAATCCTGAAAATACAATATTTGCAGTTAAAAGGTTAATTGGAAGAAATTTTGATGATCCGACAGTGAAAAAAGATGTAGAGACTGCACCTTTTAAAATAGTTAATTCTGACAAAGGCGACGCATGGATTGAGGCAAAAGGGCAAAAATATTCACCATCACAAATTTCAGCTTTCACACTTCAAAAAATGAAAGAGACAGCAGAAAAATATTTAGGTTCTGAGGTGAAACAAGCGGTAATTACTGTTCCAGCATATTTTAATGATGCTCAGAGACAAGCTACTAAAGATGCGGGTAAAATAGCTGGCCTTGAAGTTTTAAGAATTATAAATGAGCCTACAGCAGCATCCTTGGCTTATGGTTTAGACAAAAAAGCAAATAAAAAAATAGCAGTATATGATTTAGGTGGAGGAACATTCGATGTTTCAATTCTTGAATTAGGTGATGGTGTATTTGAAGTTAAGTCAACTAATGGTGATACATTTTTAGGTGGAGAAGATTTTGACAACGCAATAGTTGAATACTTACTTTCAGAGTTCAAAAAAGAAAATGGTATTGACTTAAAATCTGATAAATTAGCCTTACAAAGATTAAAAGAAGCTGCGGAAAAAGCAAAAATAGAACTTTCATCAGCTACCCAAACAGAAATAAATTTACCATTTATTACAGCTGACAAAACTGGACCGAAACATATTAATTTGAAAATGACTAGAGCCAAATTAGAAGCATTAGTTGAAGATTTAATTTCAAGAACGATTCCGCCATGTAAAACAGCTTTAAAAGATGCGGGATTATCAGCAAGCGAAGTAGACGAAATTGTACTTGTTGGTGGTATGACCAGAATGCCAAAAGTTATAGAAGAAGTTAAAAATTTCTTTGGGAAGGATCCTAACAAATCTGTAAATCCTGATGAAGTTGTTGCCATGGGAGCAGCAATTCAAGCAGGGGTATTACAAGGTGATGTTAAAGATGTATTACTCTTAGATGTAACTCCTTTATCATTAGGAATAGAAACTTTAGGCGGTGTATCTACAAAATTAATAGATAAAAATACAACAATACCAACTAAAAAAAGCCAAGTATTCTCTACTGCAGAGGATAATCAACCAGCTGTGTCAATTAGAGTTCTTCAAGGTGAAAGAGAGATGGCTTCAGATAATAAAGTATTAGGTAACTTTGAGTTGGTTGGAATAGCTCCAGCTCCGAGAGGAGTCCCACAAATTGAAGTGACATTTGATATAGATGCAAATGGTATTGTAAATGTCTCGGCTAAAGACAAAGGAACTGGTAAAGAACAAAAAATTCAAATTCAAGCATCTGGAGGATTAAGTGATGAAGAAATTAATCAAATGGTGAAAGATGCAGAGTCGAATAAAGAAGAGGATAAAAAGAAAAGAGAAGCTGTTGATTCAAGAAATCAAGCAGATACATTAATTCATTCAACTGAAAAAAATTTAAAAGAACATGGAAGTAAAGTTTCTGATGCAGATAAAAAAGCTATTGAGGATGCATCAGCAAACCTTAGAAATGCTCTTAAAGGGACTGATGTTGAGGAAATTAAGAAGAAAACACAAGATTTAGTTCAGGCATCTATGAAACTAGGTGAGGCAATCTATAAATCACAACAAGGTGCAAAACCTGAAGATGCTCCAAAAGACGCAAAGAAAGAAGATACGAAAGACGATAACGTTGTTGATGCAGATTTTGAAGAAGTAAAAGACGAGAATAAAGAAAAAAGCGCCTAACAAAACAACTGTTTGTCTATAACATGTTATGGCAAAAAGAGATTATTATGAAGTTTTAGGTGTAAATAAAAGTGCTTCAGCAGACCAAATAAAATCAGCTTACAGGAAACTCGCGGTTAAGTTTCATCCTGATAAAAATAAGGGTGATAAAGGAGCTGAGGAAAAATTTAAAGAAGCATCAGAAGCTTACCATGTACTCTCGAATTCTGAGAGAAAACAAAATTACGATAATTTCGGTCACTCAGCGTTTGAAAATGGTGGTGGAGGGAGAGGTGGATTTGGAAATTTTGATTTCTCCAATCATTTTTCTGACATTTTTGAGGACTTTTTTGGAGAGGGTTTTGGTGGAGGCCGTAGGTCAAGAAGATCAAATAATAGAGGATCGGATCTGAGATATGATTTATCTATATCTTTAGAGGAAGCTTTTTCTGGCAAGAAACAGGATATAAAATTCTCTACATCTGAGAAATGTAATACCTGTAGCGGATCAGGTTCAAAACCTGGTCATCAAGCTGGGGCATGCACAATGTGCGGTGGACAAGGGCAAATTAGGTCTAGTCAAGGTTTTTTTACAGTCCAACAAACATGTCCTCAATGTGCAGGTGCTGGAGAAGAAATTACTCATCCTTGTCCTGATTGTAATGGACAAGGTAAAAAACAGACTTCAAAAAGATTATCAGTTACTATTCCAAAAGGCGTAGATGATGGAACTAGAATTAGGCTTTCAGGCAAAGGTGAAGCTGGATCAAGAGGTGGTAATAGCGGTGATTTATATTTATTTATTAATGTCCATTCTCACGAATTATTTAAAAGATCCGATGAAAACTTATTTTTCGAATGTCCAGTTTCAATAGCTGATGCAGCTCTTGGCACCTCAATTGAAATTCCAACGATTGATGGCGGTAAAGCTAAAATTAAAATACCCGCTGGAACCCAGAGTGGTAAACAATTTAGGTTAAAAGGAAAAGGAATGCCTTACATGAGAGGTAATGATTTTGGAGATCTTTATATACAAGTAAATACAGAGGTTCCAATATCCCTAAACAAAGAACAAAAAGAATTACTTGAAAAATTTAGAGAAATAGAAAATGAGAAATCTAATCCAAGTATTAAAAAATTCTTTCAAAAAGCTAAAAGTTTCTGGAAAAACTAAACAATAGTGCTAATCTCAGTTTACGAATGGGTAAAATTAACATAGCCATAACAGGATGTATGGGAAGAATGGGCCAACAGCTCATTAAATCTGCTACTAAAGATAAATCTACCAAATTAGTTACAATCACAGAAAATAGAATAATTAATAAAAAGATTAGTGGTATTAAGCCTGAATTAAACACAAAAAAAGCTTTAGGTAGAGCAAACGTCATAATAGATTTCACTACACCAAAGTGTACTTTCGACATTTTAAATATAGCTTCAAAACTAAATAAAAGAGTAGTTATCGGCACAACAGGTTTTACCAAAAAAGAGGAAGAATCAATAAAAAAGTTTTCTAAAAAAATTCCAATTTTAAAAGCTGGAAATATGAGTCTTGGGATAAACCTGCTTATGTATTTAACTGAGATCGCATCGGCATCACTTGGAAATAATTATCTTAGTAAAGTTTTTGAGGTACATCATAAACATAAAAAAGATCATCCATCTGGGACAGCTTTAATGCTTGGAAAGGGAATTGCTGTAGGAAAAAAAAAAGACTTCTACAAAATAATTGGAAAGAAATATCTGAACAAAAATAAATTTCCTTATGGAAAAAAAATTAATTTCAATTCAATTAGAAAGGGCGAAATTATAGGTGAACACGAAGTTACTTTTTCAAGTGGAAAAGAAATCATAAAATTAAATCATGAAGCTTTTGATAGAGCTTTATATTCAGAGGGCGCAATAACCGCTGCCAAATGGTTAATTAATAAAAAACCAGGTCTCTATTCAATGAGAAATCTTCTGAATTTTAAATAATGAATGAAGTTCAGAGAGCCAAAATAGTTTTAAAAATACTAAATAAAACTTATCCAAAAACACCTATCCCATTAAAACATAAGAATATATTTACACTTTTAATATCTGTTCTACTTTCAGCTCAATGCACAGATGTAAATGTAAATAATGTTACAAGTAGTATTTATCCAAAATATAACAAACCTGAGCATTTCGTTAAATTAGGAAGAAAAAAAATTGAAAATTTAATAAGGAGTATTGGAATTTTTAGAATTAAAGCAAAGAGTATTTATAATTTATCAAAGACTTTAGTTGAAAAATATAAAGGTAAGGTACCAAAAACATTTGAAGAGTTAGAGGAACTGCCAGGCGTGGGACATAAAACAGCTAGTGTAGTAATGTCTCAAGGATTTGGATATCCTGCTTTTCCAATAGATACTCATATACATAGACTAGCTCAACGTTGGGGTTTAACTAATGGAAAAAATGTTGTTCAAACAGAAGAGGATCTGAAACGTTTATTTCCAAAAAAATATTGGAATAAACTTCATCTTCAGATAATTTATTATGGTAGAGAATATTGTAAAGCAAGAGAGTGTTATGGTATATCTTGTAAAATCTGCACATCTTGCTATCCTAAAAGAAAAAAACCTATAATTACGAGAAAAGCTTAAAATGAAAATCTTAGGAATAGGAAACGCAATAGTGGATGTAATTTGCAAAGTTAATGAAGAATTTATTTCTCATAATAATTTAACTAAAGGAACTATGAAACTTATTTTTAATGATAAAGAGTTTCAATCAATGTTATCAAATCTGAATATTGAAAAAACTATATCAGGTGGTTCAGTTGCAAATTCAATTGTTGGATTATCCCAACTAGGTAATAAAGTAGGTTTTATCGGTAAGGTGAGTGATGATAATTTAGGAAGCAAATATGAAGAAGGCTTAAAATCGGAGAATGTAGAATATTTTTACTCAAAAAAAAAAGAAAATTTACCAACTGGTACTTGCTTGATTTTAGTAACACCAGACTCTGAAAGAACAATGTGTACATTTCTTGGAACATCAGGGAAAATTAATGAAAATGATGTTAATGTTGAGACTATAAGACAATCAAAGATGATATTTTTAGAAGGTTATTTGTGGGATGAAGGTGAGCCAAAAAAAGCATTTGAAAAAGCCATGAGTAACGCAGAAAAAGTTGCAATGTCTCTTTCAGATCAGTTCTGTGTTGATAGACATAAATCCCATTTTCTTGATTTAGTAAAAAATAAACTAGATATTACTTTTGCCAATGAACAAGAGATGATGTCTTTGATAGATGCTAGAAATTTTGAAGATGTAGTAAATTTTGCTAAAGGCTTACAAAAACTTATCGTAATTACTCGAGGTGAAAAAGGTGCAATAGCAATATCAGGAAACGAGATTATAGAAAACGGTGTTGAAAAAAATTTAAAAATAAAAGATCTTACCGGTGCTGGTGATTTATTTGCTGCAGGGTTTTTGCATGGCCACTTAAATAATCTAAGTATATTGGAATGTTTAAATAAAGGTAAAGAGATGTCATCTAAGGTTATACAACAGATAGGGGCTAGACTTTAGTATTTTTCCTACTATAGCTGCCTTTACCTTTTTTTGGTTTTACTATTCTAGGTTTATACTTGGTGGTTAATAATTCTTTGGCGTGAATATTTTTTTTTTTACGCATTTAATTTATACCCACCTTTAATACTAGAAATAAATATTTTATCGTTAAATTTTTTTTCTATTTTTTTTCTCAACCTATAAATATGAGTTTCAACTGTATGTGTTTCTAATTTAGATTTGTGATCCCAAACTTCTTTTTGTAAATCAAATATTGACTTAGGTTTTTTTGATTTATTAAGGTAAATTATAATTTTTGCCTCTTTTTCTGTTAATGAAAGATTTTGATTATCCTTATTCATAATTCTCGAATTTAAATTAATATAGTAATTACCAATTTTAATATTATTCTGCTGATAAAACTTATTTTTTAAAAAGTTAATATTAATTATTTCAACTAATTTTAATATATCTATTGGGAACTCTTTAATAAGTATTTGGTTGCTAATTTTAGAATTTTTTTGTCCAGATATAACTAAACAATTGTTTTGATGCAACATTTCATGAATTTCCTCTGTATTTAATAATTTTAATTTAAAGTCGAAAAGATTCTTAAATTCATTTAAAATATTAAATAATACCTCGAATTTGTGTATTATTAATATGTGTTTATCAGACATACTAATACAATATGACAATTATAATAAAAAATAAAGATACACTAGAATACAATGACTTTATTTTCAAATGTTGTGTTGGAAAACGTGGATTTAGTAAAAATAAAATTGAAGGAGATAAAAAAACACCTACAGGGACATTTTCCTTAAGTAACATATATTACAGATCTGATAAAAAAATTAAACCTTATACAAAATTAAAATCCATAAAAATAAAAAAAAAAATGGTTTGGTGTAATGATCTAAAATCTATAAAAAAATATAACAAACTTATGATTGGAAATACAAAATTAAAACACGAAAAACTATTTAGAAAAGACTATAAATATGATTACTTAATTCCATTAAAATATAATTGGACCAATCCTATCATTGGGAAAGGAAGTGCTATTTTTATCCATTTAACCAAAAACTATAAGCCAACAGCTGGATGCATAGGACTTGCAGAAAAAGACTTTTTAATACTTTTAAAGTTATTAAAAAAAAATACAAAAATAAAAATACTTTAACTTCTTTGACCAAATATATCAGATCCAATTCTAACAAAAGTTGAACCATGTTTAATTGCATTTAAATAATCAGCTGACATGCCCATACTTAAATCATTTAAACCAATTTTATTATTTAGCTCTCTCATCTTAATAAAATATTCTGTACTATCCTGATCAAATGGTGGGATACACATTAAACCTAAAATATTGAGATTAAGATTTTTGCAATAATCATAGAAATCTTGAATTTCATTTTCTAGGACTCCAGATTTTTGCTCTTCTTTTCCAATATTAACTTGAATGAAAAACTTTCTTTGAATATTTTGTTCAATTTGATAATGAGAAATTTTGTCGGCGAGTTTTTTACTATCTAATGAATGGATATAATCAAATAGTTTTAATGCAAATTTAACTTTATTCGTTTGTAAACGACCAATTAAATGTAATTTGATATTTTTATTTACCTTTTTAATTACAGACCACTTTTCAACAGCCTCTTGAACTTTGTTTTCTCCATAATCAAAATGACCATGATTAACAAGTGGCATTATATGGTCAATTTTAAATGTTTTTGAAACGGCAATTATTTTTGGAAATTTAGACTTTTCATAATCTTCTGTTAAATTTGCCTTAACTTTATCATTAATTTTAAGTAAATTTTTTAATGTAACATGCATAGTTTTTATCCATATAAGTTTTATTTTATAAATGTATTTAAAAAAAAAAACATTGATAAATTAGATAATAACACAGGATTAGTTTACAGAAATTATAACAAAAAACTTAATATAAATGATATAATCGAGCTAAAAAACTACTGTAAAATTAAAGGATTAAAGTTTTTTTTATCGAATAATTTTAAGTTAGCAATTAAATTAGATTTAGATGGTGCTTATATTCCAGCATTTAACAAGAGTTTTAAACACTTAAATTTTAAAACTAAATCATCCTTTTTAATAATTGGATCAGCTCATAATATTAAAGAAATTAGACTAAAGGAGAAACAGCAAGTAAAAATTATTTTTATTTCCTCAGTTTTTAAAAAAAATAAAAATTTTTTAGGCATTAATAAATTTAAGATATTAAGAAAATTTACAAAAAAAAAAGTTGTAGCTTTAGGTGGAATTTCAAAGAAAAATGAAAGAAAAATTAAATTACTAAACTGTAATGGAATAAGTGGTATTTCTTATTTCGAGTAAAAAAAAAGGCCCCATTTATGGGGCCCTTTTTTAAATGTATATTTTACAAATTAGAACGCAAAAGTTAACACCATTTGATAACCTTCTCTATCGTCTGAAGAAGTATTATTTACGTTGTCAACTGTGTGCATAGATACTGCAACACCCAATGATCCAATTGTATATGAAGCACCAATCGCCATTGACTCTTGGTCATCAGATCCAACTTTCTCTAAAGTGTGTGAACCATAAGATACAGTTAAATCATCATTAACAGCATAAGATATACCAATACCTGTTGATTCTACATCAGAAGAAGTTTCGTTGTCTTGCTCTGATTTTTGGATACCAACTGTTGCACCACCGATTGCATATTTAGCAAACAATGTGCTTTCATCAGATTTAGTTCCAGTTGTTACTTCAACATCTCCTGTACCATAACCAACTGTTAATCCTTCCATTCCAGTGTAAGTTACACCGTAGTCAGAATAAGATACATCGTTAACATCATCATCAGCGTTTAGGTAAGTTAAAGTTAAGTTAAGACCTGACTCATGAGAGTAGTCGTATCTCCAAGCATTATTACCTGAATGACCATTGACTATTCCTGTGTCAGCACCTGTGATAACATCCCATGGCTCTTCTGAAGCAGTTGGCATTACATCGTCATTACCACTTAAGAATGTTGATCCACCATGACCATCAAATCTTAAAACTCCAGCATCACCGAAGTCCATAGCAATTGAGTAGTTGTCAACACCACCTGTTGATGTGTCAGCTCCATCTAACTCTACGCTGTAAGTTACTGTGAAGTCATTTACATCTCCTGAAGCAGAAAATGCAACTGCATCACTTAATACCCAACCATTACCATGTGTTGCTTTTTCATCACCACCGGTATAAGTCATTGTAGCACTACCAGATACTGACATTTCAGCAGCTGAAACAGATCCAGCAACTAAAGAACCAGCAAGAGCTGTTAGCCCTATTTTTTTATATTTGTTCATATTAAGTACTCCTTGTTATTGTTTAATATTAAACAGGATCTTTTTACCAAAATTGATAAAAAACTCATAAATTTGAGAATATAACTCTATATTTTTATTAAAGTGTTGCATTTTTACATCATACAAAAGCACAGAAAAACATAGGTTTTTTGTCAATTTTTTATATAAATCTTATTAATTTTAAAGTGTATCTAAATTTTTAATAATTTTTTATGTTATCAAAATACTTCAAACTCTCACTAATATTAGCCTTTGCTGGTGTACTTATTCTTAATTCTTGTTCTGGCGCAGGTGATGCTCGTAAGAGACCTGCAAATGTAAAAGATAGAATACAAAAAAATATTGAAGAAGGAAGAGGTATTAAATTAATGGGTAATAAAAAAAACGTGGGTGAATTTGATTTTGCAAGTTCAAATGAACTTTGGAGAGCATCTTTAGATACTTTAGATTTTATGCCTTTAGCTTTAGCAAATTATAGTGGAGGAGTAATAGTCACTGATTGGTATAGTGACAACAATGAAAATAATGAGTCTGTAAAAATTTCAATAAGGTTTCTTAGCAATGAAATCAGATCTGATGCACTTGTAATTAAAGTATTTTATAAGAATTGCTCTATACAGCAAACATGCAAGATAACAGACAGATCGGGAGCATTATCAAATGAATTAACAGAAAAAATTTTAAAAAAAGCTGCACTATATGAAAAAGAAGATAAGTCGAAAAAGAAAAAATAAATTTATAAAACTTTTAATTTTTGAAAGTTAATCACTTTAATTAGAAACGTGGAAAGATATAATTTCAAAGAATTTGAGCATAAATGGCAAAAGATTTGGGAGGAAAAGAAGATTTTTCAAACCAAGATAGATAAGAATAAAAAAAAATTTTATTGCTTAGAAATGTTTCCGTATCCATCCGGTAAAATACATATGGGACACGTTAGAAACTACACTATAGGAGATGTACTATCTAGATATAAAAAACTAAAAGGCTTCAATGTTTTACATCCCATGGGATGGGATGCTTTCGGAATGCCAGCAGAGAATGCAGCAAGGGAAAATAATCTAAGTCCAAAAGACTGGACTAATAAAAATATTGAAACAATGAAAAATCAGCTTAAAAGATTAGGATTATCAATAGATTGGAGTAGAGAAATATCGACCTGTAACGAAGATTATTACAAGCACCAACAAATTTTCTTCTTAGAATTGTTTGAAAAAGGATTAGTTTACAGAAAAGAAAATTATGTAAATTGGGACCCTGTTGATGAAACAGTTTTAGCTAATGAACAAGTTATAGATGGAAAAGGTTGGAGATCAGGAGCAACTGTTGAAAGAAAAAAACTAAGTCAATGGTTTTTTAATATTTCAAAATTTTCACAAAAATTGTTAGATGGATTAGATGATTTAAAGACCTGGCCTAATAAAGTTAAAACTATGCAAAAGAATTGGATTGGTAAATCTTTTGGGTGCGAAATTAACTTTGAAATCGAAGGTGAGTTACCTATAAAAAATATCAAGTGTTTTACAACAAGACCAGATACTCTCTTTGGTTTTTCATTTTTGGCATTATCAGTAGATCACGAAGTTTCTAAATTTTATAAAAATAATAAAGATTTTTTGAAATTTAAAGAAGAATGCTCTAAAACAGGAACAACCGAAGAAGCTATTGCAGTTGGAGAAAAAATAGGTTTCAAAACAAATTTATTTGCTAAAAATCCTCTAAGTCCTGATCAAATGGTTCCGGTATACTTTGCTAATTTTGTATTAATGGATTACGGTTTTGGAGCAGTTTTTGGCTGTCCTGGTCATGACCAAAGAGACTATGATTTTGCAAAAAAATACAACTTGGAAATAAAGACGGTTGTGAGGCCACATGATAAAAAAGACGATTTTAAAGTTAGTAATGAGGCTTATCCGGGTCCTGGGGTTTTAATAAATTCAGACTTTCTAAATGGACAAAAAGCTCCTGAACAATCAGTTATCGAGACTATTAAAATTTTAGAAAAAAGAAAAATAGGAAAAAAAAGAATTAACTATAGACTAAAAGACTGGGGAGTGTCTCGTCAAAGATATTGGGGATGTCCAATACCAATAGTTTATGACAAAGATGGAAATGTTAAAGCCTTACCAAAAGAAATGTTACCTGTAAAACTTCCTGATGATATTGATTTATCAGTTAAGGGAAATCCTTTAGATAGTCAGAAAAAATGGAAAGAAGTAACCATTGATGGAAAGACGTATACAAGAGAAACAGATACTCTTGATACTTTTGTATGTTCATCTTGGTACTATCTTAGATTTTGCTCGCCTAA
Organism: uncultured Pelagibacteraceae bacterium; assembly: GCA_902576115.1. Classification (GTDB taxonomy): domain Bacteria; phylum Pseudomonadota; class Alphaproteobacteria; order Pelagibacterales; family Pelagibacteraceae; genus Pelagibacter. The sequence continues at coordinate 24,418 of CACGUE010000005.1, forward strand.
GGAAATTAATTATGGATTTAAAAAAAATGACATTGATTATTGGATGCCTGTGGATCAATACATTGGAGGTGTTGAGCATGCTATTCTACACTTGTTATACTCAAGATTTTTTATGAGGGCGATCGAGCATAACAATTCAAACTTTCAGATAACAGAACCTTTTAGTAGTTTATTTACTCAAGGGATGGTTTGTCACGAAACATATAAAGATGAAAATAATAATTGGTTAAGTCCTCAGGAAATAGAGAGAGTGGGTAATAAAGTTGTAAAAAAAAATGACCATTCTAAAATTATAAAAGTAGGTCCATCAGAATCTATGTCTAAATCAAAAAAAAATGTTGTAGATCCAGAGTTTATTATTAATAATTACGGAGCAGATGCGGTTAGACTTTTTATTCTATCTGATAGTCCTCCTGAGAAAGATGTTCAATGGTCTGAGCAAGGTATGGTTTCATCTTACAAGTTTATTCAAAAATTATGGGCACTTCATACAAATATTAAAAACAAAATTTTAAATGAAAATTCAGAAGATTTTGATGAAGAGATTGAAAAATTTACAAATCAATTAATAGAAAAAATAACTAATAATTTAGAAAAATTTAATTACAATGTGATTATTGCAAATATGTATGAAACTTTTAACTATTTATCTAATTATATAAAGGTGAATAAAAATATAAAAAATCTAGAGATGAACTACAGAAAAATTTTAATATGCTTTACTCCAATAGTGCCTCATTTTACAAGTGAATGTATGAGTGAACTTAATGTAAAAAACGAAATTCATTGGCCAGATTATGATGTTTCGGCACTTCAAGAAGAGGAGATTAATATTGTTATACAAATTAATGGTAAAAAAAGAGCAATCATAAATGTAAAGAAAGACATAAGTGAAAATGACATTTTAAAAATTGCAAAAGAAAATAAAATTGTCGATAAATATTTGAACAATAAGTTAGTTAAAAATATTATATTTGTTCAAAATCGTTTAATTAATATTTTAACAGATGAGTAAGTTAATAAAATTAATATTGGTAAGCTGTATTTTAATTGGATGTACTTACGAACCAATATTATTAAATAAAAATTATGATTTTTTCTTTAGTGAAATCAATTATAATGGAGATATAAAAATAAACGAGACTGTAAAAGAAACTTTGTCTGAAAAAACCAATTTTGGAAAAGGCAATGAACTTAAATTATATTTTTCTTCAAAAAAAAATAAACAAAATATTTCGTCTAACAGACAGGGGGACGCTACAATATTTAAAATTAGTATTATTATAAATTATAATTTGATTAAAGGTGACGAAATTATATTTAAAAATGAAATAACAAAACAGTCAACTTATAACAATATTAAAGATAAGTTTGAATTATTGCGATATGAAGAAAATATTATAAAAAGCTTATCTCAAAAATCTGCTGATGAGATTTTGATGTCTATTACATCAATTCAAAAATGATTTTTAAAAATTTTGAATTAGGTAATAAAAATTTAAAAGAATTCAATTTTTTTCTCTTGTACGGTAAAAATGACGGCTTAAAAAATGAGATAATTGAAAAATACTTCACTAAAAATTTTAAAGGGGAATTAAATAAATATGAAGAGGCTGAATTTTTAGTCAACAATGATAATATTATGGAAGAATTTCTAAATAAATCATTATTTTCGACCGAAAAAATTATAATTATTTCAAGATCCAGTGATAAATTAGTTAATACCCTAGAAAAAATTCTTGAAAGAAGTCTGACTGATTTAAAAATAATAATTAAAACAGGAATACTTGAAAAAAAATCAAAATTAAGAAGTTTATTTGAGAAAAGTGTATCTATGGTAGCAATTCCATTTTACGATGATGATAGTAGAAGTTTGTTGCCAATTTTGCATGAATTTATAAATAAACATAAATTAAAAATATCTAGAGAGTCTATCAACTTAATATTAGATAGAGTAAGTGGAAACCGTGAAAATCTCAAAATAGAATTGCAAAAGATATTTAATTATAGTTTAACAAATAAAAATCTAACATTTGAAACAATAAAAAAATTAACAAATTTAGCTGAAAATTATGGTGTAGGTGAACTAGTAGATGAATATTTATCTGGAAACACTAAAAATGTAACAAAAATCTTGAATGAAAATAATTATTCAGATGATGATTGTATACTGATTCTTAGAACATTATTAATTAAATCTAAAAGATTATTGAAAATTTTAGAGACAAATAAACAAATTAATAACATCGATAAAGTAATAATGAATACAAAACCACCTATTTTTTGGAAAGAAAGAGATTATGTAAAAAAACAAGCTAATAATTGGGATTTAAGAAAACTAAAAAATAAAATTTATGAAATAAATGAAATCGAAACTTTAATAAAAACAAACTCTAAGAACTCTTTAAATATACTGTCAGATTTTATTATAAGCTACTAATAATTATTTTTAATAATACTAATCAACTTATCTAATTGATCATATCCTTTATACTGAAAAGTCAAAGTGCCGGAATTATTTTGATGATTATTTAACACAACACGCATTCCAATTTTATTTGTTAATTCATTTTGCATAGCAATGATGTTTGGATCCTTTTTATTATAAGATTTGGACGATCCACGTTTTAATATTCTTACCAAACTTTCTGTTTGTCTTACTGATAATTTTTTTTTGATTATTTTTTCCGCTAAAAATGAAGCATTTTCCAATCCTATAAGTATTTTAGCATGGCCTTGTGTAATTTTTTCATTTCTGAGCATCTCAATTATTTTTTCAGGGAGGGTAAGTAGACGTAAAGAGTTTGAAATATGTGATCTGCTTTTTCCAATAAACTTTGCAACCTTATCTTGGTCATAATTAAAGTTATCTATCAAATTTTTGTAACTCTCTGCTTCTTCTATAGGATTTAAATCTTTTCTTTGAACATTTTCAATAATAGCAAACTCTAAAGATCTCAGATTATCAGCTTCGAGAATAACAACAGGAACCTCATGAAGTCCAGCAGATTGAGCTGCTTGCCATCTCCTTTCCCCTGCGATTATTTCGAATTTATCATCTTGGTCCTCTGATTTTCTAACTATCAGTGGCTGTATTATACCTCTCTCTTTTATTGAGTTTGTTAATTCTTCTAAAGAATATTTTTCAAATAATTTTCGAGGTTGATTTCTATTTGGAACTATAGAACTTATTGAAATTTTGTTATTAGATAATTTTATATCACTATCACCAATTAAAGATGAAAGTCCTCTGCCAAGACCTTTTTTATTTTTAAAAGGATTTATCATGCTGCACTCACAACTTTGCTATCCTGTTCTAAGAACTCTTCGGTAAATTTAAAGTATGCCTTACTACCGGGACAAACACTATCATACAAAAGAACAGGAATTCCATGAGATGGTGCTTCTGATAACCTTACATTTCTTGGAACTGCTGTAGAATAAACTTTTTCCTTAAAATAGTTCCTTGCTTCTATCTCTACTTGGCCTGAGAGTTTATTTCTTTTGTCAAACATTGTAAGCAAGATACCTCTTATCTCTAAAGATGGATTTAGGTTAGATTTAATTCTATCAATTGTTTTCATCAGTTGGGTAAGACCTTCTAAGGCGAAAAATTCGGTTTGAAGAGGTACCACAAGAGCATCGGATGCCACTAAAGCCATAATTGTAAGTAAACTTAGTGATGGTGGACAGTCAATTAGTATATAATCATACGATGCTTCAGAATCATTTAAAATAGCCATCAATTCGTCTTTTAATTTAAACGCCCTACGGCTATCTCCTGCTGTTTCAACTTCAAGACCCGATAAATCGACGTTAGACGTAATTAAATTTAGATTAGCAAAGCTAGTTTCTTGTATTACCTCCGAAATTTTTTTATTTCCATTTAGAACATTGTAAATTGTTGTCCCAGAGCTTATGTCATTCGATAATCCAAGTCCAGTAGTAGCATTGCCTTGGGGATCTAAATCAATTACCAAAACTCTTTTCCCTTTCATCGATAATCCTGCTGCTAAATTGATTACAGTTGTAGTCTTACCAACTCCCCCTTTTTGATTTATGACTGAAATAATTTTTTTATCCATTTTTTTTTGCAGTTTTATGCATCTACAATTATTTTTTTGATTATTAAGATTTGATTTTTATAAAATTGTAAAAATTTTTTTAAATTATTTTTTATTTTCATATTTTTTTCTTAAATTTGAAATTTTAACAATCATAGATTCATTACTTGTTAAGCTTTTTTTTTCTTCATAATCAAATTTCCAAAGTTTAAGCGAATCTTTCAAAATTTTTTTTCCACTCTTACCTAAAAATAAAATTATATACTTAAAATTTGTAAAATTATTTTGTGCTATTTGAAAAATTATTGGTAAAGGTTTAAAAGCTCTTGAGATTATTACATCTGTATATAAATTTTTTTCTTCAAAAATACTTTTTTGTCGTATCTCAGAATTCAAATTAAATTTTTTTGTCATTTCTTTTAAGAAAACACTTTTGTGATAGCTTTTTTCATAAAAAATCAGCTTAAATAAGGGTTTTTTAGGTTTCATCAAAATACCTAAAACTATGCCAGGTAAACCGGCTCCTGATCCTAAATCCATGCAGGTTTTTATATCATTTTTATCAATAAAATCAATTGTTTGTGCACTATCTTCAATATGCCTTATTTTTATTGATTTTTCAGTGCTCTTACTAATCAAATTTAATGTCTTATTCTTTAATATTATTAATTTTGAAAATTCCTCAAGTTCATTTAATGTTTCACGTGAAACATTATTTCTCACATTCTTATCTTTTTTTAAAATTCCCGAATCAATCAAGCTATATGCTTAATAGACTTTCTTTTAAGATGAGACAACAAAATATATACAGCAGCAGGAGTAATTCCATCAATTCGTAGTGCCTGACCCATTGTTTTAGGCTTAATTTTCTTAAACTTTGATTTTACCTCATTTGAAAGTCCAGAAAAACTATCGTAATTTATATTTTCTGGAATAATTAAGTTTTCATCTCTTTTAAAAGCTAATATATCTGCTTTTTGCTTTTTTAAATAACCTTTATAATGAGAGCTTATCTCTAATTGCTCATCAATTTCACGTGAAACATATTTAATTTCTGGCCATATTTCCCTGATTTTTATCATATTTACTGATTTTTGACTTAATATTTCATGAGCTGTACGATTAATACCGTCTTTAGCAATATTTACTCCATATTTTGCAATTTTTGATGGTGTTATCGTTAATTGGTTCATTTTAGTTTGAATTTTAGACAATTCATTGTTTTTTTCTAAAAATTTCTCTTTTCTTTCATTTAAAACTAGTCCAGTTTTTATTCCTTTCTCTGTTAATCGAATATCTGCATTGTCTGACCTTAAAGAAAGTCTGTATTCTGCTCTTGATGTGAACATTCTGTATGGTTCTGCTACGCCTTTGGTTACAAGATCATCAATCATAACACCAATATATGCTTCTGATCTGTCTAGAATAAAAGGCTCTTTTCCCTTTACAGTAAGAGCTGCATTTGCTCCAGCAATTAAACCTTGAGCTGCTGCCTCTTCATACCCAGTCGTTCCATTGATTTGTCCAGCAAGGAATAGATTTTTTATTTTTTTTGTCTCTAAAGTTATAAAAAGCTCCCTTGGGTCTACAAAATCATACTCTATAGCATATCCAGGTCTTAAAATTTTTACACTTTCTAAACCGTTGATTTTATTACATATTTCTTGCTGTATATCTGCAGGTAGGGACGTAGAAATCCCATTTGGGTAAATTGTATTGTCATTCAAGCCTTCGGGCTCTAAGAAAATTTGATGTCTTTGCTTATCTGCAAATTTATTTATCTTATCTTCAATTGATGGACAATATCTTGGACCCACACCTTGTATGCTACCTGAGTAAATCGCGCTTCTCTTTAAGTTTTTAGAAATAATTTTATGAACAGCTTCGTTAGTATAAGTCATCCGGCATGAAATTTGTTTATTAAGATTTTCTTTAGTCAGAAAAGAAAAAAAATATGGATCTTTATCGGCATGTTGCTCTTCTAAGTTTTCAAAATTTATTGTACGAGCATCAAGTCTTGGAGGTGTTCCAGTTTTCAATCTTCCTATTTTAAAATTATATTTTTTTAATTGCTCACTCAAACCTGTTGATGGTTTTTCATTAAATCGTCCTGCTGGTGTTTTATGTTCACCTATGTGTATCAAGCCATTCAAAAATGTTCCGGTTGTTAAAATTATCTTAGATGATTTTATTTCTTTACCAGATTGTGTTATAAATCCAGTTATATGATTATTTTTAAAATTAAATCTAATTACAGGATCTGAAAAAATTGTTAAATTACAGTAGTTTAACAGTTTTTCCTGCATATATTTTTTGTATAACGATCGATCACTTTGAGTTCTTGGCCCTCTAACAGCCGGCCCTCTACTTTTATTTAATAGTCTAAATTGAATGCCTGATTTGTCAGCTACTTCTCCCATAACTCCGTCTAAAGCATCTATTTCTCTTACCAAATGTCCTTTACCCAATCCTCCAATAGCTGGGTTACATGATAACTCTCCAATTGTTTCAAAGCTGTGAGTAAATAGTGCTGTATTAACTCCTAATCTAGCAGATGCTGCTGCAGCTTCACATCCAGCATGACCTCCGCCTACAACAACTACATCAAAAGATAACTTGTTTTTCATAGTTGTAATTTATTATTGATCTTAAAATTTACAAGAAAACACTCAAAATTGCTAAAAAAGCCTTTATTATCAACGATTATTTACCTATACAAAAATCATTGAAAATTGACCCTAGTACCTCTTCAACATCAACTTTACCTACTATCATTCCAAGATGTCTTGAAGCAAGTCTTAGATCTTCTGCTCCTTTATCGAAGTCATGAATAAATTTTTTTTCTTGAAAATTTTTTAAATGTTCAACACAGTTTTTAAGATTAAATCTGTGTCTTTCTCTTGTAATGAAAATATCTTCAGATGATATAAATTTATTTTTTAAACTTTCTTTAATTAGATCAATGAGTTTATCTAAATTTTTTTCTTCTTTTATTGATATAAATATTGGATTATATTTTTTTATTTCTTGACTAACTTCATTAACACCTAGATCTGATTTATTTACAACCATAATTGCCTTTTTTATTGCAATTTCGTTGAAAAAGTCAGTAAAATCAACACTTTTAGGCTCTATAACAATTATGTTTAAATCAGCATTTTCGGCCTTATTTAAAGCCAATTTAATTCCTTTTTTTTCTATTTCATCTTTTGACTCTCTTATTCCAGCAGTATCAGATAATATAACCGGAAAACCGTCTAAACTTAAATGGGCCTCAATTACATCTCTCGTGGTTCCTGCAATTTCTGAAACAATAGCAATATCTCTTCTTGATAAATAATTTAAAAGTGAAGATTTGCCAGCATTAGCTGGACCAACAATAGCAATTTTAAAACCTTCCCTAATTCTTTCTCCTACTTTTTGGTCATTTAATATTTTTTCAATTTCATTTTTAATATTTTTAACTTCAGTATGGATATTTTCTAAAATATCATCAGGCAAATCATCTTCTGGAAAATCTATTTTTCCTTCAACATTAGATAATATTTTTATCAATCTTGACCTTAAAGAATTAAATTTTTCTGAACTTTTTCCTGACATAATTTTAATTGCTTGCTGTCTTTGAATTTCTGTTTCAGAAGATATTAAGTCAGAAATACTTTCAGCTTTTAAAAGATTTATTTTACCGTTTTGGAAAGCTATCTTGGTAAATTCACCTGGATCTGCTAATCTGCAGTTATCTACTTTTGAGATTGTGGCTTGAATAGAGTCTACAACCGCTTTGCTACCATGAACATGAAATTCAGCCATATCCTCACCTGTGTAGCTGTTTGGACCAGGAAACCATATTAAAATTCCCTCATCTATTATCTCATTACTGTTGATTTTGCTGAATTTTCTTAATGTTGCAACTCTTGGCTCTGGCACTTCTTGTTGGGTTAAATTTACAATAACATCTTTTGTTTTTGGGCCAGAAACTCTTATTACAGAAATACCAGCAATACCTGGTCCTGATGATAGGGCATATATTGTCATTATAACAATTATAGCTAGTATTGAATTTAAATATATAATTTTTTCTATGATTATTTGGATCGCCTCTTACCCCAAATGCGGAAATACCTGGATAAGATCTTTGCTATCAGCTTATTATTTTTCTAAAGACGGAGAATTTGAATTTAGTCTTTTGAAAAATATTAAGCAATTTCCAAGCATAGATTTTTTTCAAAAAAATATTGATAGTGTTGAAGAGGCATCTGCAAATTGGATACCTATTCAAAAAAAAATTAAAGAAACAAATAAAGTATATTTTCTAAAAACACACAATGTATTTGGCTCTTATAAAGGAAATAGTTTTACATCACCTGAATACACTTTAGGTGCGATAAATATTGTAAGAGATCCAAGAAATGTAATTACATCTTTAATGAATCATTTTTCAATAAAAGAAGAAGAAGCACTTAAATTAATAAGTAACGTTAATAGAAATTTAAGGGATCGCAATGATAAAAATAATTATGCAACATATTCTTTCATTAGCTCTTGGAACAATAATTATAATTCTTGGAAATTTACAAAAAATATAAATAAAATTCTTATAAAATATGAAGATTTAGAAGATGATATTGAAAGAAGCTTCACGAGAATAATAGAATTTACAAATAAAATAATGAGGAAAGAGAATAAAATAGATATTAAGAGACTTAAGAGATCAATTGAGACAACAAGTTTTGATTTACTTAAAAAAAAAGAGGAGAAAGAGGGTTTTGATGAAGCTATATATTCTTCAGATGATGGAAAGAATAAGTCATTCTTTAATTTGGGTAAGAAAAATGATTATAAAAAACTTTTAAAAAAAAAAACTGTTCAATCAATAGAAGATATTTTTAAAAAAGAAATGAAAGAACTTGGGTACCTATAATATTAAGAAGGTTTATTCATTGAATTGAAAAAATCTGAGTTATTTTTTGTTTCTTTCAATTTAGAATTTATAAATTCAATTGCATCCATAGAACCCATTGGAGCTATAATTCTTCTTAGAACATTCATTTTTTGAAGGTCATTTTTTTCAAATATTAGTTCTTCCCTTCTTGTTCCTGATTTAGTTATATCGATAGCTGGGAATATTCTTTTTTCAGAGATTTTTCTATCTAATATTGTTTCACTATTACCAGTCCCTTTAAATTCCTCAAATATTACCTCATCCATTCTGCTACCAGTATCGATAAGGGCTGTAGCAATAATTGTTAAGGATCCGCCTTCTTCAATATTTCTTGCTGCACCAAAAAATCTTTTAGGCCGTTGTAGGGCATTTGCATCAACACCACCTGTTAATACTTTTCCAGAACTTGGGACAACAGCATTATAAGCTCTTCCTAATCTTGTTATAGAGTCTAAAAGTATAACAACATCTTTTTTATGCTCGGTTAATCTCTTTGCTTTCTCTATAACCATTTCAGCAACAGCAACGTGTCTTTGGGCAGGTTCGTCAAAAGTTGAGCTAATAACTTCACCTTTTACAGTTCTTTGCATATCTGTTACTTCTTCTGGTCTTTCATCAATTAATAATACCATCAAGTAACACTCTGGGTGATTTGCAGTTATTGAATTTGCTATGCTTTGTAAGATCATTGTTTTACCAGCTTTAGGGGGTGAAATAATTAATGATCTTTGTCCTTTTCCAATTGGGCTAACTAAATCAATTAATCTTGGAGTTAAATCTACTTTCTTATCAACCTTTACTGTCTCAACTTCCATTACTAGCTGCTTGTTTGGATAAAGTGGCGTTAAATTGTCAAAAGCTATTTTATGTTTAAACTTTTCTGTTTCTTCAAAATTAATTTTACTTACCTGGAGTAATGCAAAGTATCTTTCTCCATCCTTAGGCGCTCTAATTGGCCCTTCAACTGTATCCCCAGTTCTTAATCCAAATCTTCTTATTTGGTTGGGACTAACATAAATATCATCAGCTCCTGGCAGGTAATTAGACTCCATTGCTCTTAAAAAGCCAAAACCGTCTTGAAGTAATTGAAGAACTCCACCTCCAGTAATTTCCTCTCCTTTTTCCGCAAGTTTTTTTAAAATAGCAAAATAAATTTCTTGTCTTCTCAATGTGCTAGCATTTTCTATCCCTAAATTTTCAGCTTCATTGATTAACTGCTCTGAACTTTTTTCTTTTAATTCTTGTATATTCATAATGGGAGATTTTTTATAAGATTAATATAATATAGTTATGTGTTTACAAGATTTCAAGTCTATAAAGGCTTAAAAACAACAACAAAAACTATCAAAATAAGTAGTAATGTTGGTATTTCATTTATAAATCTGTAGAATTTATGACTATGTGTATTTTGATCTATTTTAAATTGGGCAAGGATTCTACCAAGATAAAAATGGTAAAGTGTCAAAATAGTTACAAAAATTAATTTTAATATCATCCAAGTTTGTCCTATTTGTTGAAATCCAATACTATGAATTAAAATGATACCAAAAATCCATGAAAGAATCATGGCCGGAGTCATTATATATAAGAATAATTTTCTTTCCATTGTCTTAAATATTTCTGAGGTTTTTTCTTCAGAAGTATTTTGAGCATGGTAAACAAATATCCTAGGTAAATATAGAAGTCCTACCATCCAAGATATAACTGAAATTAAATGTAAAGACTTAAACAATAAATAAGAATTCATTATTATATTTTTTTTTCAATCAAATTTTTTAACAAAAGTATATGATCCTCATTATCATTCAAACAGGGAACCATATCGAAATTTTCTCCTCCGGACTCCATGAAGCTCTCTTTGCCTTGTATAAGTATTTCTTCTAATGTTTCTACACAATCTGATGAAAAACCAGGGCATATTGCAAGAACATTTTTTTTTCCATGTTTTGGGAGCTCTTCCAAAGTTTTGTCTGTGTAAGGCTGTAACCATTCCTGTGGTCCAAATCTTGATTGGAATGTCGTTTTAATTTCAACAGAATTGAACTTTTCATTAATAAGCCTCGTAGTTTTATGACAATAACAGTGATATGGATCACCTTTATCAAAATATTTTTTTGGGATCCCGTGATAAGAAGCCAATATCAAATCCGGTTTCCAATCAATCTCACTGATTTTTTTATTTATAGATTTTACTAATGCTTCTATATAAAGTGGATTAGATTCGTAATGTGGTATTATTTGTAAAGACGGTTGCCATCTCATGTTCATTAGCGTTCTGTAAACCTCGTCACAAACTGTTGCCGTGGTAGCACCAGCATATTGGGGATACAATGGTAAAATTATTAAATTTTCACATCCATCTGAATGTAATTTTTCTATTTTACTCTTAATACTTGGATTTCCATATCTCATAGCAAAATCTATGATTAAATTTTTGCTTTTAAAATGCTTAGAAGTCTTCTCCGCTTGTTCTTTTGTGTAATAAAGCAATGGAGACATATTTTTATCTTTCATCCAAATTTCTTTATATGCTTTAGCAGTTTTAGAGGGCCTAAAAGTTAAAATAAAAAGATTAAGAATTATTTGCCAAATAATTGGATTAACTTCGATTACTCTCCTGTCAGATAAAAATTCTTTTAGGTATTTCCTTATATCAAACCAATTAGTAGAATCTGGAGTTCCTAAGTTAATCAATAATACTCCAGTTCTTCCAAATTTTACAGGTGGATGTTCTTGTTTCATTTATAGTTTCTCACTATTTCTACAAGTTCGTAGACCATATCAATTTCCGTTTCGGGCAGAATACCATGCCCTAAGTTAAAGACATAAGGGTGATCTCTAAATATTTCTAGATATTTTTTGATTTGTTTTTTTAGATTTTCTTTATTCGATAAAAGAATCTTGGGATCCAAACCTCCTTGTATGGGTATATCCAAAGATTTTATTAATTTTTGAGGATCTACGTTATAATCAATATTTATCATACTAGGCTTAACAATTTTAGTGAATTTAGAATAATCGGAGATACCTCTTGGAAAGCATATAACAGGCACACCTAATTTTTTTACATGATTTACTAAAGATAATGTTGGATAATATAAAAATCTGTCAAAATCATTTTGAATCAAACCAGCCCAACTATCAAAAATTTGAATTATAGTTGCTCCAGCATTAATTTGGTTTTCTATGTGGATCTTAATGAATTTGTCCAATAAATTTAAAACTTCATTGATTAAGATTTCATCCTTAAAAAAGTCTTCCTGCAAACCGTTTTTAGGTGAAATTTTATTAATCATGTATACTAGCAAAGTCCATGGTGCGCCCACAAAACCAATTAAGTCTCTGTTTTCAATTTCTTTACAATTTTTAAGATTAGTTAATAATTTATATATGGGTGATAAATTTTCTGTAAATTCGTTTTTACTTACATTGAACAGTTTTTTTAATTCAATGTTTCCTAAAGTGGGACCAAGATTTTTTTTAAATTCAACATTTTGACCTATTCCATAAGGGATCATTAATATATCTGAGAATATTATTGCAGCATCAAAACCAAATCTTTTTATTGGCTGCAATGTTATCTCTTGAGCTAAAGTATGATTTAGACATAGTTTGATGAAGTCTGGATTTGATTTTCTAATTTCTCTAAACTCAGGTAAATATCTTCCAGCTTGTCTCATTAACCAAATAGGGTTAATTTTTGTACTTTTATTTATTAAACATTCTTTTATTGGTGTCATTTATAATAAGATAATTATATTTAGTATTTATTATTAGTATGTATTGTTGATAACGTAAATTACTCAATTTCAACATTTTATTAACCTTTTATACATATCTCCGTTTAAAAAACCCTTAAAAAACATATCTATTTAATTATTTAACTAAACTTTAAAATTGTTAATAAGTTATGCACATTAATTTTAATGTTAATTAAATGACCAAAAAAAAAGTTTTTCTTAGAATTTTAATAAATGGGAGTTATTTTTTAAATCTAAGTTAATTTATAAACAATTTATACATGAAAAACACACACCAAATATTTTTAATTTCTGACTCAACTGGGGAGACGTTAGACAGAATTTTTATGGCTTTAAAAGCTCAGTTTAACAATTTTAATTATGAGTTAAACCAATTTTCTTTTACCCGAACTGAGAGTCAAATATCTACTATTCTTAAAAGTGCAAAAAAACAAGATAGTCCCATTATACTATACACCGTAGTTAATAGTAAACTTGCGAAGTACCTTGCTGAAGAAGCAAATCATATTAATATACCATGTTTTGGTGTTCTGGGGGACTTAATTTTAAATTTTTCAAAAATTTTAAACCAAAAAGCAACTCACAAACCTAGTGGTCAACATGTTTTAGATGAAGAATATTACAAACGAATTGAAGCAATCCAATTTACAATGAACCATGATGATGGAAATCAAACAGAAAATATACTTGAATCGGATATTATATTAATTGGTGTTAGTAGAACGAGCAAAACACCAACTTCTATTTATTTGGCGAATAAAGGCCTTAAAACTTCTAATATACCACTGGTAAATGAAATGCATATACCGAGAGGTGTAATCGAGTCGAAAAATCTATGTGTTGTTGGTTTGGTAACAGAAGCCGAAAGATTATATGATATTAGACGAAATAGACTTAACTCGCTTAAAGAAAATGAAGCATCTGATTATACGGACTTAGAAAAAATTAAATTTGAAGTGGAACAATCAAAAAAAATTTTTAAAAAAAACAAGTGGCCCACTATAGATGTGACTAGAAAATCGGTTGAGGAAACTGCTGCTTCAATTATCAAAATATATGAAATAAAGAATAGAAATGCATAAATTGATTTTAGCATCAAAAAGCAAAGTAAGACATAAAATTCTGTCAAAATATAACATTGAATGTATAATTGAACACTCAAATGTTGACGAAGATCCAGTAAAGCAAAGTTTACTAAATGAAGGTGCAACTCCAGAAATTATCTCAAAAAATTTAGCTGAATTGAAAGCAAATAAAGTAAGCCAAAAATTACATGATCAGCTAGTTTTGGGAGCTGACAGTGTTATAGACTTAAACGGAGAGTTAATTTCTAAACCTGAAAATAGAAAGCAAGCATTCAATATTTTGAAAAAATTAAATGGGAAAACACATCATTTAATAAGCTCTGCATGTATATCAATAAATGGATCAATGGTTTGGAATTATACGGATAAAGCAAATTTAACTATGAAGGAATTTACCGAAGGTGACCTAAAAGAATATTTAAAAAAAATAACTGACGAAAATTTATATGCCTATAATGTCTACCAAATAGAAGGTGAAGGAAGAAATCTATTTTCTAGAATCGATGGAGATGAAAATACAATTATGGGCCTTCCCGTTGATAAAATTAAACAATATATTGAGGGTAAATAGTGAAAAAATATTTAGTTGTTGGAAATCCCATTGAACATTCATTGTCTCCAAAACTTCAAAATTTTTGGTTAAATTCTAATAACATTGAGGCAATTTATGGAAAATTACAGGCATATGATGACGATTTAAAAGAATTATGTAGTAGTATAAAAAATGGCCAATTAAACGGCCTTAATATTACTGTGCCTTATAAAAAAAAAATTATTCCTCATTTAGATGTACTAAGTGGCCATGCACTTAGAACTCAATCTGTAAACACAGTTTGTCTGAGTAACGGAAATGTTACTGGCTACAATACCGATATAGATGGATTTGAGCTTAGCCTAAAAAAATTAAATTACGATGTTAGCAATAAAAAAATAATCATTTTAGGAGCAGGAGGAGTTGTACCTTCAATAATATATGCTTTAAAAAAAATGAATGCTCCACAGATTTATTTAAGTAACAGAACTAAAGAGAAGGCACAAATTTTAAAAAATTTATTTGATGGAATAGAAGTTATAGATTGGGGAATACTCCCTGACTTTGATATGATTATTAATGCTACTAGCCTAGGATTAAAAGAAAATGATAAATTTGAAATTGATTTTTCAAAAGTAGGAAATAAAAAACTATTTTTTGATGTTATTTATAATCCGTTCAACACCAACTTTTCTCAAGCTGGAAATAAACCAGGAAATATTATAGAGAATGGTTTAAATATGTTCTTATTCCAAGCACAAAAAGCATTTAGTATATGGCATAATATAGAACCTAAGATTGATAAAGAAGTAATAAAATTTTTACAAAGTTAAAATTGGTGAGACTTAATAATAAAATTGCAATAATAACAGGTTCGGCCTCTGGTTTTGGTAAAGGCATAGCAAAAAAATTTACGGAAGAGGGTGCTCATTTAATATTGGTTGATCTAAATTCAAAATTATTAAAACAAGTTTCTAAAAATTTATCACAAGATTACTTTGTTGCCGATGTATCTAAAGCGCAAAATTTTAAGTCCCTATTAAAATATGCTTATAAAAAGTACGATTCTGTTGATATATTTGTAAATAATGCTGGGATAACTCACAAACCTAAACCAATGGAAAATGTAAGTGAAAAAGAATTTGACAAAGTATTCAATGTAAATGCAAAGTCAGTTTATTATTGTGGAAAATATTTTGTGCCAAAAATGAAAAAAATAAAAAGAGGTGTTATCTTAAATGTTGCATCAACAGCAGGATTATCTCCAAGACCTAAATTGAATTGGTATAATGCAAGCAAAGGCTGGATGATTACAGCAACAAAAGCTATGGCCGTAGAATTAGCTCCTTTTAAAGTAAGAGTTAATGCTATTGCACCTGTCGCAGGAAAGACACCTTTATTAAAATCATTTATGGGAGGTAATACGCCAAAAAAAAAACAAGCTTTTCTATCTACAATCCCAATAGGTAGATTTTCTACACCTAAGGATATGGGGAACGCTGCATGTTTTTTGTGTTCTGATGAAGCAAGCATGATAACCGGAACAGTTTTGGAAGTTGATGGCGGAAGATGTATTTAATTTAAATGATTAGAGTTGGAGTTATAGGAGGAATTGGATCTGGTAAATCATTTATATCTAAACTTTTTAAATCACCTGTTTTTAACGCAGATAGGGAAGTAGAAATTCTATATAAAAATAATTTGGAATGTTTCAAGAAATTAAGAAAAAAACTTCCTAGATTTGTAAAATCTTTCCCTATATCAAAAAATCAATTAATAAATGCAATTAATGATGATAAAAAAAATCTAAAAAAAATTTCTAAAGTAGTTCACCCTTTAGTTAGAAAGCAAATGAAATTATTTTTAAATAAAAATAAAAAAAATAAAATTATAGTTCTAGACATACCCCTATTAATAGAAAATAAACTTTATAATAAAAGAGATATTTTAATATTTGTAAAATCAAATCAAAACAAAGTAATAAATAGATTAAAAAAAAGAAAAAATTATAACAAAAAAATTCTTATAAATTTAAGAAAAAACCAAACTGATCTGTTAGAAAAAAAAAAATTAGCAAATTATATTGTCGATAATAATTTTAGTCCAAATATAATGAGAAAAAAAATTAAAGCTTTAAAAAATAAAATTTTAAATGAAAGAAATTGTACTTGACACTGAAACAACAGGCCTTTCGGTAAAAGATGGGCATAGAATAGTTGAAATTGGCTGTATAGAAATTGAAGATTTAATTCCGACTAAAAACGTTTTTCATTGTTATTTAAATCCTGAAAGAAAGGTCTCTGAAAGTGCATTAAAAGTCCATGGCTATACTGACCAGTTCTTAGCAAACAAAAAAAAATTTATTGATATAGCAGATGATTTTTTAAAATTTATAAAGGGGAAAAAAATAATAATTCATAACGCTGAATTTGATATTAGTCATCTAAATAATGAACTTTCATTGATAAAAAAAAATACAATTTCAAAAGAAAATATTATTGACACTTTAGAGATTGCTAGAAATAAGTATCCAGGATCAGGAATAAGCTTGGATGCATTATGCAAAAGATTTAAAATCGATAATTCAAGAAGGAAAAAGCATTCTGCTTTAATTGATTGTGAATTACTTTCAAAAGTTTATATAAATTTAATAGATCAAAAAGAGCCTTTTTTCCAATTCAAAAAAGATATTAATTTGAATGCACGAGAGAATTCTGATGAAATTAATTATTCAAAAAAAATAATTAAACCATCAACAAATGAACTAGAAAATCATAAGGAATTTTTAAAGAAAGAATTTAAAAAGAATTTTTTTTAATTTAATCTTTGTTGATAAAGCTTTTCAAAATCAATTTTTTTTTCAAGTTTCATATCTGGAAAACCTGCATCTTTTATTGAATGTAAAAAAATTTTTTCTAGTCTAGGATAAATCTCATTTTGAAGTTCACAGAGAATAAGTTTCTCTAATTGATCTTTTTTTATTCCTTTGTCTTTTAATTTTATAACTGTTGCATAAGATATTTCAAAATACGATTTTCTTTTATTATTTTTTGTATCTTTATAGTTCAATTTAGTAATCACTTCGATTGTTTCATTTTTAATTGGGTTTGTTGTTATATTTAAACCTAGTGTATAGTTTGTTATGTTTTCTCTACTAAAAATAAATGTTTCAGCATTAGGAATCTCTATTGAGAGATCTTTAATATAATTAAGAATTATTTCATATTTTTTTGTCATTATCGTCACTTATATCCTCATAATCTCCCTCGATGTATTTTTTTTTCTCCTCATTCTTTTTAACTCTAGATTTTACAAACTTACTTAGTAAAATTTTTCTTGTAAAAGGTATAATCAATAACATCCCAACAAAGTCAGTGGCAAAACCAGGCAAAATCAATAGAAAAGCTGCAAACGCTAAAGTTGCACCTGATATAATTTCATAAACTGGAAGCTCATTTTTTACTAGCTGTCCGATTCCTGATTTTAAGGTATTAAATCCCTCAAATCTTGCGTACGCAACACCAACTATTGCAGTAAGTAGTATGAGTAAAACAGTATTAAATGCCCCAATTTGTGATCCAATTTTAATAAATAAATAAATTTCAATAAGTGGAATACCTATAATTAAAATTAATACTGTGTTCATTTGTCTATAATTTAATTAGCTGGTTGAAATTTTGTAACATAGTAAATATTATACTTATATGAGTTATAGTTTCGAATATATAGATATCATTCTTCTTGCAATGATAGCAGGTTTTATTTTCCTAAGATTAAGAGGAATTTTAGGAAAAAAAACAGGTTTTGAAGAGGATATAGAATCAGGCTTTGCTCATGAAGCACCGCCAGCAAAACCTGTTGTTGATTTGAATGCTAACACATTTGATGAAAATGCCAAAAAAGAATTCGTATCTGGAGCTAAGATTGCTTATGAGACGATAATAATAAATTTTGCAAATGGAACATTGAAGGATATCAAATCTCTCTTAGATAAAAGTGTCTATCAGCAATTCGAAGATGCAATTAAAGATAGACAATCTAAAAATCTTTCTTCTGAGACAACTTTTATTGGGATAAATTCTGCGGAGGTAAAACAACATGAACAAAATAAAAATATGCTTGAAGTTACTGTCGAATTTGTGAGCGAGATAATTTCTTGTGTTAAAGATAAAGATAACAAAGTTATTTCTGGTGATCCAGAAAAAATCAAAAAAGTTTTGGATACATGGAAGTTCTCAAAAGATAGTAGATCTTCAAACCCCAACTGGTTATTAATAGATACCCAAGCTTGACAAATAGGCTAACAGATAAAGATAAAAAAGATTGGCAAGATTTTTTAAATAGTTCTGAAAAACTACAGAGTAAAGACATAGATCAATCATATAAAAGAAAAATTTTGGAGAAATCTATTGATTTACATGGATACAAATTGGAAGAAGCAAATAAAGAAATCTCTAAATTTATTGAAAATTGTTATTTGAACGGGGTAAAAAAAATAAACGTGATCACAGGTAAGGGGATGAGGTCAAAAAACCTAGATGATCCTTATCAATCTTCTGACCTAAGTATTCTAAAACATTCTATACCAGAATTTATTAAAAATAATTCTGAATTGATGAAAAAAATAATTAAAATTGATCTTGAATCTGTCAATAGTCCAGCAAAAGGGAGTTTCGAAATTTTACTAAAATCTACAAAATAAATTTTGATAAGTCAGTATCTTTAACAAGTTCTCCAATGTTGTCTTTAATGTATTTGCCATCAACTGTTATTTTTTCACCAGCTCTATCTGTTGCTGTAAAGCTAATTTCGTCTAATACACGCTCAATAATAGTATGCAATCTTCTCGCACCTATATTTTCTACGGAAGAATTGACTTCACTTGCAATATGAGCAATTGTATTAATTCCATCTTCTGTAAATTCTAAATCTACGTTTTCAGTTTTTAAAAGGGCTTTATATTGTTTTATTAAACTGTTATCAGGCTCTTTCAAAATTTTGATGAAATCGTTGCTATTTAGTGCATCTAATTCAACTCTTATGGGTAGTCTTCCTTGTAATTCAGGCAAAAGATCAGATGGTTTTGCTAGCTGAAAAGCACCCGAAGCAATAAATAAAATATGGTCAGTTTTAACAGGTCCATATTTTGTACTAACTGTTGTGCCCTCTATCAGTGGTAATAAATCTCTCTGAACACCTTCTCTTGATACATCTCCACCAACTCGGTCTGTTCTGGCAGAAATTTTATCAATCTCGTCTAAGAAAACTATTCCATTATTTTCTGTTGAGTCTTTTGCTGATTTTATAATTTTATCTTGTTCAATAAGTTTGTCTGATTCTTCATTTATTAAAATTTCATGAGACTCTTTTACTGACATTTTCTTTTTCTTTGGCTTCTGTCCCATAGATTTTCCTAGCATGTCAGATATATTTATCATTCCAACATTTGCACCAGGCATTCCAGGTATCTCGAAAGATGGCATTTGATTAGTTTCGCTAACAGCTATTTCAATTTCATTATCATCCAAATCTCCATCTCTTAATCTTTTTCTAAAACTTTCTCTTGTTGCAACACTAGCTTTATTTCCAACTAAAGCGTCTAAAACTCTATCTTCTGCTAATTTTTGAGCTTGAGCGTGAACTTCTTTTCGTTTCTTCACTTTTTCCATTGCAATTGCAATTTCTAAAAGATCCCTTACAATTTGCTCCACATCACGTCCCACATATCCAACTTCCGTAAATCTCGTTGCCTCTACTTTTACGAATGGTGCTTCTGCTAATTTAGAAAGTCTTCTAGAAATTTCAGTTTTACCAACACCAGTAGGTCCTATCATTAAGATATTTTTTGGAAGAACTTCATCTTTCATATCATCTTCTAAAGCCTGTCTTCTCCATCTATTTCTTAAAGCTATTGCAACAGCTCTTTTAGCTTTATTCTGCCCAACGACAAATCTATCTAATTCTGACACTATTTCTCTAGGTGATAATGAATTTGTTATGGTAGTCTTCTCTTTTGTAACTTTGCCTTTTGGAAATGATGTAACGTTTGATTTTTCCATTATATTTTTTCTACACTCAAATTATCATTAGTAAATACACAAATATCAGATGCAACTTTAATAGCTTTTTTTGCAATTTCTTCTGCAGACATATCAGTATCTATTAATACCTTTGCAGCTGCTAAAGCATAATTTCCTCCAGAGCCGATTCCTATAACATCACCCTCAGGTTCAAGAACATCTCCAGTTCCTGAAATTATAAAACTTTTTTCTTTATCACCTATAGCCATTAAAGCTTCTAATCTTCTTAAATATTTATCAGTGCGCCAATCTTTTGCTAATTCTACAGCAGCTCTAGTTAGGTTTCCTGCATGCTTTTCAAGCTTTGACTCTAGTCTCTCAAATAATGTAAGCGCGTCTGCAGTAGATCCTGCAAATCCTGCGATCACATTTCTTTTCTCAATTTTACGAACCTTGTTAGCAGTTTTCTTAATTACAGTATTACCCATACTAACTTGACCGTCACTGGCCACAACTACGTCATTATTTTTTCTTACAAGTACAATTGTTGTCATGGACTATAGATGGATATGAATTTCAATAGTTCAAGCCCAGGTTTAGTATTATTGATATAATCAAAAATACCTATATACCTAATTTAAATTATGAAAAGAAAAGCAAAAATAGCCAGAAAAACAAAAGAAACCAATATCAGTGTTGATCTTAATATTGATGGTAAAGGTAAGTACAAAGTTGACACAGGGATAGGTTTTCTAGATCACATGCTCGAGCAATTATCTAAACACTCATCAATGGATTTAACTGTTAAAGCTAAAGGCGATACACACATTGATCTTCACCACACAACTGAAGACACTGGAATCGCTATTGGAGAATGCTTGAAGAAAGCCTCAAAAAAATTTGTAGGTATTAAAAGATATGCTCATATCTTATTACCAATGGATGAAACATTAACACGAGTTGCAATAGACGTTTCGAACAGACCTTATTTGATCTGGAATGTAAAATTAAAAGTTGAAAAACTTGGAGAGATGGACACAGAATTATTTAAAGAATGGTTCCAAGCATTCTCTCAAGCTGCAGGAATTACATTGCACGTTGAAAATATTTACGGTGATAATAGTCACCACATTATAGAGTCTTGTTATAAAGGACTAGCCAGAACTTTAAGAGCTGCATTAGAATTGGATGCAAGAAACAAAAGTACAATTCCTTCGACAAAGGGCTCTTTATAAGATTAATGGACGTCACAATTGTTGACTATAAATCGGGTAATATTAGCTCTGTAATTAACTCCTTTAAGGAAGTTGCTAAAGATAAAGTTAATATCGAAGTAACTTCAGATTTAAATAAAATTAAATCAAGCGATAAAGTAGTTTTACCAGGGCAGGGCTCATTTAAGAGCTGCATAGATGGTTTAAATAGCATAAATGGTTTGATTGATACTTTAAGTGAGTTTACGTTATATACTAAAAAACCACTTCTTGGTATTTGTGTAGGCCTTCAAATGTTTGCAGATGTTGGATATGAAGAAGTTGAAACCAAAGGTTTAGGATGGATTTCAGGAAAAGTATCTAAAATTGATAATCAAAATGGAAAATATAAACTTCCACATATTGGTTGGAACCAAATAAATATTGTTAAGGAAAGTAAAATTTTTAAAGATATAGAAAATAACTCACATATGTATTTCGTCCACAGCTATGAATTTATTCCAAATGATAATTCAGTCACCGCTGCTACAACTGATTATTCATCAAATATTGTGTGTGCTATTGAAAAAGAAAATATATTTGGAACACAGTTCCACCCGGAGAAAAGTGATAAAACTGGTCTTAAAATAATTGATAATTTTATAAATTTATAGAACATGAAATTAATTAATTATATTATTTTTGTGACAATTCTAATTATTGGTAGTGCAAATTCTAAAAATATTAATATTCAAGATATTAACTTTGATGTTCCTCAAAGCCATATTTACATTGAGTATACGAATGATGAAGTTGAAGATTTTTTCCAGGAGTTTATGAATTCAGTAAATATCAAAATGTATCTTATGGGGCCTAAAAAATATGTTGATTTAGAAAGAGCTATTTTAAATGGTGAAGATGTCATGAATAATCAATATGCAAAATCAATCATGAAAAAAATGGAAAAAAAGAATTTTAAAGATGAGGTCCAAGCCTCTAAGTGGGTAATGTCAGAAGTAAAAAAGATAATGAAAAAAGAGAAAATTGACTTTATATCTTATGTGATATTTTCAGACCAAAATTTAAAAAAAACTTTTTCAGACAACGATTTTTCAGGAATTATAGATGAATTAAATCAGATGAATTCTTCTGAATTGGCTGAACAAACAAAAGAGATTAGAAAAATGATTACAAGCTTATCTGGTAATAATAAAAGTATTCCAATTAATGAAGATATGACAATAAATTTATCAAAATTTAAAATATCAAAAAATAAAAATAATCAATTATATTTAAGATCTGCTGGTGATTTTATTTACATATTCGGTCCTATGAGATTAGATATAGATTTAAATCTTTTTTTAACAGAGCATAATGATAAGGCAATTATGTTAATTTCAGCTTGTTATGTAAATTGCTCAAAATTTAATTCTAAATTTGATAAAATGAAAAAAAACTCTTTCAATGATATTAAAATCAATAAAGTAAATATAAATAATAGTAATGATATAAATTCTAATATTGTTGAGCAGTTAGAGCAGTTAAATAGTTTATATAAATCGGGTGTCCTAACCAAAGAGGAATTTGAAAAAGCAAAGAAAAAAATCCTAAATTGAAATGAAAATTTTTCCAGCAATAGACATTAAAGATAAAAAATGTGTTAGATTAATCAAAGGAGATTTTGAAAATAAAACTGAATATGAAATGTCTCCTGTAGAGCAAGCTGGAAAATATAAACAAAATGGATTTAAAAATTTACACATTGTTGATCTGGACGGTGCATTAACCGGCGAGCCAATTAATATTGATATTATTCAAGATATTATTGGAAAATTCGACCTCAAAATAGAAATAGGAGGCGGAGTAAGAAATTTTGAAACTATTCAAAAATATATTGATGCTGGTGTTGAAAAAGTAATTTTGGGAAGTGCTGCTATAAAAGATAGAAGATTTTTAGAAGATGCTTGTAATAAATTTCAAAACCAAGTTGCATTAGGTTTAGATGCAAAAGATGGACATCTTGCGATTTCAGGATGGACTGAAGAGTCTGACAAACTAACAACTGAATATTTAAAGAAGGTAAATGATTATGGAGTTAGCAGGATTATTTATACAGATATTAATAGAGACGGAACAAAGCAAAGTCCAAATTTTGAAGAAACACAAAAAATCGCGAATATTTCTAATTGTCCGGTAGTTATATCTGGTGGTGTTTCATCAATTACAGATATTAAAAAGGCTAAAAATTTAAATAATATTGAAGGTGTTATAGTTGGAAAAGCTATATACGATGGAGATATAAAGTTAGATGAACTCGTAAAAGAAATAGATGCTTAAAAATAGAATTATTCCTTGTTTAGACGTTAAAAATGGTCGTGTTGTAAAAGGAATCAACTTTGTTGACCTAAAAGATGCAGGAGATCCTGTTGAACAAGCAAAAATTTATAGTGATGGTGGTGCTGATGAGATTTGCTTTTTAGATATTACTGCTTCAAATGAAAATAGAGATACCATTTATGAAGTGGTAGAAAAAACTTCTAAGAAATGTTTTGTGCCCTTAACAGTTGGTGGGGGAGTTAGAAGTGTTGATGACATAAATAAATTACTTAATTGCGGAGCTGATAAAGTTTCCATAAACACAGCAGCTGTTCAAAATGCAAAAGTTGTTGAAGATAGTTCTAGAAAATTTGGCTCTCAGTGCATTGTTGTTGCAATTGATGCAAAAAGAAAAGATGATGGATGGGAAATCTTTACTCATGGGGGAAGAAATCCAACTGGCATAAATGCATTAGAATTTGCTTCTAAAATGGAAAAATGTGGTGCTGGAGAGTTATTAGTGACCTCTATGGATAAAGATGGAACTCAATCTGGATACGATATTGAATTAATGCAAAAGATATCATCCATGGTCAATATTCCAGTTATTGCATCAGGTGGAGTTGGAACTTTAGATCACTTAGTAGATGGAATAAAATCAGGAGCTAGTGCTGTTTTAGCTGCATCTATATTCCATTATGGTACTTATTCAGTAAATGAAGCTAAGCAATATTTGGCTTCAAAAGATATACCTGTTAGGATTTAGAATGTTAAAGATATTAGAAGATCTCGTTACCCTTGCAAGAGAGCGAAAAAATAATCCTGTTGAAGGTTCATACACTAATAAGCTTTTAGAAGATAAATCTTTAGCAAAAGAAAAAGTCCTAGAAGAAATTAATGAACTTATAGAAGCTGTAGAACAAGACTCAAATAAAATCCATGAAGCAGCAGATGTTTTGTATCATTTAATCATGTACCTTGAAAAAAGTGACATAAAAATTGAAGAAGTGATGGATGAATTAAAATCTAGAAAAAATTAGATATCAATTCATAAAAAACCATTATTCACACAACCTAAAACTTTTTTTTATCTCAAAAATACTAAGCTTGGTGAAAAGTTTTTTTTAATTTTACTTAATATCTTCTTTTGAAATTTTACACGTTTCAATTATTAGATTATTAAGCATTGAATCTCTTTTTCTAATATTATTTTCATTTTTGTAAATAGAGTCTCTTTTTTTTGAGTGCTTCTCAATCTCATTAAAAAGAATCTTTTGGTCTTTGTTTGGTATGGGTAACTCCAAATTGTAAATTAGAGAAGGTTTAATGGTTGGATACCCTTGGTCAGCCTCTTTTAAATTGCTGGTCTTAAAATATTTCAAAAAATCATAAATAAACATTCTTATTTTTTCATCATTAATATAAATTCCCGTTAGATGTTGAACAACATAAGAATCGTTTTTTAAAATCCCTATATTGTTAGTATTAATTGCCTGTCCACTTGTAGGAAACAATATAGTGCCTGATTTAAATTTTTTTAAATTATATTTTTTTAAAGCTATGTCGGTTAAACAATCATCATTCTTAGTTTTAATAAAGCCATTATCATCAATATTATTAAGGTCTTTTGCTCTCACGAATTGATATTTTCCGTTAATAAAATATTCATCTTCAGGAGCTGAACTTCCTTTCTCAATTTCAATTTTTAAATTATTTATTTTACTATTATTTAGATTTTTAATTTTTATTTTTTCATAACTTGAAATTATATTGATTGGCTCCTTTATTATCAATTTATAGTCAAAATCTAAAGTGTCAAATTTTATTAAATCAGATATTTTTTTTATTTTTAGATAATTTTTAATATTAGGATTTATATTCTTATAATTTTTATTATTTTCAAATTTATTCAAAATATAAGAATTAATTTTACTTTTATCTAAAAGATCTTCTTCATTGAATAGGCCATTGAAAAGTTTTCCATTTTTTTTGTAAATTTTGATACCTTCTTGGCCTCGTCTTTTTCTAAATTCGTAACCTAATAATCTCTTAGTTTTTTTATGATCTCCTAAGTCAGTATCAACAATTATTATGTCTTTATCTTTAATCCAATTAAAACATTGAATTTTATCATTTTCATTCTTTTTGATTTTATCAATTTTTTCTTGTCCACTCAGTTTATCGAAATTTTCATATTCTTTATAAAAAGCAAATATATCTAAATTATCAGGATCAATTTTTTGTAAAATATTTTGAAATTCTTTAGAATTTTTAATATTTGGATAAAATTCTTGTATATAATCTTTTGGATCTGTCGATAAAGAAATTTCTTTTTTTGACATAAACAATACACATGTTGATTGAGTAGATTCCATAAAAGCTTCTGAGTTAAGCATCACAATTGATTGTAAATCAAAATTTTCTAATAAAATTCTTCTTGTTTCTTTATGTAAAGGACTATCGTTAATAAAAATTGAAGTTGGTATTATAATTCCTGCAACACCATATTTTGAAATTAATTGTTTTGTTCTTTCAATAAACAAACATTCAATTTCTTTGCTTTTATCAGACAGAAATTTAAATAGATTAAAATCTTTTTTAGCATGAGGAAGAGAATTTTGAAATGATTGAACTGAAAATGGAGGGTTGGCGACTATTATATCAAAGTTTGAATTGTCTTGACTTTCCTCATTATTTTTTAATTTTTTCTTATAGACTTTTGATTTAAAAAAACTATCGAGACCATCGCAAGGAAAAATATTTGCGTCACCGTCACCATTTAAAAAAGAGCTTATCTTAGTAGTTTTTGCTAACCTATAGTCCTTCTCTATACCATAAACATATTCTTTTGCCCAAAGATAATTATTTTTGTGTGAAACAAATTCGTCTCTTCCTCTTCGTCCACTTTTGATTATTTCAGCGTCAAATTTTGAAAAATACATATTAATTTCATCCATTATTTCTGTCAAAAAATGACCAGCTCCTGAGGAATAATCTATTACATAAGGAAAAAAATATATTTCTTCTTTTTCATTTTTTTTTTCAATTAATTTTTCTATAGGCAATGATTTGCAAATAAATCTTGCTAAAACAGTTGGAGTAAAAAATTGTCCTGCTTCTTGTTTTACACCATGGTTTAATAAACTTTCAAAAAAATCACCAACGTATTGATGTTTTGAGCTGTAGTTAATTTGAAATTCTTGCAATAATTGCACAACTTGTTTTACAATATCAAAATTTTCAATAAAAGTTTCATCATTATAAACATCTTTAAAGTTAAAATTATTACTTAATTTAATTTTTATATCATCATAATCATTAGAGAATTTAAAAGTAGATACATCTATGTAATCTTTTAAACCCTTTGAGTATAGTTCTTCCAATCTTAGTAAGAAAGATTTAGGATCATCGGTATCAGATTTCCATTGAAAATCTAAATCAGAGTCTTTACTTGCTGATTTTTTGTCTTCATCTACAATTTTACAAATAAACAAGTTAAATATTTTGTTAAAAGCGTTTGATTTATCAGATATTACATTTCTTCTTAAAATTTCTGCAAACAAGTTGAAAATGAACCCACCCTCAGTCTCATTTAAATTTTTTAAATCATTATATGTTAAATTTCCTTTATCACTTGAATACGGTTTAGCATTGTCTTCAAGTAATCCTTTTTTTTCAAAACTTTTATCCCAATCTTTGAAAGAGTCTTCATGGGATAATTTTTTCCACTCCTTTTTAACTCTAATAAAATCATAATTTCTAACAAGTTTATCTTCTTTTAGTTTTGAGGTATAAAGTGATACAACTTTAACGTCAGGCTCTTGCCTCAAGTAGCTGAAGCTTTGGTCACCATCTTTTATTGTTAGCTCTTTTGCGCGAATATACTCTTTGCCAAAAGTTTTACACTCTATTATTAAATATGTTTTATTATTCTTTTTTACTAAAACATCACAATAGGACTTATATTGTCTTCCAAATTTATATTGTTTTTCAATCTCTATATCTTCAGGATTATAACCAATTTTAAGTAATTGGTTGATGCATTCTAAAACCACTAAATATTCATCTTTAGAATTAAGATCTAAAACGTTATTTCTATGAACTTTTATCTTATCACCATAATTTACTTTTAAGTTTTTAATAGATATTTCGTAATTGTTGTTATATTTTTTAATATATTTTCCATTAGTTGATTCAAAGTCTAATTTTAATATTAATTTTTCTTTTTCCATCATAATAAATTTATCAATAATCTCTAAAATTTACTATTTGATTTATCTTTAGTTTTACCAAATCTAGCACCTAGTTTGTTGCTTAAATTGCTATTTAGCTGAAACTTTTGTTAAGGTGACGCTCTACATATTGCATATTGATTATGTGAAAATATTAAATATTTGTTTTTTTAATTTTTATAATATAATTTTAAAATAGTCCTGATTTAGAAAATAACTCTACTTGCTAGGACTTTAAACACAACGCTAAAGGAGGCAAATGAAACTAATAATACAATCAATCAAAAACTATTTAAAATCTAAAAAGGATAGAGGATTAGAACCTGTATTCTTTGAAAAAATAGGTGATCAAAAAACATCAAGAGATCAGATGCGTAAAAATTTAATAAAAGCATTAGAGAAAAATGGTTGGACAATAAAAAAATAATTTACAATTTACCAGGTAACCAGGTTGAGAATATTGGAAAGAGTATCATTAGTATTCCATAAATTATTCCAACGATTGTAAATAAAGGAACCTCTTTAAAAGCTTTGGCTGGATTTTCTTTGATCACACCTGCAGCTGTATAAATACCAACGCATACGGGGGGTGTAATCATTCCTATTCCGGCAAAGGCAACAAACACCACATAAAGATGAAGTAAGCTTTGGTTAAATGATAATGTAATTGCTGCAAAAATTGGAACAGTTAAATAAAATACAGGAACAATTTCAATAAACGTTCCAAGAATTAAACATATTGCTCCAAGCATTATCCAGAACAGATTTACACTCACACCTTTATCTGTGAAGAATGTAATAATTTTTTGAGGAGCCTGAGTGTAAGTTAAAACTACACTTAAGAATGTTGCAGTTGCTATAATTGCAAAAATTACAGCTGTAATGATAGCTGTTTCCCTTAAACAACTCATCAAAGATGAAAAAGTAAGTTCACGGTAAATTAAAAATCCAATTAAAACTGCATATACTCCTGCAACAGCAGCTGATTCAGATGGAGTGAGTATACCTGCATAAATTCCACCCAAAATTATTACTGGAGTGATCAATGCTGGTAATGCAGCTACAAAAGAACTTATTCTTTCTTTTAATGATGCCTTGTCATCTGTTCTAATATGCCTGCATTTAAACAAAACTAGAAGGACCATCAAAACAAGTAGAACTAGGCCTGGAATAACTCCTGCAGCAAAAGTTTTTGAGACCGGAACATTAGTTAGAGCACTAAATAATATTGCTGCATTAGATGGAGGTATCAATGCCTCCAATAGAGCAGCTGAAGCGGCAAGGACAACAACAAAAGGGGTTGGATAACCTTGTTCAATCATCTTTGGCATCATGATAGTTCCTACTGCAGTAATTGCTGCAAGTATTGATCCACAAAAAGCTGCGAAGAAACCCATCGCAATTACCATTGCAACACCAAGGCCGCCTGGCCAATGACCAACTAGTGTTGTTGTAAATTTAACTAATCTTGATGCAGCACCTCCTTTTAACATAGCCATTCCAGTAAAAATAAATAATGGAACGGCAATAAGAACATGTTTAGTTAATGCACCAAATGAAACTTGAATCAAAACTGACCAAGGTAAATTTAATCCTGCAATTGCAGCTAACGAACTTCCTAAACCAAAAACTAAAAAAATCGGAACTGATATAACTAATGTAACAAGAGAAATAATAAAAGCCAATCCAAACATTTATTCTTTCCCTAAAAGTTTTTTAAAATTATCTAAAATAAGCTCTAATGATGTTAATGCTAAAATTAAAAAACCCACTGGAAATGCTAAAAACATCCACCAGATAGGAATATTTATTTCTAATTCCATCATCTGTCCTAAATTGTAATACATTGTTGTTGCATCAACTCCTGCTTTAAAGAAAACACACGCAGAAATAAGAGCAATTAAATTTACAATTGTGCCAATAATATTTTTTGATTTTTCAGATAAATAATGACTTAGAAAATCTACTTTAATATGTTGTCCTTGTTTTAGTAAAGGACCTAGCAATGGAAATACCAACCAACTTACCATTACAGGTGGTAATTCTATAAACCATGCAAATCCTGTACCTGTGATAAATCTTGTTGTGGCACTTAATGCTAAAGCTGCCACCATTAAAAAGACGATGAACATTGCGAGCGAAATTACAGCTTTTGCTAGCAAATTATTAATAGCTCGCAATGCCCTCATAATCTTTTTTAGAAAAAGTTTAACTTCTTCTAATTACTTTTAGCATATGCTTGTGCCGCCTCTAAAGCGTCAGCATCAATCATTTTGGCCATTGCTGGCATTACTTCATCTTTCATAAGCTTATCAAATTTAGCTTTTTCAGCCCCTGAAAGTGTAGTAACAACTCCACCTCTTTCTTGGAATTTTTTAAGAGTACTTTCTCCAGTATCCATAATTAGATCTGTTGATCTTTTTCCAATTTCTTTACCAACATCCATTATGATTTTTTGTAAATCTGTAGACAAACTATTGAACCAAGTTGAGTTAGCCATAATATATGCATCAGCATAATATTGATATGGCTTTTGAGCGTATTTTAAAAATTCCCACCAGCTATATGCTTCAATACTTCCAGGAGGACTGTTAATCGTATCAATCATTCCAGTTTGTAAAGATGTATAAACTTCACCTGTAGGCAAAGACACTCTATTTGCTCCTAAAGCATCCCACATTGGCTCTTCACTTTTTAAAAGTCGTCTAGCTTTTAGACCTTTCATAGCATCAATGCCTGTTAACTCTTTCGCACTTGAAAAAGTCATTACTGGTCCAACTGGGTTGTACATTACTAATGTTGAATTAGTCTTTTTAGTTAACTCACCCCAAATTTCTTTTCCTTTAGGAGAATTTTGAAAAAAACCTCTTTGTTGTTCCCATGAATTAAATAATCCTGGAAATGAGGCAACATTAAAATTTTTATTTATTGGTGGAAAACTTACCACACCAACAATTCCTCCAAGTTCAACTGCACCAGAAGTTACTGCTCCCATCACTTCTCTAATTCCAAATAATTGTTTAGATGGATAAACTTCTATTTTTAGTTTTCCTTTTGCTCTTTTATTAACTTCATCAGCAAATATTTGTGCATGTTTTGCACTATGGTGCTTAGGGCTCCAGTGAACAGATAAACGTCCAACTATTTCCGAGAAAGCAGCTGTTGAAGTAAGAACAAATGAAAAAATAAATGTTAAGCTAATAATAGCTTTATAAATTGATTTAAATGTATTCATTTTTCCTCTCTTTTTTAAAATATTATCTTATTAGTTGCATATATTTTAACAATGCAAAAATTTAAAAATTTATTAAGATATATTCTAAAATGATGCATAAAGGTTTTACTTTAATCGAACTTTTAGTTGTAGTAGCAATAATCGGTATATTGGCTGCCGTAGGTGTAGTTGCTTATAGTGGATATACTTCTGGTGCAAAGAAATCTGCAGCAAAGTCCAATCATAATGCAATTGTTAAATACATTATGAGCGAATCCATGAAATGTACATTGGGGGAATCTAATGCAATGAGCGGTGAATTAGATTGTTCAAAACAAAGTCAAGCTGACTGGAAAGATGTTGTTGCAAAAGCAACCGAAAAGGCACTAGCAGATTTTAAAAATCCATACAATAGTTCAGAAAAAGCGGTAACTCATGGTGGAGGTGTTTCAAACGACACTGATGTTGGATTTAACAGGATGCGGTCACCCGGAACTACAATTAAAGTTATGACTTGTATTACAACTCCTTGTACAGGAACTATGTGTACTGTTCCAAATCATCTTTGTAGTAAAGATATAACAATTAAATAATGAAACAAAAAGGTTTCACTTTAATTGAATTACTTGTTGTCGTAGCAATTATTGGTATTTTAGCTGCAGTTGGTGTAGTTGCTTACAGTGGCTATACCAAAGGAGCTAAAATAAAGACAGCTAAACAAAACCTTAAAACTCTATCTAGTTGGCTAGGTGCAGAATCAACAAAAGTTTGTTCAGCCTATCAAGGAAATTACAATAATGGCATGTATTTAAATAATGATAGTAGTAATTTTAGGTATTTTATAAAATGCTCAGATGATGGTACAGCATTGGCATATGCAGCAAGCCATTTCTTTTATAACAATGGAGACTTTAAAAATCCTTACAATGGGAATAATGCAATTGCATCAAAAGCGGTTACAAGCTCATTTAATATTACTAGAGGGGGTACCAAAACTCTCTCTAACACTTATGTTCAGAAAGGTGAAATTATGTTTTTTAATTTAGGCGGTGAAAATAAAACAGCAATACTATCAAATATAGGTGACAATAATGGTAATGATAAGAATGAATGGGTCTTTATTGACTCGCCAATAAATTATTAAGTATTATTTAAATAATTAATAAATGTTAAAGTTGTCTTTAATTATTGCTGCAATAATATTTAGCATACTTACTTGGGCTACTGCCAATGTATGCAGTTATAATTACGTTATCAAAAAAAAAAGTAATATAATTGAGGAACTGAGTAAAGAGATTGATATTTCATTGGGAAATACGAGAGTATATTATTTTAGAGAATTAAATTGTAAAAAAGCTGATTTAAGTTTTGATATTGTGAGAATGATGGAAAATATTGAAGTTATATCTGTTATGTTTTATCAATACTTCACTACAGATATAACTGGAAAACCTTTGAGAGATAAATGATAATCTATGAAATATGATGAGAATAATATATTTGCTAAAATTTTAAGAGGTGAAATACCTTGTAATAAAATTTATGAAGATGATTTTGTGTTATCATTTTATGACATCAATCCTCAAAAAAAAATTCATGCCCTAGTTATTCCAAAAGGAAAATATATTGACTTAGATGATTTTAGTACGAATGCATCGAACGAAGAAATAATAGGATTGATGAAAGGTGTTACTAACGTTGCAAAAAAATTAGGCATCTCATCCATAGATGGTAAAGGTTATAGAGCTCTCGCCAATATAAGTGATTACGGTGGTCAAGAAGTCCCGCATTTGCATTTTCATTTATTTGGAGGAGAAAAAGTTGGAAAAATGGTTTTGTGATAACTAGAGTTGATAGAAAATATTTAGAGATTGACTCACCAGATAAAATTAATTTATCTGAAAAGCCCCAAAATTCCTGCAAGATAGAAAAAAAAAATCCTCCAGATTTTCAAATCAATAAATTTTTTTATAAGAACATTGGTAAAAGTTATCGTTGGATCGATAGATTAGTTTGGAATGATACTAAATGGATGGATTATACCAATAATTCAAATTTAGAGACTTATATACTTTCTGAAAATGAAAATTTAATTGGTTTTTTTGAGCTTTTGTTTCATCCAAGTACAAGAAAATGTGAAGTTGCCTATTTTGGTATTCTAGAAGAATTTATAGGCAAAAAATATGGTGGCTATCTTTTATCTGAGGCTTTGAAGTTAGGGTTTAGAAAAAATACCAAAAAAGTTTGGTTACACACTTGCTCTCTAGACCATAAACATGCATTAAAAAACTATTTGGGTAGAGGTATGAAAATATTTAAGTCTGAAACAATTAATTTAGATATTAGTTAATATAATTTTGAACTCTAAATAATTTTTTATCAATCATCTTATTTGTTTCTATATTAAGCAATTTCGTTTCAACTGTATTTAGATAAACATCAGTCGTTGTCCATCCTTTAATATCATAACTATCTTTATCAAAAAAAATATTTAATAAATTGTTATTATGTATGATTTCAAAAGAAAATGTCTCATCATTTTCTCGAATTATTTCTATATTATCTAACTTATCAAGAAGAAATTTTTTATCTAGAATTAAATCAAGAGGGGTATCTTTAAGTTGATATCTTAAATAATTTGTAATTTTTTTGCTATTAATTACAAGTGATTTTCCGTTAGATACTAAAACTTTATTATAAATATCATCGTATTTACAAAAAATTTTTTTTGGATACGAAATTATACATTCTCCTTGTTCAGTCTTTTTTCCAATTTTTTGTATAAACTTAAAAGATATATTATCCGTCTCTTCTAATTTATTTTTTATTAATTGTTTTGATGAAGCAAAAATATTTAATGGATAAAAAAAAATTAAAATAAAAATTAAATACTTCACTATTTTAAAACTTCTCTTTTACCTACATGATTAGCTTTACTTACTTCACCATTTAATTCCATTTGATCAATGATCCTCGCAGCTCTATTATACCCTATTTGTAATTTTCTTTGCAAAAATGAGGTAGATGCTTTTCTTTCTGATTTAATTATTTCTAATGCTTCATTATACAATTCATCAGTATCAGAATTATCTTTATTTTTTTCACCAACTTCTTTCTCGTCAGCAAAATTCAAAATTTCATCAACATAATCTGGCTCTGCCTGATTTCTCAAAAAGTTATTTACTTTATCTATTTCAATTTCTGAAACATAGGGTGCATGTATCCTTGTGATTCTATTTGCTGAAGACATATATAGCATGTCTCCTTTCCCTAAGAGTTGCTCAGCTCCTTGCTCACCTAAAATTGTTCTACTATCAATTTTAGAGGTTACTTGGAATGAAATACGAGTAGGAAAATTAGCTTTTATTGTTCCAGTTATTACGTCTACGCTCGGCCTCTGTGTGGCCATAATTATATGAATTCCAGCCGCTCTAGCCATTTGTGATAATTTTTGAATATAGTTTTCAATTTCTTTTCCAGCTACCAACATAAGATCTGACATTTCATCAACTATTACAACAATATAAGGCATCTTAACTTTATGCTTCTCGTTATATCCATCAATGTTCCTCACACCCACTTTTGTCATTAACCTGTATCTACTTTCCATTTCTTTAACTACCCAACCCAAAACAGATGCTGCTTTTTTTGCTTCAGTAATAACAGGACATAATAGATGCGGTATCCCTTCATAGGTCGAAAGTTCAAGCATTTTTGGATCGATCAAAATGAATTTACAGACGTCAGGTGTATGTTTGTAAATGAGTGATAGAATAATTGTATTAATACATACTGATTTCCCTGAGCCAGTAGTTCCCGCAATTAATAAATGAGGCATTGAACTTAAATCACTAGTTATCGGTTCTCCAGATATACTTTTACCAAGAGCAATAGGTAATTTAATTTCTCTTTTTTTAAAATTCTTATCTGAAATTATTTCTCTTAAAAAAACATTTTCTCTGGATATCTTTGGTAGTTCAATACCAACAGTATTACTCCCAGGTATTGTGGCTATTCTTGCAGACTCTGAACTTGTATTTCTAGCTATATCTTCTGCTAAATTTATTATTTTGGAAACTTTAACTCCAGCTGCAGGCTCAAATTCATTGAGAGAAACAACGGGTCCATGACTTATTTTTTTTATTTTTCCTTCAACACCAAAATCTAGAAGTATTTTTTCTAAACCTTCTGCATCTATTTTAATATCATCTTTTTTATTGGAGCCTTTTTCTGGTTTTTTTAAAAAATCAATTAAAGGTAATTTAATTCTTACATCACTTAAAATTGATTTGTTATTAGAAAATAAATCTTTTTGAACAGGAGGTTCCTTAGATTTTTCAATTATAGTATTTTCTTTTAAAGTATTTTCTTGAGAAATTAAATTGTCCTTTTTTGATGAAAACAGTTTTTTTATCATAGTGAAAGAACTTAAAATATGAGAAATTTTGAAATTACTGCTTAGCAAAAAAAATAATAAAATAAAAAATAATAATAAATAGTAACTCACTGTCTGATTAATTTTCAAAAAATCTGCAATTACCGTTTCTGACATTAAATCGCCAACAAAACCATTGTTTCCATTTACTATTAACCAATAGGTTTCCTTATGAAAAATACTAAAGAAAAAAGTTGCAATAATAATGTAAAGAATTATGAAAAAAATATTTTCTATAATAATAACAAATTTTTTGTTAATTGTTATTGAAACTCCAGTAAATAGAAGAGAAAAAGGAATTAAAAGTGATATTATACCAATTGATTGAAAAAATATATCAGCGATGAAGCTTCCCCTAAATCCAAGTAAATTTCTTATTTCTTGATTTTCTGGAAATATAAAATTTGGATCTTCTGGTGAATAGCTAATTAAAGATATAAAAAGTAATATAGAGGCAACCACCAGAAAAATACCAACTAATTCGGCCAATCTCCTTATGATAAAATCGTTTATTTTATTGATATAATTTTTAAATATCATGAATCAAAACTGCATTTGTCACTTTGTATCATTTAATTTTTATTGTTAAAATTATTTTGTTATGAAAATTTGTCTTATAGGCCAAAATTTAACAAATTTGATTCTCGCTAGCGTTTTTGAGGAAAAAAAACTCAATGTTGACATATATTTAAATAAAAAGTTTCAAAACATAAAAACAAATAGAACAATAGCATTATCAAGCGAAAATTTTGATTATTTAAAATTTGTTACAAAATCAAGCATTATACCTTGGAAAAGTAAAGAAATTAAAATTTTTACAGAAGATTCACAATCTAAAGAGATAATTAATTTTATAAAAAAAAATAAAGAGGTTTTTAATTTAGTATCTTATTCGAAATTAAATGAAATTTTTTTAAAAAAAATAAAAAAATCAAAATTTATAAAATTACATCATTTAGATACGTCTAGTTCATTTATTCTAAATAAAATTAAAAAATATGATTTAGTTATTAACAGTGAAAATAAAAATTTTATTTCAAATAAATTTTTTACAAATAAAATAAAAAAAAATTACAGAAGTAGAGCGTACACATTTATAATAAATCATAGTCGTAAAGATAATGATATCGCTATTCAAGTTTTTACAAAATTTGGTCCCTTAGCTTTTCTGCCATTATCTAATACCAAAACTTCAATAGTTTTTTCTTATAAGGGAGTGAAAATAGATGATGAGAAAATCGTCGATATATTTAAAAAATATAATTCTTTCTACTCATTTGCTAAAATAAATAAAATTGAAAATTTTAGTCTTAGTTTTGAAATGCTTAGAAATTATACTTATAATAATATCCTCGCTTTTGGCGATTTAATACATCGCATTCATCCCCTTGCAGGGCAAGGATTTAACATGACAATTAGAGATATTAAAATAATCTCAAGATTAGTAAATGAAAGAATATCTTTAGGTCTTCCGATAGATATCTCAGTTGCCGAAGATTTCCAGAATTCTACAAAACACCTTAATTATCTTTATGGAAAAGCTATCGATGGTATATATGAATTTTTTAGATTAGATAGTAATATTAATAATTCAATTTCAAAACCAGTTTTTAGTATTCTAAATAAAAATTCTATTTTTAAAAAGTATTCTAATATTTTATCTGATAAAGGATTTAATTTGTAAATTACTGAAGAGTTGTATTTTCGAATTCGTCTTTAATATAATTATTTAGAATTTGTTCCATCTTTTCTTTTCTTACATTTATATCAAGACTTTCTAATAATATTTGTTTTTCTTCTAATGAAAAGGGTGATGCCATTGATAAATCATTAAGAGTTTGGCTGAGATCCTTCTTTTCTAAGTCTTTTAAGTTCACAATATACCCTTGTTTTTTGAAAAATGTTCTCATGTTCTTCATAATTAAGCTTAAGTCTGAAAAGTTAACTTCGTTACTTTTTTGCATTATATCTTTTGAAAAATGATCGTATCGAACATTGCACTCACGATACATTTTGTCGGTATTTAACTCTGAGTTAATTTTGTACCTACAAATCCCGTTTAAAATAATAAGTATTCTACCGTCTTCTGTTTCATTGAAACTTGTGATTTTTCCAATACATCCTATTTCATATAAATCAGGTTTTTTCAAAGACCCTGTTTTTTTTGGCTGTATCATTCCAATCATCCTATGTTTTTTCATACTATCATTTACCATTTGTAAATATCGAGGCTCAAAAATATTTAGTGGAACAGTTGTACCAGGAAACATTATAAAATTTGATAAAGGGAAAATTGGTATAGTTTTCGGTAATTCTTCGAGTTTCATATCTTAATTATAATAATTCTTTTCAAGGTTACAACTATACAGAAATGATTCGTAGTCGCATTTAACTATTTAATCACTTGCTAAATTCAAAAAAAGCTTTTAGTTTTGTTATGTAAGAATAAGCGGGCATAGCTCAGTGGTAGAGCGTCTCGTTGCCAACGAGAAGGTCGTGGGTTCAAGTCCCATTGCCCGCTCCATTGAAGGAATTATATTATGAGTGATTTAGCAAGTAAAAAATGTATCCCATGCGAAGGTAACATCCCGCCATTTAACGCAGAAGAAATTCATAAATATTTAAAACAAGTTGATGGATGGGAAGTTATAGAGGATAAAATCGATGGATTTCATTTGATAAAAAATTTTAAATTTGATGATTTTTTACAAAGTCAAAAATTTGTGAATAAAGTTGGAGAAATTGCTGAAACAGAGGGACATCACCCTGATATTTGGTTTGGATGGGGCTATGCAAGAATTAAAATATTTACTCATGCAATTAAAGGGCTTGCTGAAAGTGATTTTATTTTAGCTGCTAAAATAGATAAGATAAATTGATCAGTGATTAAAGTGTCTTGTTTTGGAAAATACTAAAATAGTATTTGTTTGATTAGCAAATTTAATAATTTCTTTATCATTTTTTGAACCCGACGGTTGAATGACTGCCGAAACACCTGCTTGAACTAATTTTTCTATACCATCCACAAACGGGAAGAACGCATCAGATGCTGCTAAGATTTCATCACTGTCGCTTATTTTCTGAAACTTTTTCATTTTATCAATTGCTATTTTGCAACTATCTAACCTACTTGGTTGACCAGAACCTATGCCTATTGTCTTGTAGTCTTTTGTAATAACTATCGCATTCGATTTTACACTTCTGCATATATTAAATGCAAAAATAAGTTTGTTTAAAGTTTTATTTGTAGGTTTTAATTTTGATACAATTTTAAAATCTTTGTTAGAAAAATTTTGATTATCCGGATCTTGAACTAAAATAGAATTAAATTTATTTATAAAATTAAATTTAAAATTTTTTTCTACTTTACTAGAATCAATTAACCTTAGATTTTTTCTCTTTTTTAAAAGTTTGATTGATTTTTTGTCAAATCCATTTGCAATTATTACCTCAAAAAATATTTTATTAATCTCTTTAGCTAAACTAATATTTAATTTAAAGTTACATGATACAATACCACCATAAGCGCTAATTGGGTCACTTTCTAAAGCCTCTTTAAAAGATTTGATTTTGTTTGGATTAATGGAAACACCACAGGGATTAGCATGCTTAATTATTGCTACACCTTTATTTCTTGGCAAAGTTTTGGATATACTTAGAGCCGAATAAAGATCGTTATAGTTGTTGTAACTTAGTTGTTTTCCACTGATTTGAATAATTTCCTGTTTGTTATTTTGTGAATATATTGCCGCTTTTTGATGAGGGTTTTCTCCATACCTCGTCTTCTCAACTAACTTTCCAGAAAAAATGTTCTTAATTGGGAAAAGGTTTTTTGACCTTTGATTGAAATAATTAAAAATTTTTGACTCATAATATGCAGTTTCCATAAATGCTTTCTCGGCCAATTTTTCCCTAAATTTTAAATTCGTAGATCCTTTATTTCTATCTAATTCAATAGCCAAATCTTCATACTGTCTTGTATTAGTTATGATAACTACATCATTATAATTTTTTGCAGCTGATCTAACCATTGTTGGTCCTCCAATATCTATATTTTCAATTACATTTTTATGGTCAGAATTGCTTAACACAACCCTTTCAAACGGATAAAAATTTATAATAACTAAATCTATATTTTCATAATTGTTAATTTTCATTTCTTTTTGATGTTTTTTATTCTCCCTTACATTCAAAATTCCAGAATGAATTTTTGGATGTAATGTTTTTACTCTTCCATCCAGCAGCTCTTTTGAATTTGTAAATTTAGATACTTCTAAACATTTAAAACCCATACTTTTAATTTTTTTGTATGTACCACCTGAGCTTATTATTTTTATTTTGTATTTTTTTAGTAAATTTAATAATGGCCTTAAACTGGATTTATCTGACAATGATATTAAAGCAGTCTTAATTTTTATTGTATTTTTTCGAATGCCCATTTAATTTCCTGAGTTATATCTTTTATTTTGCCTGATAAACATATATTTTGGTTTTCACTAGTTAAATTTTTATTACCGAAATATATACCCGTTTCAATATTTATAATCTCGCAGTTAGTTGAAAATTTCCATCCAGAATTTTCAATTTCAATTAGTATGGTTTTGTTATCTAAAGTTTTTGTTAATTTAACACCTGGCTCCATATGAAATCTGATATCATATTTTTTCGGATCTAGCTTGTTTTTTGAAATTATTTTATCAGTTCCTATCAATTTATTTTTTTCAACAAAAAATTCTATAGATCTTTCATAAAAAACTCCGAATTTTTTTAAAAAACCATTATGAGATGCTTTGATTAACCAATAGTTCTTTTCATTAACAATATTTTTATCACTAATTTTTAAACCATTTTCTAATGTTTTATAGTTTCCATTGTTTCTAAACGAACAACTTGAATGATTATCAATTATAAGTGCAGAATGAGCAGCAGTAGATTTTGAAATTAGATTTAATTTATTTTTATAATCCTGAAAGTAACCAGAATTAGAAATAAGTTTTTTACCTTTGTATAAGAATTCAAATGAAAGAGCTCCACTTTGATAGTTATATGAAAATGTTTTTTGCGGTGAATTTCCAACATCCATTGCAAGAATGCAATTTTTGTTTTTTAATATAGCATATCCTCCTACTTCATTATTTGAATTTTCAAACTTATATTTATAAAGCGAAAGATATTTATTAAATTCCTTTAAATCATTTTGATGATTCCCATTGAATAGTAAACTTTGTTCGATTTTAGAAAAAACAGAATAAGATTTTCCAAGATAGAAAATTATTTCATCAAGGTACTCAGGTATATCATTAAAAGACTCCTTTAATATTTCTCTAACAAGAACAAAATATTTTAAATAAAAATTTAATTGCCTAATACTTCTTGTTTTTGGAAAATACTCATCATCAAAAGAATTGATAATAATTTTTCTAAGTAATTCTAATCCATAATTTAAAAATTTTTCATTTTCGTATGATAATCCCGTAATTATTATTGCAGTACATCCTAATAATTTATCATTAACAGATTGGGATTTGCTTATTTCATTTATTAAATGATTAATTTGCTTGTTTACAGAAAAATTAAATTTATCCTTATATTTAGCGTCACTTTCATCGTAAGATAATTTAGAGTTTGCAATCCAAGATATTATTCTCTTCGATAAAATATCGATTTGCCATGTTAATGAATTGTAACTTTGATTTTTTTCAATCCATTTAATAATTATTGATTGTGTAATATTTGGTGAAGATTTTAAATCTATACTAAACAACCAATAAAAATTATTAAGTTTATATAAGTTATGCCCACTCAATAACTTATTTTCCCATATATTATCTTTATCTAATTCATCAATTTTAATTTTTTTTTTGTCATATTTAACTAAGCAACTCAGAATGCTTAGACTTGGTCTATATGTAATATTACTTATTTCAATTTTTGAAATTTTATTATTATAAAAATTTGATTTTAAGTATAATTTTCTTATTTGATTTTTGGATGCGTTAAAAAATTCATTTATAAAAGATAAAGAATTTTTTAAATACATTTTACATTGATCTTAGCGTTTCTATATTTTTTTTAATATCGCCATTATTTTCATGAAATATAGTTGTTCCTGAAACCAATATATTTGCTCCTGCCAATATAACTTCCTTTGAATTAGAAAAGTTAATTCCACCATCAACTTCAATATCAAAGTTTAATTTATTATCTTTTTTAATTTGAAAAAGTTTTTTAATTTTTTCAATTACCTCTGGCATAAATTTTTGACCACCAAATCCTGGATGTACACTCATGATTAAAACTAAATCAATATCTTTTAAAAGTTTTTCTATGATATTTATTTCCGTATTTGGATTTAAAGATACTCCCACTTTTTTCTTTAATTGCTTTATAAGTTGAATTGACTCAATTAAATTATCAGTTGCTTCAGGATGAATTGTTATTATATCAGATCCTGCTTCAGCAAAATTTTTAATATATTTATGAACCGGCGAGATCATCAAATGTACATCAAAGGGTAATTTTGTATAATTTCTTAAAGTTTTTATCACTGGGGGGCCTATTGTGATGTTCGGAACAAAATGTCCATCCATTACATCGACATGAATTAAGTCAGCGCCACCATCTTCTAATCTTTTAATTTCCTCGCCTAACTGGCTAAAATCTGCAGAAAGTATTGAAGGCGAAATTTGTATATTTTTCATTAATAAATAAAAACTAGTACTATCAATTTTTCGATATATTTGAATTATTATTTACCAAATATTTTATAAATTTCTGCAGCTATTTCACTTTCTAATGGAAACGACAACATTCCCATAACAGAATAACCCATTAAATAGGGCATTAAATAAAATCTAAACATATAAAAAAACCACGCTACATAAAGTGGAACTAATGGTCCTATAATGAAACTAGGAGTTATGAATTTAAAAATTTTAATTATTGGATTTGTGTATTTTACAAATACTTTCATAAAAAAGAATTCAGAATCTTCTTTTTGAAAAATATTCATTGCGGATCTTCCAATTAAAGTCCACATGATGATACCCAAAATGTAGTCTATTACTAAAATATATATTGGCATTTTCTGAAAAGATGGGGGCGAATATCGCCCCCAATAAAGTTTAATTTAGTGTTGCTTACCAAGTATTGTCTTACCTGATGGAACACGAACTTCGTCTACCATTTGCTGTGTAGCTTTATCTGGCTCTTCAGTCATTAAACTTACTACAACCATTACAACTAAACAGACCGACGCTCCGATTATACCGAAACGTAAATGGTCAATACCTAACCAAGGTGCATTACCCATAAACTTAGGATACACATAAATTAGATAAGCTGTTCCTGATGCAAGACCCGCTATCATACCTGCTATTGCTCCTTGTCTTGTTGCTCTCTTCCACCATACACCAAGTATTAATGGGAAGAACAATCCTGACATTGCAAAGTCAAATGCCCAAGCAACTGCACCAAGGATACTAGTGATCCTCATTGATGCAATGTATGCTCCAGCAGCACCAATAACTATTAGAAGTGCTCTAGCAACTAACAATCTCTTTCTTACATCCGCTTTTGGATC